>JAIFMG010000167.1 GCA_020048645.1 Bacteroidota bacterium | reverse complement strand
CAAGCAGCTCAGGGCCGAGGAGGACTACTACAAGGCCTTCGGGCAGATGGAGCAGGACATCGGAAGGCTGGAGGCCGAGAAGGCCGAGGCCCTCGGGATGGCGGAGCGGGCCCAGAAGATGGCCGAGGAGGAGCGGCAGCAGCGCGAGGAGGCCCAGCTCCGAGAGGCCGAGGCACAGCGGCTGGCCGAGCGCGAGCGCCTGCTGAAGGCAGAGGCCCTCCTGCGGGAGGCCGAGGCCAAGCAGGCCGCGGAAAAGGCCCGCCTCAAGGCCCTGGAGAGCGCCAGGGAGTTCCTAGCCCTGGGAGTCCCCGCAGGGAAGGTCGCCCTGCTCACCGGCCTCGACCCCGCCGAGGTGCAGGCGCTGCTGGACCAGGAACCAGGAAAACCATAAAGCCCCCGACGCCATGCTGGTCATCAACCCCCTGTACGACTGGGCCTTCAAGTACCTGCTCGACGGCCTAGGAATCAAAGGGTCATGCCATCCTGCAAGGCCTTGAGGACGTAGTATTTGCGCAAGTTTTCCAAAGCCGGGTTCCTGAGGCCCAGCATCTGGGCCGCAGCCTTGATCTTAGGAGTTGTCAGCAGCCAGTTCCGAAAATCGTCGCTAGGACGGAAGCCCTTGAGCGACTGGTTTATCTGGCGCAGCACCCCCGCCTGCACATGGGGGGCCAGAAGTTCCTCCGCAAGCGGCTCGAACCGATGCTTCCCGGCCCTGTCGTAATCGAGCCGGTTCGCCGTGGAGAAGGAAAGGCCCATCCCCTCAAGCCAAGCTCCATGACGTTTGAAAAAATCGACCTGCCAGAGCCGGTTCTTGCGGCGGGCTGGATGCAAGGTCAGCATAAGCCTGACCAGCTCAAAATCGAGGAAGGGAGACCAGGCAGGCGTGCCAAAGTGCTCCGGAACAGCCACCAGGTACGAGAGCAGGAGTATCTTCATGCGCATGGCCGCCAAGGTCCGGAAAGCGGACAACTGGAGACGGTTGCGGTTCTCCTGGAGAAACTCCTCCTCCCTGCCGTGCCGTAGCGGTCGCGCCAGTTCGCCAGCCCCCAGGCTTAGGCCGTGGCTCAGGCCCAAGGACACCACCTGATCCGGCTTGCGGACCGGCTTGTAGAACAGCTTGCCCGACCATGCGTCGCCGATGATGCCGCTGCCCATGCTGCTGTCGGGTTCCAGCAGCGAGTTTTGGAATATCTTCTGGTAGAACTCCAGGTGGTACATGCCGTGATAATGTGTGCTGAATCCGTACATCTTGAACCACTTGGGCATATGCTGGTGGTAGTCGACCAGTGCCACCTCGCTCCAGGTTGTGCCCAAGATTCGGGACAGCTCGCGGGCGAAGACCACGTCGCGGAACTGGCTGGTATCCTTGCTCGCGCCGTAGGTGAAGGACCGGATCTTGGACTTGTCGGCCAGCAACAAGTTGAGCAGCCGCGAATCGAAGCCGCCTGAAGTCGGCAGCAGCACCTTGCCCGGCGTGGCCGACTCGGCCCGGCCGACGAGATGTCGAAAACGCTCCCAGACGTCCTCCTCGCTAGTGTGGGTGGGCGAGGTTACAAGCCGCTGGGCCGGATCGTCGTCCTTGGTAACTTCCCTAAGCTGTCCCCCCTGGCACCGCAAGCTCGAGAAATGCCGCAGGAAGCGGACGTCCTGGAAGATGGTCTGCCCAAAGACCGAGTAGCCATAGCGCAGGAAATCCTGGACGGCCACCTCGTCGATCGCCCGGGAGGCTCCCAGGGCCAGCCGCGGCCAGGTGGAGGCCAAGCCTTCCCGAGGATTGTAGAAGACGGGCACGCTTCCCAGCCAATCGTTCTCGACCTCGATGCCGTGGGGCGAAAGCCGCAGCAGCAGGTTGCGCTCCAGAAGGGAGTCCGATGGCGGAAAGGCCATTGAGAGCGCCGGGCCCTGGCGACATGCCGACGGCTTGCCCCAGCCCCAAAGACAAAGGTGGAAGCCTTGGTGCTCAATGTGTTCAACGGTCATTCCCCGCCCGAAGAGGTCGGGGGCCAGCCCGACGAGTGGCGTCCGGGCCAGTGCGAAACCTACGATTTTGTCCATTGTCGATAAAGGGCTTGTTGGTCCGGCCGCTGTGGGGCGCTCTGCGCGAAAATAGTCAGCTTGGCCAAGGGCAAGGCGTCATATGGCAGCATTTTTCTGAGCAGGGGGTGGTGGTGGCGTTTTTCCTGAAAGGCGGACGCCCAAGCGGGCCGATCCGAGCAGGAACTCGGCCCGTCGCCGCGGGATTAGGGAGGCTCGAATCGCGGTGGCACAAAAAAATCGGCCCAAGGAAAGGGCCGATTTCGGGTGAGGTCGCGGGCACGGGTGCTCAATCTTGAGCGTCCTGCTCCTGGACATCGGCCTCGGCAGGTTCTGCCTTGGGGTCCTCCTGGTCGATGAGACCTTTGGCCTGCAACAGGTTGTACCACTGGAACACGCGCTTCATGTCCGAGACGTAAACCCTTTCCGGGTCGTAGTTGGGCAGCACGCGGCCGAAGTAGTCTTTGATGAGCTTGGCGTCGGACTTGTGCGAGAGGCAGGGGCCGCCGTCCTCGAGCTTGTGGATGGCCTTGAACACTTCGACCAAAGGCACGTCTTGGTCCAGCGTGAACATCGCGATGTCCCCCAAGGCGCTGATCTTCGAGCTGAGGGTGGCCGGGCGACGCTTGAGCGTGTCGAGCTGCTCCACGATCAGGCCGGTGCGCGATTGTGATACCATCTTGTAAAGACCGGGCTCGCCGGAGATGGAAAGGATGCCTTTTAAATCCATGGGAAAATTGGTTGTTTTGAGTTCGACTTCAAAGCAAGGAAAAAAATGGGAGATGGGATAAGAAATGCCCTGGTTTTTTTCAGCCTGCGATTTTATGAACAATCGCATAATGAAATGCAACCCAATTGTAAATAAATAAACTCTTGAAAATCAACAGGATGATCAAAAAATGGAAACCAATTGGCATTTCTGGTCATAAAAAAGGAAAAATGCCGTTTGGACGCTTGATGCGATTTGCTTAAATTTACTGTTGTTTTTCATTAAGAGAGTGTTAAGTGGTTTTAAAAGGCAGGGGTGGTGCCCTGCCTTCTTTTTTTGCTCCTATTCTTCGGGAGCCTGGGGCGCGTCCAAGCCGGGAAACTCTAGCCGGAAAAGCCGCCAGTCGTCGAGGCCGATGGCCCCCGCGGCCCGGTAGAACTCGATGGCAGGCTTGTTCCAGTCCAGGACGACCCAGTCCATGCGGGGCGCGCCGCGCTGGCGGGCCAGAAGGGCCACCTGGTCGAAGAGGGCCTTGCCGATTCCCTGCCCACGGTGGGTGGGCCAGACGAACAGGTCTTCGAGATGGATGCCCGCCCGGCCGGTGAAGGTGGAAAAGTTGGCGTGGAACAAGGCGAAGCCCAGGGGCTCCTCTCCTCGCCAGGCGATGATGGCCTCAGCGGCGGGGCGGGGGCCGAAGAGCGCCAGGCGGATGTCCTCGGCGGTGGCCACGACCTTGTGGGCCAGGCGCTCGTATTCGGCGATGCCCCGGATGAAGTCCAGGACGATGGCCTCCTGCCCGGGCAGGGCCGGACGGATCTCGAAGCCGCTCATGGCCGCGCGTGGACGTTTCGCTCGAAGGCTAGGCCGAGGATCGCGCGGTGGTCGAAGGCCATTTCGGGCAGGTGGTCGATGCGGAACCACTCGGCCCGGGCGGCGTCGTCGCTGGCCTGGGCGTGGTCATGGCCCTCGATGGCCCAGCCGTGGAAGACCACGGAGGCCGTCCATCCGCGGGGGTCGCGCCCAGGGTCGGCGAAGGTTGCCAACTGGTGGAGCGCGCCAGCCTCCAGGCCAGTCTCCTCGAGCAGCTCGCGGCGGGCGGCCTGCTCCAGCCTCTCGCCCTGGTCAACGAAGCCGCCAGGCAAGGCCCAGTGGCCGGCGAAGGGCGGCGAGCGGCGCTCGATGAGCAGCACCTCGGGGGCGCCTTGGGAACCGATCCGCAGCAGGATGGCGTCCACGGTCAGGGACGGGCGCGGGTAATCGTAGCAGTGTCGCTGTGGGTTGGTCGGGGTCATTTCAGTCCTCTGGCTAGTTTGATTTTCTCGTAGGCTTGGTTGATCTGCTTGAACCTCTCGGCGGCCTCGCGCTGGTACTCCGGCTCTCGGTCCATCACCCGGTCGGGGTGGTAGGTCAGGGCCAACTGCCGGTAGGATCGCTTGACTTCCTCGTCGGTGGCCTGCTCGGTCAGCCCCAGGACCTGGAAGAGCGAGCGCTCATCCTGCCCCTTGAAGCGCTGGTAGAACGGGTCGCTGGCCAAGGCATGCTCCCACATGGAACCGATGCCGCGCAGGGCCGCGGTCGGGCGGGCGCCCGGCGAGCCGGAGGCCGAGACAAGGCCGAACAACAGCCGGAAGAGGTTGCGCTTCTCCTCGGGGCTGAAGAAAGGCGCGGCTTCGGCGGCGGCCTGCCGGGCCTGGGGCGGCGCCTCGAGCGCCTCGCGGAGCAGCAGCAGCAGGGCCTGGGCCTTCTCGGGACCGAAGGCCCGCTCGAACTGGTCTTTGAGGAAGACGAGCTGCGCGGGCCTGGGGCCTGCCTCGGCCGAGAGCACGGCCGCGACAAGCCGCATGAGCAGCCGCTCGCGGACCGAGTCGCCCGCCTGGAGGGCAGCCCCCCGCGCGCCGCCTTGGTTGTCGGCCAGCGATCCCAGCAGGAAACCGACGATGGCCAGGATGGGCCCCCCGAACATCCACCCGGCGAAACCGAGCCACCAGCGCGCTTTGAAGTCTTTCATGGCCCGGCTTGGGATTGTTGGAGCAGCACCTCGTGCAAGGCGAGCACCTGGTCCAGGAGGAGGCTTTGGCCATCGTTGTGGACCACGTGGTCGGCCAAGGCGACTTTCTGGTCCTGGGGCATCTGCTTGTCCATGCGCGCCTGCACCTGCTCGCGGCTGGCGCCGTCGCGGGCCATGACCCGCTCCATGCGGAGCGCATCGGGCGCGGCCACCACCACCACGCTGTCCAGCTCGGCGTGCGAGCCGCTCTCGAAGAGGATGGCCGCTTCCTTGAGGCCGTAGGGATGGGCGGCATGGGCCAGGCACCATTCGGAGAAATCGCGGGCCACGGCCGGATGCACCAGGGCGTTGAGCCGCGAAAGCTCGGCACCGTCGGCGAACACTCTCGCGGCCAGGTAGGCGCGGTCGAGGACGCCGTCCGGGCCGAAGCAGCCCGGCCCGAATGCCTCCACCAACTGCCCCCGCAAGGCGGAATCGTTGGCCATGAGCCACTTGGCCCGGTCGTCGGCCCCATAGAGCGGCACGCCAAGGCCTTGGAACAAGCGTCCCACGGTGGTCTTCCCACTGCCGATTCCTCCGGTGAGTCCTACCTTGAGCATGGCGCGCGGCTTAGGCCAGCAGGCTTTCGATGGTGTTGATTTCCAAGAACGAAGCCCCGCCGCGGGGTCCGAAGCTACCGCCGATGATCACGATGAGGTCCTCTTCCTTGAGGTGCTTCTGGTCCAGCAGGAAGTTCAGGATGTCGCTCTTGAAGTCGTCGGTGGAGTTCCGCTGCGGCATGTAGTCGGCGTAGATGCCGTAGGAAAGCGCCAGCTCGCGCATGACCCGCTTGTTGTAGCAGATGGCATATACGTTCTTGTCGGAGCGGAAGGCGGCCATGTAGCGGGCCGTCCTGCCGACCAGGGTGTCGAGCACGATGCCTTTGACGGGCAGGCGGCGGGCGGCCTCCACGGCGCTCTCGGCCAGGAAGATGCCGATCTGGTTGTCCACGGAGATGAGGCGGATGTCGTGCTTGACCTCCTTGCTCTTCTCGACCTCGCGGACCACGCGGGCCATGTAGCGGACGGACTCCAGGGGGTAGTCGCCGTAGGCGGTCTCGCCGCTGAGCATGACCGCGTCGGTGGCGTGGTAGGCGGCGTTGGCGATGTCGCTGATCTCGGCGCGGGTGGGCCGGGGGTTCTTGATCATGGAGTGCAGCATCTGCGTGGCGATGATGACGGGCTTCTTGCGGGCCACGCACTTTTCGACCAGCATGCGCTGGATGCCGGGGATGCGCTCGGCGGCGATCTCGATGCCCAGGTCGCCCCGGGCCACCATGACGCCGTAGGCGTAGCTGAGGATCTCGTCGATGTTGTCCACGCCGATCTGGTTCTCGATCTTGGCGATGATCTTGATCTGGCTGTTGTGCTGGTCCAGGATCTCCTGGATGGCGATGACGTCCTCCTTGTTGCGCACGAAGGAGTGCGCGATGAAGGTGACGTCCTCCTGGATGGCGAACTCCACGAAGCGGCGGTCCTTGTCGCTGAGCGAGGGCAGGTTGATGTGGACGTTGGGCACGTTGATGCTCTTGCGGGCCTTGAGCATGCCGCTGTTCTGGACCTCGCAGACCAGCGCCTCGTCCTGCTTGCGCAGCACCACGAACTCCAGGTCGCCGTCGTCCATCAGGATGTGCGCCCCCACGGGGACCTCGTCCACGAAGTTGGGGTAGCTGACGTACAGCAGGTCGCCCTGCGAGACGCCGGCGGGATCGCCTTTGATGCGGATGATGTCGCCCTTCTTGACCGCGACCTCCTCCAGGGTCTTCATGGTGCGTATCTCGGGACCTTTGGTGTCCACCAGGATGGCGATCTTGTCCGAGACCTTGCGGACGTTGTCGATGACCTTGAGCGCGTCGGCGGGCTCCTGGTGCGCGGTGTTCAGGCGCACCACGTCCATGCCGCTGGCATGCAGCTCGCGCAGAAACTCGACATCGCAGCGGCGGTCGGAGATGGTGGCGACAATTTTCGTGTTCTTTTTCATTTGTTTTTCAGTTAGTCCGCCCCAAGGCCTGGGGCTTTTCGAGGGTTGTTTCGATGGGGAGGCCTAAGCGATTGCCACCCAACCGAAGGAGGGCGAGCCGGGCCAAACGCGGCCAGGCAGGAAAGCCATGCCTTTTCGCCGATGCGGAAAGCCCTCCCGCGAATTTAACAAAATCCGCCAACCCTGGCCCAGCCCTCTGACCTTTCGGCAAAACCTGCTGGCGCGCGGCGACGCAGGCCCCCGGTGGGCGGTTTCAAACAATTTCCAGGCGGATCCTTCAGGGGATGTTGAGCGTCCGCTTGCACAGCTCGATGGTCTGCGCGTCGCCCGAGTGCTTGCCGGGAGCGTCCGACAGCTTGATTGTCGGGATCCATTCGCGGCCCTCGGCCTTCGCGTCCACCATCTTGATGACCATGTTCAAGGGCTTGGCGCCCACGTCGTTGGTCAGGTGCGTGCCGATGCCGAAGGATACCTGGATCTTGCCCCGGGCATGGTCGGCGATGCGCTCCACGGCCGCGACGTCCAGGCCGTCCGAGAAGATGATGGTCTTGGTCATCGGGTCGATGCGGATCGACTTGTAGTGGGCCACCGTCTTGTCCAGGAACACCAGCGGGTCGCCCGAGTCCTGCCGCACGCCGTCGAACAGCTTCGCGAACTTGGTGTCGAAGGCCAGGAAAAAGGCGTCCGTGGTGAAGGTGTCCGACAGCGCGATGCCCAGGTCGCCCCGGAAGACGTCCACCCAGTGCTCGAGCGCCAGCTTGTTGGCCATCTTGAAGCCATACTTGGCCGCGTGGAACATGAACCACTCGTGCGCGTGCGTCCCCGTCGGGCGTGTGTCGTGTTTCATGGCCAGATAGACGTTGCTCGTGCCCATGAAGGCCCCGGAGGCGTAGTTCTTGAACTCGCCGACCACCAGGTCGTGGACCGCTGCCGAGAAGCGCCGCCGCGTCCCGAAGTCCGCCACCTTCACGCCCAGCATCTTCAGCCGCGTGGCCTTGGCCCGGGCCTTCTGCGCCACCTGGTCGAAATCCTCGCCCGCCTGGCCCGTCATGCGGAAGTAAAGCTCCGAAATCAGCGCCATCAGCGGAACCTCCCAGAGGATCGTCCGGTACCAGTAGCCCTCGATAGAGACCTGGAGCTCAGGACCTTGCTGGATGATGCCCACCTCGCTCGGGTTGTAGCGGTAGCCCCGCAGGAAGTCGAGGTAGGTCGGCGGCAGGAAGTAGCACGCCCGCGAAAGGAAGTCGTACTCGTCCTGCGTCATGGCCAGGGCCGACATGGCGTGGACCTGGCGCCGAAGCTCCTCCCCGAAGCCGTCCGGGAAGGCCGTGCCGGCGCGGTTGATGAAGCGGTAGCGCACCCTCGAGCGGGGAAACTTCGAGACCACGGCGTGCTGCATGGTCAGCTTGTAGAGGTCGTTGTCGAGCATCGATTTCAATATCATGGCGTTTCGGGGGATTGTGTCGGCGGCGTTGCCTTGGCTTAAAGATAGGAATTTTCGCCAACCCGATGGCCAAAGGCGCCAATCGAGTCAAAACTTTGAGGCGCGCTCCTTCGGCGCCTCAAAACGCGTTCGAACCGCGAGATCCCCAGGCTACACCCGCCTTGGGATACGCACACTCCCGCTAAAATAACATCACACCGCAACCGCTCAAGAGGCCATTTTCATGTCTGTTTTGAATCCATGAAACTTTCTAAAAGCATTGCAATTGACTTATTCCAAATTTCATTAAGATTGGCAGTTGACATTCCAATGCCCAAATCCATTTTGAAAGTCTTTGGGGAAATCGTGCCTTGCTGTCCCCAAATGCCATCTCCATGAAATACGGAGCGAAAGTCAACTGGCTCATGCTCGCCCTGCTCCTGCTCCTTCCGAGGCCAGGGCGCTCGCAAGGCTTCGCCGACGAGCTGGCGGAGCTCCGGGCCTACTGCCCGCTGCCCAGCCAGGCGGACAGCCTGCGGGCCAGGCTGCTCCGCTGCTCGGACCGGCCCGAGCAGGTCCGCGAGTGGACGCGCCACGCCGCCTACCTGGCCCGCGCAAAGGCTCAGGCCGGACTGCCCGGCATCCTCGACCTCCGCATGTCGCCCCAGCAGGCCATGGCCACGGCCGACTGGAAGCTCAGCCGCATCCGCAACATCGAAAGGCTCGACAAAGAGCAGCGCCTGCGCGTCTGGCAGACCATCGCCGGATACGAGCTCCTCTGCGCCGCCTGGGCCATTCCCACCGCCCGGCTGCCCCTGGAGCTGGTTGACCTCAGCGGAGACCACGCCCCGCTGGCCGTCTCCGACGACGGGCGGACCAGCCTCGCGCCGATCCCCAGCGTCGAGACCTTCTACCACTTTCTCATCGAGGGAGCCGTCGGCGACTGGCGCTACGGGGCCGACGACCCGCACGACTTCCTCATCCTGGCCATGGCCGAGCAGGAGGCCAAGTTCCGCGCGGAAATCGACATGACCCAGGTGCATCCGCCCACGGCCCGCTACATCACCAACCGCGTGCCCGGGCATCCCTTCGCCCATGCCGAGGTCTTCCGCGAATACCTCCGCTTCGACCCGCAGGGAATGCCTTATTTCCAGCACCATAGCCAGCAGGTCCAGTTCATGCACGACTTCATGGTGCTTTGCAAGCAGAACACCTGGGACCGGCAGTTCCGCGCCGTGACACGGTACAACGGAGCTTCAGACTACGCCCGGCTCATCTTCCGCAAGGCCGAGCTCGTCGAGGCCATCGTCAAGACCTACGCCGCCGACTACCAGGCCACGCCGCCCGACTTCGGCCCCACGGAACTGGCGCGGGTGGCCGACAACTTTTGCGTCAGCCGCCAGCAGATCGGCCAGATCGCCGCCTCGGGGCGCGTCGGCAGGGCCGTGGTAACGCAAGAAAGCCCCGCCGACGCCAGCCTCAGCCTCAGCCTCGAGCCCGGCGTGCAGCCCGAACAAGGCGCCGAGCCGCTCGAAGTCCTCTGGCCCAGCACCGGCAGGCGGCTCACCTACTTCGTCTATCAGCCCGAGCAGAGCTTCTATTCCTACTTCCAAAGCATGGAGAACCTCTGGCTGGCCGTGAACTACCACAACAGCCTGATGGAAAGCCTCTTGGCCATGGTCGAACCCAAGCTCTTCGTCTTCGCCCGCGGCGGCGCGCTCGTCGGCCATTTCGGCGAGTTCTACCTGCTCGCGGCCAACCAAAGCCCCTTCTGGGTCGGCATTTCCCCCACCCAGCTCAGCCCCCTGCCGGGCCAGAAGGTCTTCGTGCCCAACGGCATGCCCATCTACCTGCCCTGAAAGCCCGCCACTCAGCGCAGCGGAACCCGCGAAAGGGCCAGCACGACCAGCACGCCCAAGGCCATGCTGCCCAGCGCGTTGAGCGCCGCCCAAGCCCAATGGCCCGAGCGGAGCAGCTCCGCCGTCTCGAAACTGAAGGTCGAGAAGGTGCTGAAGCCGCCGCAGAAGCCCGTGGCCCAGAAGAACTTCCAACCCGGCGCGAGGCCCCCCCTGGGCTGGAGCCAGTAGAGCAGAACGCCCAGCAGCACCGTGCTCGCCAGGTTGGCCGCCAGCGTGCCCAGCGGGTGGATGCCCTGCAACGGATTGTGGATCAGCTTCGACATGCCAAAGCGGGCCAGGCTGCCCAGCCCGCCCCCCACGAAAATGGCCCAATACGTCATCATCATCACCTTTTGCCCGCGAAGATGCGCGTTTGGCGCCACCAGGCCAAGTTTGGCCAAAACGGCTTTTCTTTGGCCCCGACAAACCCCTCGCGGCCCGCCCCCGCGAACCTGACGCCGAACCGCGATGCGCACGCCCACAACCCACGACCACGAAGCCAAGCTGGGAAAAATGGCCTGGTTGCTAGGGCTTTACCTGCTGCTGCTGGCCTACGCCGTGGCCCGCTACCACTGGGGCAAAGGCCTCGGCTGGGAGCACTTCCCGCTCCATGTCCAGAACAAGGCCGTCTCGTGGCTTTCGGCCCTGTCGCTGGCCCTAGCCGTCGGGCCGCTGGCGCCGCGCGGGGGACGGAGCTTCTGGGGCGGCGCGGGCTTCTGGCTCGCGGGCGGGCACGTGCTGCTGGCGCTGCTGGGCTTCGCCGGCGGCTATTTCGGGTCATGGTTCACGGCCAGCGGCATCCTGGGAGCGCGCCAGGCCTGGACGCTGCTGCTGGGCGCCGGGGCCTGGTTGCTGCTGGCGGCCGTGTTCGCGGCCACGCTCTCCGAGCGCTGGGCGGCGCGGTTTCCCGGCTGGCCGAGGGCCGCCCGCTGGGCATTGGCGCTGGTGGCCGCCCACAGCCTGCTGCTGGGCTGGCCCAACTGGCTCGACTGGCGCGCCTGGCCCCTGGGCCTGCCCCCCATCTCGATGCTCGCCTGCGCCGCAGCCCTCTACGGCCTTTGGCCCTGGCCACGACGCCAGTAGCTGGCCAAAACCGCCCGGCCGTGGAACAAATGCCCCAAATTCGCACCTTTCAGAGCTTATGCCAAGTTGCGTTCGGTGGTAAAACACCCGCGTCATCAGTATCCGACATAATCGGGCTATTCAGCCAATTCCTTATACCCAATTGCGTTCGGTGGTGAAATATACCAATCGCCAGCGTCGGGCACAATTTGGGTGGAAATGAACGCTGAGGACATGGATTTGGCGGACAAATCGGTTTTGTTGAATAACCTTGTCTTCGTCAAATCTTATTTTTGATACATCTTATTTTACAAATTCATGGGTTATCACAAGGTCATTTTGACTCTGCCAACTGATTTTCTACGAATACCAAGTCGCGTTCAAACCTGATGGATTGCCATGAAGCCTCGCCCAACCCCGAAGGGGTGACATGATTGTAGAAAGCGCAACAGGCCAAAGAAGAGAACCCCGAAGGGGTGAAATTGTCCTGGTCAGGAGGAAGAGCCAGATAATGCCACCCCTTCGGGATTCCCCTCCACCGCACGCTTGGCTGGTTACAACAATTCCATCCCTTCGGGATCCGCCCTGGGTCTTGCAAATTTCTCCCGACGCTGGCGATTGGTATGTTACACGATCGAAAGCAACTTGGTATAGTGAAAATTCTAGCAGGTCATGGAAACAAACTTATCACTCCAGGAATCCTATGATAGGGAAGGTTTTTTTTTGATGTTTGTGTGCGGTCAAAAAAAGGTCATTTCCACAATATTTTCTACAATTTTATTATTGATTATCAATTGGTTACAAGTTAATAAATGTAAAAGATGACTTTTTAAATTCTGTTTGGGCAAAGTATTTTGAAATCATAAGAGTTTTTCTAATTTCTGTTTGCAGCTCAATTGCATTTCATAGATACCCGACCAGAGTATAAAATCTTTGTCATCTCCCAATTCGCCATTTTCAAATTGGACGTAAAATTCGTCGGAAGGCAGATTGAATTTTTTTTCATAGGATCTCAAATCAATTTGCATCAATGCAATTTCACGCTTGATCCGATTGATGTGGTAATCAATGAATTTATCAAACATGATCTCTTTGTTTCCAAAGAGTTGCAGGTATTTTTCCATGCGGTTGGCTATATCTGCTTGCAATTCAAATGTTACGGTTTGCATGATGAGGGTGGTTTTTTAGGAAACAATCGACTTGAAGATTTGCTTTTTGAGAAAAGATATTTTTGCTTTTGGATCAAGTTTCGCGAATGAAAATTTCCAGTTTGTACGTTTTTTGATTTTTCTCCATAGGGATGTTTGCAAATCCAATCCCATCACTTGCTGGCGGATCATACGTTCCTCAACAAAATGTCATAAGGAATTAGCATCATCCGATGGATGTTTTTGATCATTTTTACGGTTAACTTCCTTTTTCCAGCAAAAACCTCCGATACTCTTGAAAAACTACCGAAGGCTGGTACCAAGTCTTTCGGCTTCAAACCCATTTTCTTCATTTTGTATTTGATGTACTCGATGGGGTCAGGCTCTTCGATTTCGTGGTTTTCGCTTTCATACTTTTCAATGACAAGAGCCAGCAGGTCAGCTTCATCGCTCTCTTGCGTTCCTTTTTCCGCAAGAAATAGGCTTTGAAACCTCTTTAGAGCTTCATGGTATTCACCGTCGTTTTTTATAATTCGCACTTGCATTTATCTTCTAACTTTTGATAAGGCCAAGATAGGATATTCATATGCAATTACCAAATTGGGAAGTTGGAAATTCGGAGGTTCTTCAACCTTACAACAAGTCGCGTTCAAACGTGAAATGACTGAACCACCAAACATAACATCAAAAAAACCTTGCCAACCCTAGGATTCCAGGATCGATAAGGTAATAAGGTTGTGTCCATCATGGCTTAGGATTTCTACTAAGGTTTTCATTTCAGGCAGGTGACAAGACCTTATTGTTGGTTAAAACCTTAGTAGAAAATCAAATAGAGGTGTCAAATTAACCTTATTGCCTTATTTTGACCCATGAATTTGTAATGCAAAAGGGATGGAAATTAAGTTTTGACGAAGAACGGCTTATCAGCAAAACCGATTTATCCGCCAAATCGGCGTCATCAGCGTGCCTCTCGACCCCAATTTTGCAGGACGCTGAGGTTTGCTTTTTCCACCTTCGTGCGCAACTCGGCCTCAGAAGCGCAGGCTGGCGAACAGGGTCAGGCTGCGGGGGATGGCTTCCGAGTAGAGGCGGATGCTCACGGACTCGTAGGCAGGCACCCGCTCGAAGTTGTCGTACTTGATGTTGCGGGTGTCGAGCAGGTTCAGCACAGAGAGGCCCAGCTCGCCGCGGGCCTTGCCCAGGGCGTAGCGGCGCACCAGGGCCGCATCCCAGCGGTGGTAGGCCGTCGTCAGGGCCTGGGTATATTGGACGGTCTCGCCCGTAACGGGGAAACCCGAGCCACAGACATAGTTGGAGCTCAGGTGCCAGGGGTCGAAGTCGAGCATCAGGGCGGCCTTGAGCTCGTGCCGCTGGTCGTGCGGGGCCAGGCGGTAGTGGTCGTCGGGGAAGTACTCGAAGAGCTCCAGCGTTTTGGAAAGGGTGTAGGCCAGCCAGGCGGTGTGCCGGCCAAAGCCCTGCTTGAGGTGCAGGTCGAGGCCGTAGCTGCGGCCCGCGCCCTCGAAGAGGCCCTCGGGGCCCAGGGCGGCGAAGTCGCGGTAGCGGCTCAGGCCCAGGGTCTGGCGGTAGTAGAGCTCGGCGCTCAGGATGGTCTTGTCTTTGGCGCGGGCAGCGGCCAGCACCAGGTGCCTCGACCGGGGCACGGGCACGTCGCCGCCCGCGGCCGTCCAGAAGTAGCGGTAGTTGCCGAAGTCGTCGAGCTGGCTGGTCTTGCCGATGAACTGGGCGTAGAGCCCGGCGGCGGCCGAGAGCTTGGACCACTGCCCCACGCGGCGGACGACGGCCAGGCGCGGCTGCCAGTGGGTGCCCTGCCCGACGAGCTGGGCCACGCGCAGGCCGGCCTCCCAGTCGAAGCCAGCCCAGCCCAGGCGGGCGGTGGCGAAGAGCGCGGCGCCCAGGGCCTCGGCCTGCTCGACCTGCTCCTGGCCGCTGGTGCTGTCCATGGAGTAGCGCGAGACGTCTCGGGCCAGGGCCAGGCCTGCCTCGAGCTGCCCGCGGCCGCCCAGTGCCCGCGCGTGCGCGAACTCGGCCCGGCTTTCGTCGATGCGGTTTTCGAGCGCCACGACCCGGCTGAAAAGCTCGGCCCCGGTGCGATCGCGGCGCAGGCTGAGCTCGTCGAGGAAGGAGACCCGGAGCAGCGCGTGCGAGAGGGCCAGGCGGTTGGAGCCTCCCCGCGGGCCTTGCCAGTGGTAGTCGGCGCCCAGGCCGGCGTTCGCGTGTTGCTCGCCCAGGGTCTTGACCAGGCTGGCCTGGGGGCGGGCCAGCACGATGTCGTAGGAGAAGTCGTCGGCCCCGCCGAAGGCCGTGAGGCTGAACTGGCCGTTGGGGCCTTCGTGGCTGAGCTTGAGGTTGCCGTCGAGGAAGCCGTAGCGCGGGCGCAGGCCCACCAGCAGCTCCTGGCCTTCGAGCGAGTCGATCGTGCGCACCTGGTCGTCCGCCTCGTCGTAGAGCTGGCGGTAGCTTTTGCGGGCGGCCAGCAGCAGGCCCCAGCCGCGGCCCATGGGCGCCTCGAGCTGCGCGTTGAGGGTGTAGCTGTTGGCGGCCAGCTCGAAGGCGGGCGCCGCGGCCGTCCCGCGCTTGCCGCTCACCTCGACGAACGCGCCCACGCAGTCGCCCTTCTCGGCCCCGAATCCGGCCTTGCGCACGTCGAGCGACTGCACGGCCAGCGGGTTGAGCACGCTGATGTTCTCGCTGAAGCTCTTCAGCCCGAAGAGGGCGATGCCGTCGAAGAAGACCCGCGAATGGCCCTGGTAGCTGCCCCAGACGATGATGTCGTTCGACTGTTCGCCGGCGGCCAGCACCCCGCCGTGCAGGCGCAGCAGGTTGAAGACCGAGTTGTCGCCACTGCCGGGCAGGTACTTGGCCACCCGGTGGTTGAGCTGGAGGCGCCCGGCCTGGTTGCCCACGGTGCTGAAATGCTCGAGCAGCTTGTCGAACACCGGCACGGCGGCCAGCTCGGTGTAGATGGGGCGGAGGCCCAGCCTGGCCACCTGGCCCGCGGCGGTGGAGGTGTCGAGGCTCTGGTAGCCCAGGTAGCTGACCTCCAACTGGAAGAGGCTGTCGGTGCTGGAGCTCAGGCGGAAGCGGCCCTGGGCGTCGGCCACCAGGTTCTGCCCGTTGGCGCGCAGGTAGGCGTAGGGCAGAGGCTCGCCCGTGTCGAGCTCGAGCACCTGCCCGTTGAGCTGGAACAGCCGGGGCGGGAGGGTCTCGGCGTCGGTGCGGGCCAGCTCGGGCGCGGGCTTGGCCGAGATGACGATGACGCCGCCGATGCGCTCGTGGCGCAGCGGCTTGCCCTCGAGCAGCGCCGCCAGGGCCTGCTCGGCATCGTCGAACTTGGCGTCGATCCAGACGGGGTAGCCGCGCAGGGCCTGGGCGTCGAACGAGAAGGAGAGGCCCTGCTGGCGGGCCATGGCCAGCAGCACCTGGTCGAGCGGCTGCCCCTGGGCGCGCAGGTGGACGGGCTGGGCCAGGCCCGTGGCCGCGGCCAGCGCCAAGGCCGCGCAGAGCAGCGCCAGGCGGAGCCTCATGGCCGCGACAAGGTGTATGAGCCGTCCTCGGCCCGGGCGAACTCGAGCCCGAAGGGCCGGCAGACCAAGGCCAGGGCCATTTCGAGCTCGGCGGGCTTGCCGAACTGGCCCGTGTAGCGGAGGTCGAGGCCCTCGGGAAGGACCAGCCGCGAGCCGTACTGGCGCTCGAGCTCGTCGAGCACCTCGCGCAGGGGGCGGTCGGCGAAGGCGAGCACGTCGTCGCGCCAGAGGGCGGCTTGCCCCGGGTCGTCGAGCTGGAGCAGCTCGGTGGGCTGGCCTTCGTGGTGGCGCAGGGTCATGCCGGGGCGCAGCTCGTGCCGGTCTCCGGCGACGCTGACGCCGACTTTTCCGGTCAGGCAGGTTACCTGGTAGGCCTGGCCCCGGGCGAAGACGTTGAAGGAGGTGCCCAGCACGCGGGTGGCCCCTTGCTCCGAAAGGACGGCGAAGTCGGCTCCCGGCTCGACTTCGAAGAAGGCCTCGCCGCTCAGCTCGACCGCGCGGGCGCGCCACCACCAGTAGGGGTGGAAGCTGGCCGCTGATTCGGA
>JAIFMG010000192.1 GCA_020048645.1 Bacteroidota bacterium | reverse complement strand
AGGGAAGAAACATTTTCAGGGAGCTCAAAAACACTTTTGACGGCCACAACTTCCTTTCCGTCAAATGCGAGATGACCTAAATAGTTACCTTATTTTTGTGAAAAACTGCAAAATTCATCCCCCTATGACCCGAAAAGAGAGATTTGAAGGAGTGTTGGAACATTTCCAGCGAAACCACCCGGTCGCCGAGACCGAACTGGACTACCAAGACCCCTTCCAACTGCTGGTCGCGGTCATTCTTTCGGCGCAATGCACCGACAAGCGGGTCAACCTGATCACGCCGGCCCTGTTCGAGCAGTTCCCCGACGCGCCAAGTCTGGCCGCCGCCGAGCCCGAGGAGGTCTTCGCGCTGATCCGCTCGTGCTCATACCCCAACAACAAGGCCAAGCACCTGGTCGGCATGGCCCGGATGCTGGTCAACGACTTCGGCAACCAGGTGCCCGACAGCGTCGAAGCCCTGCAAAAGCTCCCCGGCGTGGGGCGCAAGACGGCCAACGTCATCGCCTCGGTGGTCTTCGACCTGCCCGCCATGGCTGTGGACACGCACGTCTTCCGCGTGGCCGCCCGCCTGGGGCTCTCCGTTGGCTCGAAGACCCCGCTCGAAACCGAGAAGCAGCTCGTCGCGCACATCCCGCAGGAGCTCGTGGCCAAGGCCCACCACTGGCTCATCCTGCATGGGCGCTACGTCTGCCTGGCCCGCAAGCCCCAGTGCGCGCAATGCCCGCTCACCCCTTGGTGCGCGCATTTCCAGTCGGCCGCACAAACGGACCAAACGGCAGTTTGAACCGGGCTGGAACCCGCGCGCCTTGGGCCTTCGTCAACTTTTGCCAGTCAGCCGCTCGCGGAAAACCAGATAGATGAACCACGAGTTGGTGACCAGGTAGCGTTTCCACATCCGCCCCGGCTCCTGCGCCAGCCGGAAGAGCCACTCCAGCCCAACGCGCTGCATCCAGAGCGGCGCCCGCCGCGTCAGGCCCGACACCACGTCGAACGAGCCGCCCACGCCCATGGTGAAGGGCACGCGCAGCAGGTCCTGGTACTTGTCCATGAAGATCTCCTTCTTCGGCGAGGAAATGGCCACCAGCAGGATGTGCGCGCCCGACTGGCCGATCTGGCGGGCCACCTCCGGCTCCTGGGCCTCGGTGAAGTAGCCGTCGCGGAAGCCAGCTACCAGCCCCGGGCCGTAAGTCCGCTCGTAATGCTGGGCGACTTTCTCGACGACTTCGCGGCGCGCGCCCAGCAGAAACACCCGCAGGCCCTCGCGCGCGGCGGCCTCCACGAGCCTGCCCATCAGGTCGATGCCGGCCACGCGCTCGGGCAGTGGGCGCCCCAGCAGCTTCGCGGCCCAGACCACGCTCTGGCCGTCGGCGTTGATCAAGTCGCAGCCCAGCACCGAGGCGCGCAGGGCCGGGTCGCGGCGCATGTTGACCAGCTTGGCGGCATTGACCACCACATGCCGCAGCGGACGCCCCGCCCGAATGGAGCCCAGCACGGCCTCGACGGTCTGGCCCATGTCCAGCGCGTCGATGGGGCAGCCCAAGACCTCAACGCGCGCCGCCATCCCAGTCGAGAATGATGTCCAGAATCCGGGCCGATGCCTTGCCGTCGCCGTAGGGGTTGTGCGCCTTGGCCATGCGCTCGTAGTGGGCCGAGTCGGTCAGCAGCCGCTCCAGTTCGGCCACGATCGAGGCCCGCTGGCTGCCCACCAGCAGCACCGTGCCCGCCTCGACGGCCTCGGGGCGCTCAGTGGTCTCACGCATGACCAGCACCGGCTTGCCCAGGCTCGGCGCTTCCTCCTGGATGCCACCACTGTCGGTCAGCACGAAATGGCATTTTTCCAGCAACAAGAGAAAAGGAAGGTAGGGCAAGGGCGGAACCAGGAAAACGTTGGGCAGGCCACCCAGGATGTCGCGCACGGGCGCCTGAACGTTCGGGTTGAGGTGGACCGGATAGACGATGTTGGTGCCCGGGTGCGTCAGCGCAGTCTGCTTGATGGCCTGGCAAATGTCGATGAAGCCCTGGCCGAAGTTTTCGCGGCGGTGGCCCGTAACCAGTACAAAAGGCTGGGCCAGAGCCACTTCGAGCTGCCCGCCGAAGGCCTCGCGGAGCTGGCCTCGCGCCTGGGCGGCCAGCTCGGGCTTGTCGCGCAGGGTCTCCAAGGCCAGGAAGAGCGCGTCGATGACGGTGTTTCCGGTGACGTGGATATGGTCGTGGCGGACGTTTTCCGCCAGGAGGTTGGCCTTGGCCGCCGTAGTCGGGGCGAAGTGCAGCCGGGCGATGCGTCCCGTCAGGCTCCGGTTCATCTCCTCGGGCCAGGGCGCCAGGATGTTGCCCGTGCGCAGCCCCGCCTCGACATGCCCCACGGGCACCTGCTGGTAGAAGGCGGCCAGGGCGGCCACGAAACTGGTGGACGTGTCGCCATGCACCAGCACCAGATCGGCCTGGGCCTCGCGCAGCACATCCCTCATCTTCAGCACGATGCGGCTGGTCAGCTCGTAGAGGTCCTGGCGGGGGCGCATGATGTCGAGGTCGTAGTCGGGGCGGATGTCGAAAACCTCGAGCACCTGGTCGAGCATCTCGCGGTGCTGGGCCGTGACGCAAACCTGCACGCTCAGTTCCGGGCTGGCCTTGAGGGCCTTGACCACGGGCGCCATTTTGATGGCTTCCGGGCGCGTTCCGAAGACGATGAGGATCTTTTTCATGGTTTCAGGTCGATTGGGGTGTGGGGGAATGTTGCATTTGTGGAACGAGGCCGCGTAGGAGCTTGGTTCGACCTCCGCCCAGGCTTTTCCAGGCCTTGGCCTCCGCCCAATTCGCATAGCCAAGATCGGGCCAATCCGCTCGACGCGGGCACAAGATCCAAAGGCGCAGGACTGCCAGCGGCTTGCTCAAGGTAGCGGCTTCATTCGGTTTACTTCCCACAAATAGAAGCTAAGGCCATAAAACATCCAAGCCTGGGCCCAGCGCATGTAGGGAATTTTTGAACTGAAGATTTTCTTTTTTTGGTAAATGAAAAAGCCCTTGGGAGTCCGCATGTTCTGGAGGGTCCAGCCCAAGACCCGCTCGACGAGTTCGCGGTGCCGCTCGAAAAGGCCCAGGCGGCTGAGGCAGACCACGAGCTGGGCCGGGGCATGGATGTCGATGGGGTAGAGACTGTTGTCGTAATACTTCGATTCCCCCTTGGGAGTGAAGAAGTTGGCCAGGAAATAGTCCAGGCCGCGCCGGATGTTGGCCTCGAAAGCACGGTCGCCCGAGACGCGCTGGTACTCGTGCAGGCACTCGAGGTTGTAGGCGGTGTGGAAGTTGTCCACCCACTGGTGGAAGGGCAGGGTTCCGTAGGGCCACGCGCCATTGGGGCGCTGGTGCTTGGCGCAGAAGCTGGCCGAGCGGCGGGCGGCTTCGAGCCAGTCGGGCCGCGGCTCGGGGCTGAGCTCGCAAAGGCGGGCCAGCATCCTGCTGCCCAGCAGCGAGGCGTTGAAAACCTGGGTGCGGTCGAGCGGGGAATAGGAGAAGGCGAAATCGCCCTGCGCGTCAACGCTCCGGTTAAGGTCTTTGAGCAGAAAGGGGGCAATGGCGAGCAACTCCTGGCGCAGCGGTTCGCGGCCCAGCAGCGCGTAGGCCTCGGCGAGCGCCTGGCCGACGAAGGACGTGGCCACGACTGTCGGGGTCGCCCTGGGCTGGAAGAAGGCCCTGGCCTGCCAGTCGAAGTTGTAGCCCCAGCAGTTGCCCGAAAAGCCGGGACTTTTGAGCCGAAGGATCCGCTCCACAAGGTCCTCGATGATGCGGAGCTTCTCGGGCGAGGGCTCCCAGCGTTGCCAGAGGCAGTAGCCATGCAGGAAAAGGGCCAGCCCCTTCGCGTTCTCCTGCTTGGGCACGCCGACCAAGGGCCTAAGGTTCAGCGGGTTGCGCTTGAAGAGCTGGAGCCAAGCCAGCCTCGCCAGCCTCGAACGGCGCAGCGGCGTGGCCTGGAACAGGCGGCTGTTCAGGCCGTCGAAGGGGTCCCAGCCCTTGAAGTCCTCCCCTCGGCAGTACTTTTCCAGGCTACGGAAAGCCTCGTCGATCAGCGCTGGGTGATTCATGGTTCAGGCCATGAGCACGGCCAAGGCTTCCCGGACTTTGTCCTTGCCGAGCAGCTCTTTCGCCAGACGGTGCAAGGCGTCGGCCATGGGCTCGGCCTGCGCCTTGAACGATTCGACAATCGCTTGGTATTGAGCGCTTTGGCGAGCCTCGTGCAATTCCTGCTCGCTGGGTTGGCGGTCGAGGTTGCCCAGGCGGCCGAGGTCGTTCCCGGTCAGGACATGGCTCAGGCGGACGCGCCGGGGCAGGGAGTCGAGGCCAATGCCGAGGATTTCCATAGGCTTGTCCAGCTCGAACAAGGCGTCGCCGTGGGCGCGGCAGTAGAAGTTGCCTCCCATGCGGGCCACCAGGTCGATGCGGCGCTGGTCGATGGCCCCGTCGGGGGTGAGCAGGTCGGGACGCACGTGGGCGCGTAGGATCTGGCAGATGACGATGTTGCCGGCGCCTCCGCCCTGGCCGGTCTCGATGACCTGCCGCACCACGCACTCGAACTGCACGGGCGACTCCTTGACCCGGAAGGGCGCCACGACCTCCGAGGCGATGGGCGTGAAGCCGGACTTGAGGAACTCGTTGACCTGGGGCGGATAGTCGGCGCTGGCCAGGCTCATCTGCTGCACCATGGCATGGTCCACCACGTTGATGACTACTTCGGGGCGGGCCTTGACGTTGCGGTAGGTGTCCTTGAGCGAAGCGTCGCGGCCGCGCCGGGCGGGCGAGAACACGACCGTCGGCGGGTTGGAGCCCATCGCGTTGAAGAAGCTGAAAGGCGCCAGGTTGGGCTGCCCCTCGGCGTTGAGGCTGCTCACAAAGGCGATCGGGCGGGGACCGATGGCTCCGAGCATCAGCTTGAAGGCCTGGGGCGCCGGCAGGGTCTCGAAATCGAATGTTTTCATTTCCACGGGAAAGAATGTTTTCTAGGCTCATCAAAAATTAAAGACCAAGATCGAAATCCTGGACGAAATTCGGTTGCGGCTTTTGCGCGAAAGTCCCCTTAGGCAGCCTGAAGGCGCCAGGAAAGAAGGCCAACGCGCCGCGGCTCAGGGCTTGACCATCGGGACAATCTCGAGGATGTACTCCACGAACTCTGGGTGCAAGGCCACGCGGGTGATGTGCGAGGGCTGGCGCGCAGGCTGCACCTTGGCGCGCTGGGGCAGGTTTTCGGCCACCGAGAGGTAATCGACCACCAGGGTGAACTGCTCCGGCCCGACATCGTGGTAGCGGCTCAGCCCCACCAGGAAGGTAACGCTGGTATTGGCCGGGAAGAGCTTCATGGACAAGGTGTCAGGCAGGTTCACCACCGCGATGGGCAGTTGCAGCTCCATTTCGGTGAACTGCTCGATGGGCACCACCACCCAGGCCGAGTCGGTGTCGAAGCTCAGGCTCTCGATCGGTTCGAGCGAAATGCCCATGCGCACGGTGTCCGACTGGTTGAGCACTTGCGCGTGGCGGGTGCGGACATACCGGATGCTGTCGAGCAGGTTGGCCGGCCCCGTAACGGTGATGCTGTCGGGCCAGAGCTGGGCCGGGCCGTTCTGGAAATGCTGGTCGGCGGCCGTGACGCTCACCTGGCTGACCAGGGGCAAAACCCGGGTCGAAAGTTGGGTCACCTGGACGAAGAGCGTGTCGATGGTAAGGCTCGAAATCTGGATTTCGGAGTGGAACTGGTCGGCGAAATGGCCCTGCAAATCCCTGGCCGTCAGGAAATAGCGGGTGCTGTCCGAGTAGTACCTCCGCAGGGGAATCCGCTCGAAATCGACTGTCAGCTTGGTCTTGTCCCAGCCCAACTGCTCCTTGAGCAACGCGAAGCCGTAGCCGTTGACGCTGACGTCCAACTGCTCGGGCAGGCTGCTGGTCACGAGCAGGCGGTTGTCGAGCTTGGTGTTGACGTAGCGCACGCGCAAAGTCCACTGTATCTGGTACGGCTTGTTGAGGACGTTCAGAAACCAGAGGATGGTGGACAGCACCAAGCAATAGAAGAAGATGTAGAGCCGGGGGTCGATTTTCCGTTTCATGCGCGGCGGTTCCCTAAGGCCGGCGGACGCTCGTATGCCGAACGTCCGCCAGGGTTTTCAGAGGCCCCTTGGGGAGGGCCGGGCGGCGGTTGCTCCGCTGGGCCAGGACGCTCAACGTGCCTGGGGAAGGCTGGTGATGTCCTTGACCACGGCCGTCTTGTCAACGGTCACCTTCACGTCCTTGTCGATCTCGAGGATGACGGCCTGCTCGCGCACTTCGACGACCTTGCCGTAGATGCCTCCGACCGTCAGGACGCTGTCGCCCTTGTTGATGGCCTCGCGGAAGTCGCGCAGCTCCTTCTGCTTTTTGACCTGCGGACGGATCATGAAGAAATAGAAGACCACGATGATCAGCACCAAGGGCAGGAATGACATCAGCGGGCTTTGCCCTTCTTGCGGAGGGCCCATCAGGATGATGGTGTTCAGAATGTTGGACATTTTTTTTCGCGTTAAAATCGTTTGAATTGTGTACTCCCCCGCGAATGTAAAACTTTTCGGCGACCCAAGCGCATGGGAGCAGGCCTTGGCGGGCCGCCGAAAAAGCCAAGCCGCCCGGAGCACGATGGCCGAGCGGCTTGGATCTTCGTCGGGATGGAACGGCTTCTCAGCCCTGGAGGGCCTCCGCCAGCGAATCGAAGTAGCGGATGTCGTAGCGCTCGAAGTCGAAGCCAGGATGCTCGCGCTTGATCTTCTGCCGCCCGATTTCTACACTCTTCTTGAAGAAGCTGTCCTGGGGCAGGATTTTCCGGTGCGAGCGCAGGCCGAAGTCGAACATCCGGGGCTTCCAGTTGACATGGTACCAGACCATCGAGGCCTGGTGGAAGGTCTTGAGCGATTCCTTGTCGAACACGAAAATGTCCACCAGGTTGATCTTGATGAACTCACCCATCAACTCGAAGCTCTGCTTGAACTCCTGCTCGGGGATGAAGGAGCTCTTGCTGGCACAGACGACGGCCTTTTTCTCTTTGATGTACTCAGCCTTGAAATATTGGTTGTCAAGAATCACGTTCGGCATGGTGTCAATTTTTGTTTTCAAAGATAGCGAAAGCATTTCGGACAAACTAATCCGATGTCTTTAAACATACTGCTCGATCAGTGTTTGAAATGCCGCATTTGGGTAAAGACCATCGCCATGCCGTTCGCGTCGGCGGCCTCGATGGACTCCTTGTCGCGGATGCTGCCGCCAGGCTGGATGAGGGCCGTGACGCCGGCCGCCGCCGCTGCCCGCACCGAGTCGTCGAAGGGGAAGAAGGCGTCGGAGGCCAGGACACTGCCCGAGGCCGAGCCGCCCGCCTGCCGGATGGCGTTCTCCAAGGCCCAGATGCGGCTGACCTGCCCAGGGCCGATGCCCGTGGTGGCCAGGCCCTTGGCCATGACGATGCCGTTGGATTTCACGTGCTTGACCACCTTCCAGGCAAAGCGCAGGTCTTGCCACTCGGCAGCGCTGGGCTGGCGCCGCGTGGGCACGACAAGGCCCTCGGTCAGAAGCAGGTCATTGGTCTGCTGCACCAGCAGCCCGCCCATGACGCTGCGCACGTTGAGGCCTCCCACGTAAGGCTGGCCGATGTTGGGCAACTCCAGCAGGCGCAGGTTCTTCTTCTTGGACAGCACGGCCAGGGCCTGCGGGCTGAAGCTGGGAGCCACGATAACCTCCAGAAAGATTTTGCCCATTTCCAAAGCCACATCTTCTTCGATCGGGCGGTTGGCCACCACGATTCCGCCGAAGATCGAGACCGTGTCGGCCTCGTAGGCCTTCTGGTAGGCTTCGAGCAGGCTCGGGGCCGAGCCCACGCCGCAGGGGTTGGCATGCTTGACAGCCACCACCGTCGGCTCGTCGAACTCCTTGAGGGTCTCCAGGGCGCCGTTGGTATCGTTGATGTTGTTGAATGACAGCTCCTTGCCGTTGAGGAACCGGGCCTCGGCCAGGGTTCCCTTCTCGCGGCCCACCTGGGTGTAGAAGCTGGCCTTCTGGTGCGGGTTCTCGCCATAGCGCAGGTCTTGTCGGCGCTCGAAGGTCAGGCTGATCGTCTTGGCGTCGTCGAGGCCCGCGACCTCGGCCATGTGCTGGGCCACCAGGCTGTCGTAGTGGGCCGTGTGGGCGAAGACCTTCGCGGCCAGGCGGGCGCGGGTCGGGGCTTGGGTCTGCCCGTGGGCGCGCAGCTCGCCGAGCACGGCCGCGTAGTCGTCGGGGTCGGTCAGCACCGTTACGAAGGCGTGGTTCTTGGCCGCGGCGCGGATCATCGTGGGGCCGCCGATGTCGATGTTCTCGATGATGTCCTCCGGGCTGGACTTGGGGTCGAGCAGGGTCTGCTTGAAGGGGTAGAGGTTGCAGACCACCAGGTCGATGGTCGGGATGCCCAGCTCGCGCACGGCCTGCCGGTGCTCGTCTTTGTCGCGGATGGCCAGGATGCCGCCATGCACGAAGGGGTGCAGCGTCTTGACCCGCCCGTCGAGGCACTCGGGGAAGCCGGTCAGCTCGGCCACCTCGCGGACCTTGACACCCGCCTGCGAAAGGCTGCGGAAGGTGCCGCCCGTGGAGACGATTTCCCAGCCGAGCCGCTCCAGCTCGCGGGCCATTTCAACGATTCCGGTCTTGTCGTGGACGCTGATCAAGGCTCTTTTCATTTCCAACTTGTTGTTTTTGAAGGGTTTATGGATTGCTTTCGTGCCTCAGTCCCAGTGGACGATGGGGCGCTTGCCGGGAACCTGCTCAACCCGCAGCCGACCTTGGCAGAAGGCGCGCACGCAGGCGGGCAGGAGCTCGTGCTCCACGGCCAGCACCCGCGCTTGCAGGCGCTCGGGGCTGTCGCCGGGCAGGACCTCCACCGAGCGCTGGGCCACGATGGGGCCGGTGTCCGTGCCTTCGTCCACCAGATGCACCGTCGCGCCGCTGACCTTGGCGCCGTACTCGAGCACGGCCTCATGGACCTTGATGCCGTGGAACCCCTTGCCGCAGAAGCTCGGGATGAGCGAAGGATGGATGTTGAGGATGCGGTCGCGGAAGGCCGCGACGGTCTCCGGGGCCAGGATGCTCATGAAGCCGGCCAGCACCACCAGGTCGATGCCGCGGGAGCGCAGCAGCTCCACCAGGGCCAGGTTGAAGGCGCGGCTGCCGCCCAGGCGCTTGGGCGTCAGCACCTGGGCCTCGATGCCATGCCTTCGGGCGCGCTCGAGGGCGTAGGCGTCCTCGCGGTTGGAGACCACCAGGCGGATGCTTCCGCCCAGCGTGCCTTTCTCGGCCTGGTCGATCAGCGATTGGAGGTTGGTGCCGGAACCAGAGACCAGCACGGCGATGTTTTTCATGCCTTGTTTCGGGGTTTCATCTCAATCGGGATAGACCAGCTCGATCTTCTTGGCGCCGGGGGCAATCTGGCCCAGGCGGCAAGGGCGCTCGCCCATCTCGGCCAGGGCCTGCTCGATGGGCTCGGCCAGCTCGGCGGCCACGACCATGATCATGCCGATGCCCATGTTGAAGGTGCCGAAAAGCTCGGCCCAGTCCATCCGCCCGCGCTCGCGGATCATGTCGAAGATGGCCTGGCGCGGGATGGCCCGCGTATCGACCTGGGCGCAGAGGCCCTCGGGGATGACGCGGGGCAGGTTCTCGATGAATCCGCCTCCGGTGATGTGGGCCAGGCCTTTTATCTCGAAGCGCTCGAGCAGGGCCAGGATGGGTTGGACGTAGATGCGGGTCGGGCGCAGCAGCTCGTCGCGCAGGCGGGTGCCGTCGGGGGTCAGGCTGTCGGGGCCGAGGCCTTCGCGTTCGAGCAGGAGCTTGCGCACCAGCGAGAAGCCGTTGCTGTGCAGGCCGTTGGAAGGCAGGCCCAGGAGGATGTCGCCCTGCTGGATGCGGCTGCCGTCGATGATGCGCGCGCGCTCGACCACGCCGACGCAGAAGCCGGCCACGTCGTAGTCGCCGGGCTGGTAGAAGCCTGGCATCTCGGCGGTCTCGCCCCCGACCAGGGCCATGCCGGCCAGTTGGCATCCGTCGGCCATGCTCTTGACCACGCGAGCGGCCACCCGCGGGTCGAGCTTGGCCGTGGCGAAGTAGTCGAGGAAGAACAGCGGGCGGGCGCCCTGGCAGAGCACGTCGTTGGCGCACATGGCCACGCAGTCCTGGCCGATGCTGTCGTGCCCGTCCCAGTCGATGGCCAGCTTGAGCTTGGTGCCCACGCCGTCGGTGCCCGAGACGAGCACGGGCTCCTGGTAGCGGTCTTTGTCGAGGGCGTAGAGGGCCGCGAAGCCGCCCAGGTTGGCCAGCACCTGCGGGCCGTGGGTTTGCCGGACGTGGCTCTTCATGAGCTCCACGGCCTCGTATCCGGCTTCCTTGTCCACGCCGGCGTCCTTGTAGGTGAGTTTTTCTTGCATCGTGAGGGCCTGGTTGATAGGGCTTTGGGGGATATGGCTGGCCGGCAGGTCTCCTACCCCAGCATCGCCCGATGGGCCTTGCCGGTGCGGAAATTCGAACCCGCCAATCGGAACGGCCGCGAAGATAAGCCAATTCGCGAAGCGGGCAAGCCGCGGGTTTTGTTACCAAAAACGGGAAATCAATTCAGCAAGGACTGCCATTTTGGCATCCGGGGGGAAATTATGAATTTTTAATTACGAATTGGGAATTACGAATTTTTAATTACGAATTACGAATTTTTAATTACGAATTACGAATTTTTAATTGCGAATTACGAATTATGAATTACGAATTATGAATTGAGAATGAAAATATGAGCATTCTCCCTTATCCCTTCGCCATTATCCATTAACCATTAACCATTATCCATTATCCATTATCCATTAACCATTATCCATTAACCATTAACCATTAACCATTATCCATTAACCATTAACCATTATCCATTAACCATTAACCATTATCCATTATCCCTTCACCATTTTCCCTTCTCCATTAACCTGATTGCAAAAAAAAAGCCACCCACTGGGGGCAGCTTTCTGGGGCTTTTCTACTGAGGGATCAGTATTCGTCCTCGTTGAAGAAGAAGTCTTCCTTTGTGGGATAGTCGGGCCAGATGTCCTCGATGCTGTCATAGACATCGCCTTCATCTTCGATCTCCTGAAGGTTCTCAATCACTTCGAGCGGCGCGCCGGTTCGGGTCGCGTAGTCGATGAGCTCCTCTTTGGTAGCGGGCCAGGGAGCGTCCTCCAATTTCGATGCGAGTTCCAGTGTCCAGTACATAGTTTCAGGTTAACAAGGTTATCACTCCATTGGGCTGAAAAACTGCGCGAAACTAATCAATGCCAGGCGAAAACGGCGTGCTTGCAGAACAAATTTCCAGTCGTTGTAACAAGTTTCTGAAAATGAGCCTTTTGTGGCAGTCGGTTCGAGGGATGGGGCAGAGCCGCGCAGGTTCGCGCCTTCAAAAAAGATGCCATGCCCAAAAAACGGCGAAATTAGCGTTCGATGGCGCCTTTCCATCGGCGGATGCCTCCGCGGAAGCTGCTGGCCTTCTCGAAACCGAGCTGGCGCAAGGCCCTGGCGGCGGCCACGCTTCGGTTTCCGCTCAGGCAGTAGAGGATGTAGTCGCGGCGCTTGTCGAGGGCTTGGACGCGCTGGTGGAAGTCGGGCGCGAAGAAGTCGATGTTCAGGGCCTTGGGCAGATGGCCGTCGGCGAACTCGCCAGGGGTGCGCACGTCGAGCAGCAGGGGGCCTTCGGGCTTGGCCAGGGCTTCGCGGACCTGGTCGATGCCGACTTCGGGGACGCGGAAGATGCCCCAGGTGGCCAGGATGGTTTGCAGCAGTTTGCTCATGTCGTGGTTTTTTTTCAGTGGGGTTTTGCGTTTGGCTCTACGGTTTCGCAGACCCCGGGCAAGGGCAGGGCCAGCGGGAGGATGGGGTGCTTTCTCATGGTGGGCTTGGGGATTGGGATGGGCGCCATGTGGCTTGGGTGGGAATCAGAAGACCGAGTGCTGGGTCTTGGTGGTGAGCAGCTCGAGGCCCTTCATGCCCAGGTGCGAGTTGCCCTTGGGGTTGAGGACGGGGCTCCAGAGGGCCACGGCGTAATGCTTGGGCAGGACGGCCACGATGCCTCCGCCCACGCCGCTCTTGCCGGGCAGGCCGACGCGGAAGGAGAACTCGCCGGACTCGTCGTAGAAGCCGCAGGTCTGCATGATGGCGTTGACGCGGCGGCTGTCCTCGGCGGCCAGGACGCGCTGGCCGCTGTGGGGCACGACGCCCTGGTTGGCCAGCAGCAGGAAGCTCTTGGCCAGCTCGCGGCAGGACATTTCGAGCGAGCATTGGCAGAAGTAGAAGTCGAGCACCTGCTCCACGGGGTTCTGGATGTTGCCGTAGGACTTCATGAAGTAGGCCAGGGCGGCGTTGCGGAAGCCGTGCTGCCGCTCCGACCCGGCCACCCTGGGGTTGAAGTCGAGGGTGGGCTGGTCGGCCAGCTCGCGGACGAACTGGAGCAGGGCGCGCTTGGGCTCGTCGTAGAGGCTGACGATCATGTCGCAGACCACCAGCGCGCCGGCGTTGATGAGCGGGTTGCGGGGGATGCCGGCCTCGTGCTCGAGCTGCACCAGCGAGTTGAAGGCGTTGCCCGAGGGCTCGACGCCCACGCGGCTCCACATCTGCCTGCCATAGACGGAAATGGCCATGGCCAGGGTGAAGACCTTGGTGATGCTCTGCAACGAGAAGCGCTCGCTCTGGTGGCCGAAGCCGTGCGCGGCGCCGTCGAGGCCGACCAGGTGCATGGCCAGGCGGTCGTCGGGGACCTTGGCCAGCTCGGGGATGTAGTCGGCCACCTTGCCCTCGCGGGGCATCCGGGCGAGCTCGAGGGCGATTTCCTGCATCACGCGTTCCAGGTCGGGGGGCTGGCTCATGGGGCAATAGGGGTTTTCGGACGCGAAGATAAGGTTTTCGGCCGCGGGGCAAGTTTCTCCAAAATCGCCCCAGCGTTTGAGTATCCCGTCCAAACTAGGTATCTTAGCGCGAAACCACAGGAGGGATCGGATATGGACGAAGGCGACATCTACAAGCAGTTGCAGAACATTTTCGGAAAGACCAAGGGCAATTTCAGGGTCATGGAGGAGCAGATCGACCTGAACCTGCAGTTGGAATACTTCGAGCAGAGCCGAGAGGCCCACAAGCTCGGCTACGAGGGCGAGGTCGATGAGGACCTGGCCCTGCTGCTCTCGCCCGAGGCAGAGCTCGCCCAGAAGAAGGAGCGCCTGAACCTCCTGGCGGCCAGCGGCAAGGTCGAGGCCTACCGGGCCGTGGAGCGCTACCTGGAGACGCCCGACCCCAGCCTGCGCCACTGGGCGATGCTGGCCCAGCAGGAGCTGGAGATGCTGCTCGAGAGCTCCCTGCTCGACGAGAAGCAGATCTTCATCTCCACGGGCCTGGGCGGCAACGGCAACCGCCTGCGCTACTTCGCCGCCGTCTGGACCCACGAGAAGACCGAGCTCAGCCCCTTGCAGGAGAAGATCATCCGCAGCGAGTTCAGCTTCGTGCTCGAGGAGATGGGCGGCCAGCTCGAGGAGCTCGAGACCAGCGGCTACATGGCCCTGCTGCTGGTGGTCATCCCCATGACGCTCTCGGTGCGCGACGTTTTCCAGAAGGCCATTGGCGCCTGCAACTTCTACGGCGACTTCCTGGGCAAGAACTTCCTGATAACCAACGTCAAGAAGCTCAGCGCCGAAGAGGTGGAAGAAAAGCTCAACGCCCCGCCGCCCAAGGAAGGCGCCCCCATCGACCCGGACGCCTTCGAGCAATACGACGACGACGAGGACGACGACTGAGGCGATTTCTCGCGCCAAAAAGGCTGGGATACCAGCCTTTTTTTTGTAGATTTGTGGGAAACAAGTTCTTGCGATCCATAACAAAACAACGCTCGCCATGACAGCCCCCAAGCAAACCTCCAACCTCGTGCTCTTCTACTCGGCCTCGCTGGTGGCCATATCCGTTGCCACGGTGCTCGTGGTGGGCACCCCCGCCCTCGCGGCCATCGTGTCGAGCCTGCCCGCTGCCCTGATGGCGGCCTTCTTCGCCTTTCAGATGCGCAACCACAACATCTGGGCCCTCTGGGCTGGCCTGCTCGAAAGCCTGCTGTTCACCCTGGTCTTCGGCTGGATGGCCGGCAGCACGCTCGTCGAGATGATGGAGCTGGCCCACTCGCCCGACGAAGTGGAGCTCATGCCCAAGGCCATCGCCTTCCTCGGGCTCACCGCGCTCTCGTTCTCCAGCCTGTTCACCTCGGCCATACAGGTCATGTACTTCGGGCGCAACGTCCACGAGATCGAGACGGCCGTCTGAAGGCCGCGGAAGGCTTTTCTTCGCATCCGCGAAGGCCAGGTTAAAGGCCTCGTCCCATGCCAGCGGACCTCGTCCGCTGGCATTCATTTTGAGAAAACGGCAAGCGGAAAGCTCGCCTGGCGACAGGCTGACAATTTGGCCGATTCCAAAACCCCAATCCATCAACAAAAAATACCATGAAAAAGACATTGACACGAATGGCCCTCCTGCTGGCCGCGCTCGCGCCCTTGGCCGGAGCGGTGGCCCAGCAAGGCGGCCACAGCATCACCGTGAACATCAAAAACATCCCCAACCAGACGCTCTTCCTGGCCCACCACTTCGGCAACAGCCTCTACGTCAACGACACCCTCGTGCTCGACGCCTCCGGCAAGGGCACCTTCGCCGACGCCAAGCCCCTGCCCGGCGGAATGTACCTGATCTACCTCCAGCCCAAGGGGACCTACTTCGACATCATGCTCGACGCCGACCAGGAGTTCAGCATCGAGGTGGACACGGCCAACTTCGTGGAGACCTTCCGCGTCCAAGGCTCCGACGAGAACCAGGTCTTCTACGACTACCAGCGCTTCCTCCGCGTCCGCCAAGACAAGGTCGCCGCGCTCCAGGCCGAAAAGACCACCGCCCAGGAGGCCGGCAACACCGCCCGGGTCGAGCAGATCGACCAGCAGCTCGAGACCCTCAACGCCGAGGTCCGCGACAAGATGATCGGCGTCACCAGCCAGCACCCCGACCTCTTCTTCTCCAAGTTCCTGGCCATGACCAAGGAAGTCGAGGTGCCCGAGATCAAGAACGCCGACGGCCAGAACGACCCCTACGCCCAGTGGATCTACTACCGCGCCCACTACTTCGACAACATCGACCTGGCCGACTCGCGCTACCTGCGCACCCCGGTCTTCGAAAACAAGCTCATGAACTACGTCAAGAACGTCCTGCCCCAGATCCCCGACACCCTCATCGTAGAGTGCGACAAGCTCATCGAGGCCTCCCGGCCCGACTCGGTCATGTACCGATTCGTGCTCGGCACCCTGCACAACCACTTCGTGGCCAGCGAGATAATGGGCATGGACGCCGTGTTCCTGCACCTGGCCGAAAAGTACTACGTCCACAACTGGTGGAGCAACGCCGAGTACATCGACGACATCAAGGAGCGCATCCAGAAGGAGAAGCCCCTGCTCATCGGCAAGACCTTCCCCAACACCCAGGCCCTGCGCGTGGACAACTCCTACTTCATCCAGAAGAAATCCAACCCCAGCTACACCCGGCCCATCCTCGACGGCTCTTACCTCAGCATGAACTCCGTACAGGCCGACTACACCATCGTCATGTTCTGGGAGGCCGACTGCAGCCACTGCCGCAGGGCACTGCCCGAGCTCAAGCGCGTCTATGACCGCCTCAAAGGGCACAGCGTCGAGGTCGTGGCCTGGCACATGCTGGGCGGAGAGGAAGGCAAGACCAAGTGGGAGACCTTCATCAACGACAACCAGATGCACGACTGGGTCAACGTCTGGGACCCCACCTACCAATCCAAGTACAAGGATGTTTACAACATCAACAGCTCGCCCGTGCTCTTCCTGCTCGACAAGGACAAGAAGATCATCGGCAAGAAAATCGGCCCCGACGTGGCCGAGGACCTGATCATGGAATACACCCTCCGCGACCTGACCGAAGGCGTGCCCCAGGCCGAGGTCCTGCCCATCGTCAAGGACTTCGCCGCCAGCTTCAGCAACCGCCTCAGCATCCAAAAAGCCAAGGACTTCGGCCTCAAAGGCCTGCAAGACGACCAGAAGGCCGAGTTCGAGGCCTTCTGCGACGAGCTGATGAGCAGGTACCCCGAAGTCGAGGAGCCGGAGAGCCACGACGATGGCCACTGATGGCCGCAAGCCCAAAGCAAAAGGCCTCCCCACCACGCAGGATGGGGAGGCCTTTTGTTGCATACCAAGTTGCTAAGTAAGACTTTGAAATTAGATTGTGTTAAATCTGATACCAAAGTTCGATTTTTTTCCACGAAAAACACGAAGAACACGAAATTTTTTTGGGGATCGAAATTTGAAGAAGAGTCTCGCAAGGAGCCAAACCCAT
>JAIFMG010000080.1 GCA_020048645.1 Bacteroidota bacterium | reverse complement strand
CCCCCCACACACATCAAAATCCCCCAAAATCACCAAAACAGCCCTGCCCACCAAACAGCATTAGGCCAGCATAGCCAACCAAGGCGAAAACCAAGGCCAGCCGAGCGGCGCGAAAGCCACCGGCTGGCCTCGGAACATGTGGCCGGAAGCCCTGGGCTCACTTGCCCAGCAGGACCTTTTCTTGGAGGTTGATGGACTCGTCGTGGATGGCGGTGAAGATGCTGGTGGTGAAGCTGTCCGAGAGGCCTTGCTCGCGGCCCAGGGCCAGGACTTTGCCCAGGATGCTGTCCCAGCGCGAGGTCTGGAGCACGGACATGTGGTTGCGCTTCTTGAACTGGCCGATGGAGCGGGCCACTTCCATGCGCTGGTTGAGCACCTGCACCAGGATCTTGTCGAGCACGTCGATCTGGGCGCGTAGCTCGTCGAGGTTGTGCTGCTGGGCGGGGTCTTGGGGCGTGGCGCCGCGGATGACGACGCGCTCCATCATGGCCACCAGGTCGGCGGGGGTGATCTGCTGCTCGGCGTCGCTCCAGGCGTTGTCGGGGTCGTGGTGCGACTCGATCATGATGCCGTCGTAACCCAGGTCGAAGGCGCGCTGGATGACCTCGAAGAGCATCTCGCGCTTGCCGGCGATGTGGCTGGGGTCGCAGAGCAGGGGCAACTGGCGCATCTGGCGCTTGAGCTCGATGGGAATCTGCCAGTGCGGGTCGTTGCGGTAGGCCGATTTCGAGAGGCTGGAAAAGCCGCGGTGCAGGGCGGCGATGCGGCGCAGCCCGGCCTTGTGCAGCCGCTCGATGGCGCCGATCCACAGGTTCAAGTCGGGATTGACGGGGTTTTTGACCAGCACCGGGATGTCCACCCCGCGCAGGGCGTCGGCCACCTCTTGCACGGCGAAGGGGTTGGCCGTTGTGCGGGCTCCTACCCAGAGCACGTCCACGCCCGCGGCCAGGGCCTGCTCCACGTGCTCGCGGTTGGCCACCTCGGTGGTAACTTTCATGCCGGTCTCGCGCTTGACCTGGGCCAGCCATTCGAGGCCCTGCTGGCCGATGCCCTCGAAATGTCCGGGGCGGGTGCGGGGCTTCCAGATTCCGGCGCGGAAGGCGCTGGGCCCCATCGGGGCGATTTGCCGGGCCGTGGCCATGACTTGGGCGGGCGTCTCGGCGCTGCAAGGGCCGGCCAGCAGCATTTTGCCATTGTGCATGGGCAATCCCCAGTCTTCGAGCGGGGCGATGGAAAGTTGGTCGATCATGGGCTTGAATTTTTGTTGTTATGGGATAAAAACAAGGAATAGCTTGGAAATGGGGCGGGGCGGCTAGCTGAGCACCCGCTTGATGCGGTTGGCCTCGGCCACGAGCTGGTGCAGGGCCTGCTCGTCCTGCGCGTCGATGGCCTGGCGCAGTCGGCCGAGCTGTTCGGCGTAGGTGTCCATGACGGCCAGCATGTTTTCGCGGTTTTGCAGGAAGATGGGCACCCACATGTCGGCCGAACTCTTGGCCAGGCGGGCCGTGGAGGCGAATCCGCCGCTGGCCAGGTCGAAGATGTGCTTCTCGTCCTTTTCCTTGGCCAGGACGGTCAGCGCCAGGGCGAAGGAAATGGCGTGCGAGACGTGCGAGACGTAGGCCGCGTGGACGTCGTGGTGGCTCGAGCGCATGAGGATCTCGCGCAGGTTGAGCGTGGCGAAGAGCTGCCGGACCAGGGCCAGCGCGTCGGGCGCCGACTCCTCGACGTCGCAGAGGATGACGGCCTTGCTGTCGAACAGGTTCGAGAGCGCCGCCCAGGGGCCCGAGTGCTCGGTACCGGCCATGGGGTGTGCGGCCACGTAGCGCTTGCGCTTGGGGTGGTACTTCACGGCCAGGGCCAGGCCCTCCTTGGTGGAGCACATGTCGGTAACGACTTGCTGCTCAACGAGGTCGAGCACCTGGGGCAGCAGGCGCAAGGCGGCGCCCACGGGCACGGCCAGCACCACGATCTGGGCCTCGGCCACGGCCTGCTCCAGGGGCAGGCATTCGTCCACGATGCCCATGCGCAGGGCGGTCTGCTCGTGCAGCGGGTTGTTGTCAACGCCCAGCACTCGGCTGGCGAAGCCTCTCTTTTTCAGGTCGATGGCGGCGGAGCCCCCGATGAGGCCCAGGCCGATGATGGCTACGGTCATGGTGTACGTTTTTTTGGGGAAACATCAGCTTTTGGGAAATGGCCGGGGCCTTCAGTCGAGGCTGTCGAGGCCGGCGCGGTACTCGCCCAGCACCTGGAGGTCCTTGGTGAGCGGCTGTATGGCCTTGATGGCCAGTTGGTAGCGGGCGAAGTCCTCGAAGGTCAGGTCCACGTGGAAGAAGTAGGTCCAAGCCTCGCCGACCAGGGGCAGCGACTGGATCTTGGTCAGGTTCATGTCGTAGAAGGCCAGCACGCTGAGCACCTGCGAGAGGCGCCCGGTCTTGTGTTCGAGCGAGAATCCGATGGAGGCCTTGTCGATCAGGTGGGCGCTGGTCTCGGGCAGAACGTCGCCGCGGCCGATGACCAGGAAGCGCGTGTAGTTGCGCTTGTTGGTCTCGATGCCCTCGGCCAGGACCTCGAGGCCGTAGAGCTCGGCGGCCAGCTCACTGCCAATGGCCGCGGTGCCGGGGCCGTGCTTGGTGGCCACGTCCTTGGCGCTCTGGGCGGTGTCGTAGCTGTCCACCAGCTTGACCCAGGGGAACTGCTTGAAGAACTCGCGGCACTGCATGATGGCGATGGGGTGCGAATAGACCTCGCGGATCTCCTCGACGCGCTGGCCCGGGTGGCCCAGCAGGTTCTGCTTGACGCGCAGGTAGTGCTCGCCCAAGACGGCGTAGCGCGACTCCTGGAGGCGCACGTAGTTCTGCAAGAGGCTGCCCGCCTGCGAGTTCTCCACGGCCAGCACGCCCAGGTCGGCCTGGTCGTTGTCCAGGGCCTTGAACACTTCGTCGAAGGTGGCGCAGGCCACCAGCGCGATGGCCCTAGGGGCGAAATGCCGCCGGGCGGCGATGTCGTGGAAAGAGCCGGGCACTCCCTGTATGGCCACGCGCAAGGCGCTTTCGGAATGGGTTTCCATGTTCTGGAATTTAGGTTTTTCGACAAAAAAAAATCCCGGCCATTTGCCGGGATTGGGGTTTTCGCTTTTGTGGACGCGCACGCCTTTTATTCCCGGCCAAGATGGTTTTGTCCGAAGTAATAAAAGCCGTAAAAAGAGGATTTCGTGCCCATTTCAAGCGGGGTGTTAGGGTTTGGCGGATGCCGAAAGATAGGAATTATCGCGAGAGTTGATCCAGCCCTGCCGAAAAAAAACGCGGCCGGGGCTCATTCCACGCTCGAAAAGTAGCGCATGAACTGCGTGCGCTCGTAGATGGCCGGGTTCGAGATGTTGCCGTAGCCCATGCGCCCGCGGAAGTCGTCGAGCGTCGAGAAGCCCTTGCCGTCCATCCAGTCCTCGGTGAAGTTGAGGATGCGCCGCACCACTTCGACGCCCTGCTTGTAGAGCGCCGAGCAGACCTGCACGGTGGTGGCGCCGGCCAGGAGCTGCTTGACGAAGGCCGTGCCGTCATGCACGCCCGTCGAGGCCGAGAGCTGCATCGTCTTGGCGTCGAAGTGCGAGGAGGCAATGGCCATCCAGCGCAGCGACTGCCGGATGTCGGCCCCCGAGCTGAACACCTCCGAGGAGACCGTGCGCATCTTGAAGATGTCGATGTCGGGCTCGTAGAATCGGTTGAAGAGCACCGCTGCCGACGCGCCCGCGCCCTTGAGCCGCTCCAGCACGTTCAGCAGGTTGGTGAACTGGTAGCTGACCTTCACGGCCAGGGGCAGCTTGGTGGTCTGGCGCACCTTCTTGACGATGCGCTCGTACTGCTCCTCGATCTGGGCCGCCGTCTGGTGGATCTTCGCGGGGATGATGAAGATGTTCAGCTCCAGGGCGTCCGCCCCGGCCTCCTCCACCTCCTTGGCGTAGGCCACCCAGTCGTTGTCGTCGATGCAGTTCAGGCTGGCCACCACGGGGATGTCGAGCCGCTGCTTGGCCTCGCGGATCAGCTGGGTATATTGGCCCGTGCGGTGGTCTTGCGTGTGTGCGTTCAGGTAGTCCAGGGCCTCCGGATAGGCGTTGTGCCGCAGGGCATCCTCGGCCTCCATGATGATCTGTTCCTGGAACAGCGATTTCAGCACCACGGCGCCGGCCCCCTGCTCCTGGATCTTGACGAGCTTCTCGATCGAGTTGGTCAAGCCAGAACTGCTGACCAGCAGCGGGTTTTTCAGCGTGAGGCCTAGGTATTGGGTTTGCAGCTTTTTCATGATTTGGGAGATTCGATTGGGATAAGACCAGCACCAAAGTTAAGCATTGCCCATCCAAAGCGCAACTTAGAAAGATTCTGAATAAGAAGCGGCGGGGCGGACGCGAGAGGGCCCGGCTCAGTCCTCGGCGCGCTCTTTCATGAACCTCGCGAGGTCGAAGTCCAGGCGGCTTTCGAACGGATCGGTCCGCTCGGCGCAGTCGTTCCTCATGCAATTCGTGCAATACTTCTTCTGACACTCGTCGGTGTGCAGGTTGAAGACCACATCCTCGGAAAAGTTATTGACCACCAAGGATTTCAGCTTCTCGCCTTGGGCGTGCGCTTCCGAGAGGCTGGTGTCCCAGGGCAGGACCAGGTCGCAGTTGACATGGAGCACGTCGCCGTACTTCACCAGCTTGAAGTTGTGGACGTCTATCCATTCGCCGGTCTTGTTGGCGTCGATCAGCTTGCCGAAGCGCTCAATCAGCTCGAAGTCGGCCTCGTCCATGAGGTTCGATGCCGTCTCCTTGAGTATCTTGAAGCCGGTGATGACGATGACCGAGCCGAAGACCAGGGCGATGAGGCTGTCCAACCAAGCCTGCTCGGTGAAGTAGAGCAGCACCAGCCCCAAGACCAGCCCCATGGACGAATAGGTGTCGGATTGCAGGTGCTTTCCGCCCGAGACCAAGGCGATGGAGTTGTGCTTCCGGCCCATGCTCACGCAGTACCAGCCCATCAAGTAGTTCAGCAGCCCCGCGAGGGCGACGATGAGGATGCCGATGTCCAACTGCGAGACCTCCGCAGGGACGAAGAATCGACGCACCGCCTCGAAGAGGATGATCAGGCCGGCGATGATGATCAGGAAGCCCTCGATCGAGGCCGAAAGGAACTCCGCCTTCCCGTGCCCGAAGGGGTGGTTGTCATCCTTGGGCTTGACCGAGACATAGATGGCGTACAAGGTTATGAACCCCGTAACCACGTTCACCGTCCCTTCCAGGGCGTCTGTCAATATCCCGACGGAGTTGGTCAGGAAATAGGCTCCCAATTTTCCGACAAAAATCAAGAACGACGAAATCGCGACGATCCGTTGGATCTTGAATTTCAGATGGGTCTGTTCAGCTTGCAGTGTCATGGAGCGATGCTTGTTCAATGATCGTCTTCCTCATCGTGCTCCCTCTCTTGATGCGCCTCTTCGCTCTGCCCAGCTCCCTGGCTTTCTGTCGCCAAGCCGTTGCCGTACACGAAAGCCATGAGGGCGGCCGCGAACCAGACCACTGAAAACACGGCCAGCGGGACATTTTGCCGGGTGTCCTCAGCTTCGACGGCTTTGTATCCGGTGACGATCGACCCCAGCGTCTTGGCCTCGGAATGGAACAGCCGGTCGGCCAGCAGCCCAAGCAAGTGGAAAATCACCAAGACCAAGAACAAGTTTCCGAGCACCTCGTGGGCTTCTTCCAGCAGATCCTCGCTCAACGCGACATTGACAAGCGACGGATTTTCAGTCGAATAGAGCAGGTAGCCGGAAATGCTGCAAGCGAGCCCGACGAAGAAGATGCCCAGCATCACGAGCGAGGCCGCAGGGTTGTGGCCCACGTAGGTCTTGCCCTTCTTGAAGAAGTTCGTCACAAACTCAATCTGATGCCGGATGGCTATTGGAAAATCGCCAAAACGGGCGTATCGCGGGCCGATGATCCCATAAATGAGCCGGAACAGCACCAATGCCCCGACCAGCAGCCCAAAGGCGTAATGCAGGTTTTCGTATTCATGAAAATCGCTCAAGATGTACGCGGCCGCGAACCCAATGGCCAGGAGCCAATGGAAGATCCGAATCGAGATTGTCCAGACTTTTGTTCTCATGTTGGATTTTTTTTGTATGGGCTTTCGCCCTTGCGTGAAGGAAGATGAACGTCTGTCCTCTTGCCCGGCTGGCTGGGGGGCAGAAAGGCAATGTTAAAGGTAAGCCATTTCCGACACGATTCCCAATAAAGACCATTACTTTTCCTTTGCGGCGCGGACGCCGATCTGGGAACCTTGTGGGCTAAAAACTTGATTCTCCTAGCTTTTGGCGGGAGGCGCGAGGCGGCCGCATGAAGCAGGTTGGAACAATCGATCGCTTGGGAAATCGCTTCCCCGTTTGGCCCTTCGCTTTGGTTTTCTAATTTTACAGGGCAAAAAAATTAAGAATTGAAATTTTGAGGCTCGATTTCGTAACTGGGCGCTGGTCGGCCTGGCGCGCGCGGCCTCGGTGAACCAAAATGGAAAGCATGAATCCGCAGCCAACGTCCCTCTATTTGCCCCAGGCCGAGTCCGACTCGTGCGGGGTGGGTTTCATCGTGAACATCAAGGGCAGGAAGTCGCACCAACTGGTGCGCGACGCCCTGACCATGCTCGAAAACATGGAGCACCGCGGGGGCGTGGGCAGCGACCCGCTCTCGGGCGACGGGGCGGGCATCCTGCTGCAAACGCCCGACCGCTTCCTGCGCGAGGTCTGCGGCGAAATCGGCCTGGTCTTGCCCGAATTTGGGCATTATGGCGTGGGCATGATCTACTTTCCGGGCGATGTGCGCAAGCGCGAGGAGAGCCGCAAGGTGTTCAACATGGAGATAGAGTCGCAGGGCTTCGAGCTAATCGGCTACCGCGACCTGCCGCGCAACCGCCGCTGCGTGGGCCAGACGGCCTTGGCGCACGAGCCCAAGATTGAGCAGGTGTTCGTGCAGCACCGCAAGGGCCTGGGCTTCGAGGAGCTGGAGCGCAAGCTCTACGTGCTGCGCATGTACACCACGCACATGATCAACGCCGAGGTGCTGGAGCGCAGCGGGGAGTTCTACATTCCGTCGTTCTCGTACAAGACGCTGATTTACAAGGGGCAGTTCATCACGCACCAGTTGCGCGAGTACTACCTGGACCTCTCGGACCCGCGGCTGGAATCGGCCATCGCGATGGTGCATTCGCGGTTTTCGACCAACACCTTCCCCAAGTGGAAGCTGGCCCAGCCGTTCCGCTTCCTGGCCCACAACGGCGAGATCAACACCATCCGGGGCAACGTCAACTGGATGCGCTCGAACGAGACGCTGCTCGAATCGACGAAGTTCACGGCCGAGGAGATCCGCAAGCTGCTGCCCATCCTGGAGCCGCACTACTCCGACTCGGCCAACCTCGACCTGATGGTGGAGCTGCTGGTCATGGGCGGGCGATCACTGCCGCACGTGCTGATGATGCTGATTCCCGAGGCCTGGCAGCACAACCCCACGATGCCGCCCGAGAAGAAGGCCTTCTACGAGTACCACGCCACCATCATGGAACCCTGGGATGGTCCGGCCTCGCTCTGCTTCACCGACGGCCACATCGTCGGGGCCACGCTCGACCGCAACGGGCTGCGCCCCTCGCGCTACCTGATCACCGACGACGACCACCTGGTGCTGGCCTCGGAGGCCGGCGCCCTGCCCGTGGACCCCGCCCGCGTGGTCAAGAAGTGGCGGGTGCAGCCGGGCAAGATCTTCTACGTGGACACCCGAGACGGAAGCCTGCGCCACGACCAGGACATCAAGCTGGAGCTCGCCAAGCGCAAGCCTTACGGCAAGTGGCTGGAAATGAACCAGAAGCACATCGACGAACTGCCCGAGCAGCCCCCGGCCTACCCCATCGACCCCGAGGAGGTCTTGCAGAAGCAGCAGGCCTTCGGCTTCACCCGCGAGGACGTGGACTTCCTGGTAACGACCATGGCCGAGAGCGCCAAGGAGCCCGTGGGCTCGATGGGTGCCGACGTGCCCCTGGCCGTGCTCTCGAACCAGAGCCGCCACCTGAGCAACTACTTCAAGCAGCAGTTCGCCCAGGTCAGCAACCCGCCCATCGACCCCATCCGCGAGCGCATCGTCATGAGCCTGCACACCTCCGTGGGCCGGATCTACAACATCCTTTCCGAAACCCCGCTGCACTGCAAGCAGATCATCTTCGACCAGCCCGTTTTGAGCAACGAGCAGATGGACAAGCTGCGCGACTTCCACGACTACAGCTTCCGCGTCAAGACCATCCCGGCCGTCTTCAAGGCCACGGGCGAGCCCGGCGAGCTGGAGGCCGCCCTCGACCGGATGTGCGAGGCCGCCGACTCGGCCATCATCGACGAGGGCTACAACGTGCTGGTGCTCTCCGACCGGGCCATCGACCACGACCACGCCGCCATTCCGTCGCTGCTGGCCGTCGGGGCCGTCCACCAGCACCTGGTCAAGAACCGCCTGCGCGTGCGCTGCGGCCTGCTCGCCGAGGCGGGCGACGTGCGCGAGACCCACCACTTCGCGACGCTCATCGGCTACGGGGCCAACGCCATCAACCCCTACATGGCCTTCGAAACCATCTTCAAGCTCAAGGCCAACAAGCTCACGCCCAGGTACCTGGACAACCCCAAGGCCTACGCGAACTACATCAAGGCCATTGGCGACGGATTGCTGAAAATCTCGTCGAAGATGGGCATCTCCACCATGCAATCCTACCACGGGGCGCAGATCTTCGAGTGCGTCGGCCTTTCCCAAAAGGTGATAGAAAAATGCTTCACCGGAACCGTTTCGCGGCTGGGAGGAATCGGCTTCGAGGGCATCGCCAAGGAGGTGCTCGTGCGGCACCGGCTGGCCTTCCCCTCGCGCGAAGGGCTGCGCGCCCGCCTGAGCGAAGGCGGGGTTTACAAGTGGAAACGCAAGGGCGAGCACCACCTTTTCAACCCCGACACGGTGACGCTCTTGCAGAAGGCTTGCCGCGAAAACGACCTGGAGGCCTACCGCCAGTACGCCCAACTGGTCAACGACCAGAGCGAGAAGGCCGTCACCATCCGCGGGATGTTCGAGTTCAAGCCGCGGCAGGCCGTGCCGCTGGAGGAAGTCGAGCCGGCCGGGCGCATCATGCAGCGCTTCGCCTCGGGGGCCATGTCCTTCGGCTCGATCTCGCACGAGGCCCACAGCACCCTGGCCATCGCCATGAACCGCATCGGGGCCAAGAGCAACAGCGGCGAAGGAGGCGAGGACCCGGCCCGCTACAAGCCGCTGGCCAACGGCGACAGCATGAACTCGGCCATCAAGCAGGTGGCCTCGGGGCGCTTCGGCGTTACGAGCAACTACCTGGCCAACGCCAAGGAGCTGCAAATCAAAATGGCGCAGGGCGCGAAGCCCGGCGAGGGTGGGCAGATCCCCGGCTTCAAGGTGGACGAGTGGATCGCCCGCGTGCGGCACTCCACGCCGGGCGTCGGGCTGATCTCGCCTCCGCCCCACCACGACATCTACTCCATCGAAGACCTGGCCCAGCTCATCTTCGACCTCAAGAACGCCAACCGCGAGGCCCGCATCAACGTCAAGCTGGTCTCGAAGGCCGGGGTCGGCACCATCGCCGCCGGGGTGGCCAAGACCCACGCCGACGTGGTGCTGGTGGCCGGGCACGACGGCGGCACCGGGGCCTCGCCCGTGAGCTCGGTACACCATGCCGGCACGCCCTGGGAGCTGGGCCTGGCCGAGGCCCACCAGACCCTGGTCAAGAACAACCTGCGCAGCCGCGTGGTCTTGCAAGTGGACGGCCAGCTCCGCACCGGCCGCGACCTGGCCATCGCCACCCTGCTCGGCGCCGAGGAGTGGGGCATCGCCACGGCCGCCCTGGTCGCGATGGGCTGCATCATGATGCGCAAGTGCCACCTCAACACCTGCCCCGTGGGCGTGGCCACGCAAGACAAGAAGCTCCGGCAGCTTTTCACGGGCGACCCCGAGCACGTGGTCAACTTCTTCACCTTCCTGGCCGAGGACCTGCGCCAGATCATGGCCGAGCTCGGCTTCCGCACCCTCAACGAGATGGTCGGCCAGGTGGACCGCCTCCGGGCCCGCGACTATTTCGACCATTGGAAGATGCAGACCCTCGACCTCAGCCCCATCCTCTACAAGGAGCCCGCCGCGCCGGGCGTCGGCCTCTACAAACAGGTGGAGCAGGACCACGGCATCGAGAAGTTCTTCGACTGGCGGCTGCTCGACATGGCCCGCCCGGCCCTCGAGCAGGGCCAGGAGGTCTTCGGCGAGTTCCCCATCCGCAACACCGACAGGGCCGTGGGCGCCCTGCTCTCGAACGAGATCTCGAAGCGACACGGCGAGGATGGCCTGCCGCAAGGGCGCATCCACCTGAAATTCAGAGGCTCGGCCGGGCAGAGCTTCGCCGCCTTCAGCACCCGCGGCATCTTCTTCGAGCTGGAGGGCGAGGCTAACGACTACATCGGCAAGGGCCTCTCGGGCAGTGTGGTGGCCGTCTATCCCGACCGCGAGAGCCCCTTCAAGGCCGCCGACAACGTCATCGTCGGCAACGTGGCCCTCTACGGCGCCACCTCCGGGCAGGCCTTCATCAGCGGGGTAGCCGGCGAGCGCTTCGCCGTGCGCAACTCGGGCGCCCAAGCCGTGGTCGAAGGGCTCGGACGGCATGGCTGCGAGTACATGACCGGAGGGGTCGTCGTGGTCCTGGGGCGCATCGGCACCAACTTCGGAGCCGGAATGTCGGGCGGAGTGGCCTATATCTATGATGCCGACAACAGCTTCCAGCGCTACAAGAACCCCGAGCTGGAAGGCGACGGCCCCATCGAGTACGACGACGAGGCCCCGCTCCGCGCCCTGATCGAGCAGCACCACGCGCTCACCGGCAGCGCACGGGCCGCCGAGCTGCTCGACAACTGGGACCAGAGCCTCAAGCGCTTCGTGCGGGTGCTCCCGCCCGAATACAAGGCCGCCCTCGAAAAGGCCAAGGCCCAGGCCGAACCCCAACACGCCTGAACAGGCCCCACCTTCTTTTTTTCATCGTGAAATGCTGAACCATCGCCCCAAAAACGACAATACACATGGGAAAAGCCACCGGATTTGTTGAATACCCCCGCGAACTGGCCCCCCGCCGCCCCGTGGCAGAAAGGCTCTCGGACTGGCGCGAGCTGGAGCTGGACCCCAGCAAGATCAAGGTCGAAAAGCAGGCCGCCCGCTGCATGGACTGCGGCATCCCCTTCTGCCACAGCGGATGCCCGCTCGGCAACAACATCCCCGACTTCAACGACAGGGTTTACAAGGACGACTGGCGCGGCGCCTACGACATCCTGATCTCGACCAACAACTTCCCCGAGTTCACGGGCCGCATCTGCCCTGCTCCCTGCGAGGCCTCCTGCGTGCTGTCCATCAACAACGATCCCGTGGCCATCGAGCTCATCGAGAAGAGCATCGCCGAACGGGCCTTCCGCGAGGGATGGGTCAAGCCCAACCTGCCCTCGCGCCGCACCGGAAAGCGGGTGGCCATCGTGGGGAGCGGCCCAGCCGGGCTGGCCGCCGCCGACCAGCTCAACCTGGCCGGGCACTGGGTAACGGTCTTCGAGCGCGACGACCGCGTCGGCGGGCTGCTGCGCTACGGCATCCCCGACTTCAAGCTCTCGAAGGACATCGTCGAGCGCCGTGTGCAGCTCATGGAGGCCGCCGGAATCAGCTTCCGCACGGGCGTAGAGGTGGGCACCCACTGGCCCGCCGAGCAGCTCCTGGCCGAGTTCGACGCCGTTCTGCTGGCCGGAGGCTCCACCGTGGCCCGCGACCTGGACATTCCCGGAAGGCAAAGCCCGGGCGTCCACCTGGCCATGGACTTCCTCAAGCAGCAGAACCGCCGCGTGGCCGGGCTGGAAAACCCGCCCCACGACGAGATCCTGGCCACCGGAAAGCACGTCGTCGTGCTGGGCGGAGGCGACACCGGGGCGGACTGCGTGGGCACGTCCAACCGCCAAGGCGCCGCCAGCGTCACGCAACTGGAGCTCCTGCCCAAGCCGCCCGCCGGATTCAACCCGCGGACGCCCTGGCCCCAGTGGCCGCTGGTCCTGCGCTCGAGCTCCTCGCACGAGGAAGGCTGCCAGCGCGAGTGGTCGGTCATGGCCAAGGCCTTCGTGCCCGGGCCCGACGGCCGCCTGGCCGCCCTGCGGGTGGTGGAGCTCGAATGGCAGGGCCAGCAGTTCGCCGAACGGCCCGGCACCGAGCGCGAACTGCCTTGCGAACTGGCCCTTCTGGCCATCGGCTTCGCCCACCCGCGGCGCGAGGGCCTGCTCGAGGCCCTGGGCCTGCTGCTCGACGCGCGCGGCAACGTCCGCACCCGCGACTTCAAGAGCAGCCAAGAGAAGGTCTTCGCCGCGGGCGACATGCGCCGGGGCCAGTCGCTGGTGGTCCACGCCATCAGCGAAGGCCGAGAAGCCGCCCGCCAGATCGACATCTTCCTGATGGGATCCACGGCCCTCGAGTCGAAGGACCACTCGGTGAGCGATGTCCGCTGAGCGGAAGCCGGCCGGGCATTCGGAGCGTGGCCGGCCCGCCAGGCTTGGGCCGCTGCCTTCAAAAACGCTATTTTCGCGGCTCCAAAACCCAAAACAAGTCCAACGCATGACCAAATTCTATCCCGTTCTGCTGCTTCTGGCGCTGTCCTCGGGCTGCTCATCCCCCAGAACCGAAAACGATTCCGCCTCCGCCGACTCGGCGGCACTGGCCGCCGCCCAGATTGCCGATCCATTGGTTTCCAACTACTTGCAGGCATTTCCCTCGATGGGCGCCTTCACGGTCTGCTGCGGCGAGCTGGTGCCGGGCCAGGCCGAGCTCGACCGCGAGGACGTCAACGTCAAGGCTTTCGCGCCCAAGGAGCTCGTGAGCTCCGGCCTGCCCATCATGGCCATTGGCAAAATGCTGGTGGAAAGCCACTACCTGCTGGCCTTCCAGCACCGCTCTTCCACCAACGACGCCTACGAGCTGGTCTTCCAGAGCGTGGCCCTCGAGGGGCCCGTGGTGGACGAGCTTCGGCTGGGCGCGGACAAGGCGCTCAAGGCCAACAACTTGAACCACCGCACGGCCCAGCTCATGGCCGATGGCAGCCTGGTGGGCATCGACTCGCTGTTCATCGAGGAAAAGCTCAAGCGGGTCTCGACCTCGACCTACACCCTCGACGCCGAAGGGCGCTTCGCCCACCAGTTCGAGAACCAGGACTTCTGAGGCCGCGAATAGTTTCCCGGCCGCCACGGCTTTCGCCCCGACGCCCCCCAGACCCGCCCCGGCGGCGCCTCGGGGGGCGTCGGGCTTTGGGGCGCGGCCAGCGCGGCAAGGCCTCCACCCCAAAAGCGCGCGAAAGGACTTGCCGAGGCATTTGCCCGCTTTTCGCGGCCCATCGGGCCAGGCGGAAAAGTGTTTCGGCAGCAAGCCCGCCCGACAGCGAAAATGGCGATAAACCGACGTTTCAAAACTTTGCCAATGCCTAACTTGTGGTGTTGTTAACAAAATCGAACCCCCATGAAAATCCCTACTTTCTTCCGCGCTTGGCTGATGTTTTCGCTGTTGCTTTCGCTGCCCGTGCTGGGTTTCGCGCAAAGCGAGGCCCACTTGGCCGCCTTCCAGGGCCAATACATCGGACGCGAAATCCCGGGCCAGAACTTCGACTTCGAGTTCTACTGGCAGGGCCAGAGCCTGCACGTGGCCAAGCTGGCGGGCAACACCCGCACCCCACTGGGCAAGGTGCTCGCGAGCCGCCAGACCGAGCGCCACGGCGTGGTCTTCACCTCGCTCTCGCTCGACAACCCCAACCTGGAATGGGAGTTCACCTTCAAGCAGACGGTCGGAGGCAAGGCGGAGCTGGTCGTTTACAAGCAAGTCGAAGAGATGCGCTACGCCTACCTCTGCGCGCCCGCATCGCTCTGAGCACCAACGGATAAAGCCGTGCCCCATCGAACCGGAAGGCAACTTGGTACCGCGCCAGGTTGCCTTCTGTTTTGTTGGCATTCCCGCAACGAACGGGCGCCGTCGATTTCGCACGATCGAGCAGCGTCATTCAACCACCAAGGCATTCATCGCGCGCTTCCAGGCAATGCGCTGTCATCGCGTCCGATGGAACGCTGAGCCTGCTACCCTGGCGAATTCGAACTGATTCTCGCCCTCCAACTTCAGCTTCATTTCTTCATTCGAGGATCGCCGTTTTTGAAACAACAAGCGAAACCGCGAACAGCCCCAAGCAATGCCCTGGAAACAAGGACATTGCAAACACCTCCCTCTCACCCCCCAAACGGACACGAGACGAAAACCTGTCCAAACCCTTGCGTCTGCAAGATCAATTTTGTACCTTGGCAAAATCGAATCCGATCCAAGGACGAACCATCTTCCCTTCAAGCCTGGCGGATGGGTTCCCGGTTTTCGAGTCGTGCAATTGCGCTTTTCAGACCTGCTGGAAGATTTTGGAGATTATGACGAGACTCTCGTTTATGACGAGTTGCAAAGAATAAGAATTAAATTGAAATTCCAACAAACATGGTATTAAGCTGGAATGAAATAAAAGACCGAGCACTCATTTTCTCGAAAGAATGGGCTGATGCTTCGAACGAAGAGGCTGATGCAAAATCCTTTTTAGATTCTTTTTTTAATATTTTTGGAATAAGCAGGAAAAAGATTGGAACTTTCGAACATCGTGTAAAAAAACTTGACGAAAGAGATGGATATATTGATTTGCTATGGAAAGGAACGATTTTAATAGAAATGAAAAGCAGGGGTAAAAATCTTGATAAAGCTTTTCAGCAAGCCATTAATTATACAAATGGATTAAAGCAACATGAGTTACCCAAATATATTCTTGTTTCCGATTTTGAAAACTTCCGGCTTCACGACCTTGAAGAGAATCAGCAAATTGAATTTAAGCTAAATGAACTTGTTAAGAATGTACATCATTTTGGATATATTGTAGGCTATCAGAAGAAAGTGTACAAAGAGCAAGACCCTGCAAATATTGAAGCTGCGGAATTGATGGGGAGGCTTCATGATCGTTTGAAGGAAATTGGTTATACCGGACATCCCTTGGAAGTTTACTTGGTTCGTATTTTGTTTTGTTTGTTTGCCGAGGATACTACTATTTTTAACAAACAGCAATTTCAAGATTACATCGAGCAACGAACCAATGAAGACGGGAGCGACCTTGCAGCCAAATTGCAAGAACTTTTTCAGGTATTAAACACGCCTACGGAAAACCGTTTTAAGAACCTTGACGAACAACTTGCAGATTTTCCATATGTTAATGGAAAACTTTTTGAGGAAATGTTGCCAATGGCAAGTTTCGACGCAAAAATGCGACAAGCTTTATTGGAGTGCTGTTATATAGATTGGAGTAAAATTTCGCCGGCTATTTTCGGTTCAATGTTCCAAAGCGTAATGAACCCAGCCCAAAGAAGAAATTTGGGTGCGCACTACACCAGTGAAACCAATATATTAAAACTTATTAAGCCGCTTTTTTTAGACGAACTTTGGCAAGAATTTGAAAGATTAAAATACAACACCAATAAACTGAGTGAATTTCATAAGAAATTAAGCGCATTAAATTTTTTGGATCCTGCGTGCGGTTGCGGTAATTTTTTGGTTATTACTTATCGTGAATTGCGCTTGTTAGAGTTGGATATTTTACGAGAGTTATATAAATCAGGGCAACAAGTTATTGCCATCGAAAATGTTATTTGGCTCAATATCGACCAATTTTATGGTATTGAGTACGAGGAATTCCCGGCACGAATAGCCGAAGTGGCAATGTGGCTTATTGACCACCAAATGAATATGCTTATAAGCCACGAATTTGGACAATACTTTGCACGTTTGCCGCTAAAAAAATCGGCAAAAATTGTACACGGCGATGCTCTTGAAATTGACTGGCAAGGGTTGCTTAATCCGATAAACAGCATTGATATTTTTGCGAAGCATGCAAATATATATCTGATAAGTGAACCAATAGCCCCTTATGGCAAAGTAAACGTCCAAGCCGAATCGTATTCGGTAAACTACGGAAAACCGGAAATTTCCAATGAAATAAAATTCGATTATATTTTAGGAAATCCGCCATTTGTTGGGTCTAACATTATGAAACAAGAACAACGCGATCAAATTGTTAAATTATATGATAAAGCCGCGGGGGGTGGAACTCTTGATTACGTTACAGGTTGGTATCTGAAAGCATCCAAATACATTCAAAACACAAATTGTAAGGTAGCCTTTGTTTCGACAAATTCAATTGTACAAGGCGAACAAACAAATTTGCTTTGGGGGGTACTTCTAAATGAGTATAAAATTAAAATTCATTTCGCCATCGTACTTTTAAATGGAGTAATGAAGCTAAGTAAGGATTCAAAATTAGCTTAGTCTAAATGGGGAGAATTTGATGACGAGGTTTGTCCCCACGTTGGCAAGGCAACGGTTGGCGGC
>JAIFMG010000157.1 GCA_020048645.1 Bacteroidota bacterium | reverse complement strand
GACAGGAACCGCTTGGCCAGCTCGTTGTCGTCGAGCAGGTACTTGAAGGCCCAGTCGTACAGGGGGTTGATGATCAGCATGGCATCGGGGGGGGCTAGTTGCCTGGGGCGAAGTTACGAAAAGAGAGGAAGAGTCCTTCGGCGCTTCAGTTCAGCCTGGCCTTGATTTGCGCGATGCGGCGGCTGTCGATGGAGGTGATGGTGAACAAGAACGAGCGCAGGCTTATTGTCTGGTTCTTCTTAGGAAAATCTCCGCTGATTTCCAAGATCAAGCCTGCCAGTGTCTCTGCCTCGCCCCGATCGTGGTCAAGGTAATCGTCGGGCAGGCCCGTTACTTTCAGGAAGTCCTTCAGACTGGTCTTTCCATCGAAAAGGAAGGTCTTGTCGTCGAGCTTGGTGTAGTACGACTCTTCCTGGTCGAACTCGTCCTTTATCTCGCCCACGACCTCCTCCAGGATGTCCTCCATGGTGACGATGCCGCTGGTGCCGCCATATTCGTCCACCACGATGGCCATGTGGATCTTCTTGGATTGGAACTCTTGCATCAAGTCGCTGATCATCTTGTTCTCCGGGACGAAGTAAGGGGGCCTTAACAGGCTGTGCCAGACGAAATCGTCGGCCTTGTCGAGGAAGGGGAGAAGGTCCTTCACATAGAGGATGCCTTTGACTTGGTCGAAAGTGTCCTCATAAACGGGAATCCGCGAGTATCCAGAGTCCACGATTTCCGCCAGAAGTTGCTGGAACGATGTTCCCATTTCAGCGGCTGTGACGTCCACCCTGGGCTTCATGATGCCTTTCGCGACGGTGTTGCCGAACCGGACGATTTCGGAGAGCAGCTTGCCTTCGTCTTGCAGTTGGGCCGAAGTCAAGTCCAGGGCCTCGGACAGGTCGTCGAGCGAAAAGTCCCGCCCGCGGCGCACCACCACGCGTTGCACGAAGCTCGTGGAGCCGACCAGCAGGAAAACCAGCGGACGGAAAAGCCTGGAGAGCACGCCCAGCGGGATGGCCATCAGCAGCGCGAAGCGCATGGCCCGCTGGTTGGCGTAAACCTTTGGCATGATTTCGCCAAAGAGCAGTATCAGGAAGGTCACCACCACCACTTGGACCAGGAAGCTCAGCACGGTGTCCTGCCCAAAGTCCAAGAGGCCGTCCAGAACCAGCGTCGATAGCAGGACGATGCCCACGTTCACGAAGTTGTTGGCGATGAGGATCGTGCCCAGGAGGCTCTCCGGGTCGGACAGCAGCTCCAAGGCCGTCTTGCTGTTGCGGCTCTCGTCCTTCTCGAGCTGGTCGAGCTGCTGCGGAGAGAGCGAAAAAAGGCCCACCTCGGAGCCTGAAATCAGGGCCGAGGCGAGCAGCAGCAATAGCATTCCGAGGATGTAGAAACCCACCTCCCAACTCATGGGATGAACGATGACGGCGCTCATCGAGGCGAGGGTGGGCCAGGTCGAGTCAGGTTCCAAAATCTAGGGTTTAGGGGTGAAGGGGCGGACGGCCCATCAGAAGGGCAGGTCGTCCTCTATTTCGTTTCCAGGTCTTTCGAACTCGGGCATCGGCTCGCTGACCGTCGAGGGCGTGGCGCCCTGCGCCTGGTTGGCACGGCTCTGGTTCGTGCTCGCGGGCACGTTCGCGGCCGAGCCTTCTGCCGCCGTGCTCTGCGGGTTGTGCCCAAGCTGGATTTCGGAGGCGATGATTTCGGTGTAGTACCGGGTGATGCCGTCCTTCTCGTAGCTGCGGGTCTGGAGGCGGCCCTCGATGTAGAGCTCCCGCCCTTTCTTGACGTACTTCTCGACCAGCTCGGCTTGCTCTCGCCATGCGACTATGTTGTGCCACTCTGTGTTTTCGACGTATTGGCCCTCCTTGTTTTTGTAGGACCGACTCGTGGCCAAAGAAAACGAAGCCACGGCGGCTCCGCTCTGGAGGTAGCGCACTTCGGGGTCTTTGCCGACCCTTCCCAGCAGGATTACTTTGTTGATGTTCATACGCTTGTCGTTTTTGAGATGGGTGGATGAATCTAAGTCTGGCCCGTGTGATGGGTGGGCTCAGAACTTCTCAAAAATACGGATTTTTCAGAAAAGGACTTCGAACTCCATGGACAAGGTCCCGGCAGGCAGTTGCATGTCGAGCACCATGTAGGAGTCGTTGATGCTGGTGATGCCATAAACCGTCTGTAGCCCGCCGATTTCCGTGACCAGGACGTTGCCCTCGGCGTTGATGCGCCACTGCCCGGCCTGCTCGACGGGCCCTGTGCGCGCGATGTGGGTGCCGTCGGGGTAGAAGACGTAGTGGGTGGCCATGTCGGCGTCGTCGTCGGGGTTGGTGGGGTCGAGGTAGCGCCAGCTCTTGGCGATCCGCGCGGCCACGGGGTCGCCGGGGTAGAGTGCCTGGGCATGCTCGGGCGGGACGGCCGGCGTGCTGGGGCTTGAGCAGCTTCCTGCCATGAGGCAGGCCGACAGGGCCAGCCCGGCGAAGGTTGCGAAGGTTTTGGAAAGCATCGGGCGTTGGGGGTTTGGGTTTGTGGGGGCTCAGTCGGCCAGCTTTTCCAGCCGCACCAGCTCGATGCGGTTCTGGCTGACCTCGAGGATGGTGAACCGGAACCGCTCGGTCAGGATGACCTCGCCTTTTTCCGGCAGGTTCTGGTGCTCGTGGAGGATCAGGCCGGCCAGGGTCTCGAACTCGTCGGTCTCGTGCAGGTCCAGCTTGTACTTGCCGTTGAGGTAGTCGATCTCGAGCCGGGCCGAAAGGACGAAGACCCCTGGCGCCTCCTCCTGGTCCACGAGCTGGGTCTTGTCGTGCTCGTCCTCGATCTCGCCGAAGATCTCCTCCATGATGTCCTCGATGGTGATGATCCCGGCGGTCCCGCCGAACTCGTCCACCACCAGGGCGATGCTCTTCTGCTCGGCGATGAAGCGCCCGAGCAGCTTCCGCACGGACATGGTCTCTGGCACGAAAGGCAGCTCCTTCAGGCAGGAGCGGATCGTCTTGGGCTTCGAGAAGAGCGAGGCCGAGTGGAAGTAGCCGACCACTTTGTCGATGGAGCCCTCGTAGATGAGGATCTTCGAGAAGCCCGTGGCCACGAAGACGTCCCGCAGGTGCTCGATGCTGTCGTTGACCTCCAAGGCCTTCAGCTCGGTCCGGGGGACGTAGCACTCGCGCACCTTGGTGTCCGAGAAGTCCAAGGCGTTCTGGAAGATCTTGATTGGGCTCTCGTTCGCCGAGTCGCTCCGGGTCTGGCTCATCTCGGTCAGGAAGGCGTCCAGGTCAACCTTGCTGAAGACGGGGCTGGACTTGGGGACGATGGGCGAGCGCAGCAGCTTGATCAGGAAGACGTTCGACAGGAAGATGCTCAGGCGGGTGATGGGCGTGAAGAGCCAGTAGAAGAGCAGCACCGGCAGGGCGAACACGCGGAGCGCCCCGTTGGGGTCGAGGCGGAAGAGGGTCTTGGGCAGGAACTCCGCCGTGATGAGGATGACCAGCGTGGAGACGACCGTCTGCATCAGCAGGCCGGAGAGCTCCCCCGCGAAGGGCCGCCACTCCCCGACCGACATCGCGGCCAGCGGGGCCGTCAGCACCTCGCCCATGAAGATGCCGTAGATCACCAGCGCGATGTTGTTGCCCACCAGCATGGTGGCGATGTAGCGCTCGGGGGTCCGCGCGAAGAGGTCCAGGATCTGCCAAGGGAACTCCTTGCGGCGCTTGAGCATCTCGACGCGGAGCCGGCTGGAGGTCACGAAGGCGATCTCCATGCCCGAAAAGAAGGCCGAGAAAAGCAATGAGACGAGGATGACCGTGAACTCGAACATGTTGGGGTATGGGGTGCTTTATGTGGAGTCGGGCTTGCCGCCCAGGCGGAGCCGCCTCCGCCAAAAATAAATCAAAAAGGCGAATCCCGCCATCAGCAAGAATTCGCCGGCGCCCTCGAGGCCGTTTTTCCAAAGCTCGTAGAGCCCGATTCCCAGCGAGGCGGCCGAGATCGAGAGCCACATCAGCTCGGCGGCCTTCTGCATCTTCTGGTTGGGCGAGGCGGTGGGCATGGCGGGTCTGTGTTGGGTTAGTTCTTGAAGATGAAAGAGCCGTCAACCTTGTGGAACTTGTAGCTCGTGAAGTCGAAGCTGGACTCGAATCCGCCCTCGCCACGGACCGTCGAGCCGTCCTGGCGGACGATCTGGACGTACTGCTGCGTGTACATCGTCTCCCGCTCCTCGCTGGCGTAGAGGTGCTCGGTGGTCAGCACGTCGCCGTCCTGGTTGAGCAGCTCCACCTGGTACTTGGCCTCCCAGAGCTTGTCGAGCTCATAGTGGATGGCGTAGTTGGCCTTCAGGCTCGAGTTGAGCTGCCCGTCCTTGTAGAACCACAGCTTGATGCCCTCGGGGAAGACCGACCTGGGCTCGTCGTGGTCCTCGGCCGCGTAGTGCAGCAGCTTGGGCGCGACGGCCTTGATCTTCACGGCGCGGTCTTGGCTGAAGTAGATCTCGATGTCGTAGGCCTCCAGGGTCGGGTGGTCGGGCCGGGCCGCCAGCGCCCGGACCCGCTCCGGATCCTCCGGCTTGGAGCAGGACGCCGCCAGCCACAAGGCCAGCGAAAGGGCCAGGATGCCGCCAAGCCGCCGGAAGGCGGCGCCCGACAGGGATAAGAGCCAGCTTTTTTTCATGGGCGCAAAAAGAAAAGGAACCGCCCTGCCGAGGCAAGGGGCGGTTCCAGGGTTTTCCGACGCCGGGCGGGGCCTCAGTCGGCGAACCGCACGGTTATCGTCTCGCCGATCCAGCAGCCGACCGTCTTGGTCTGGCCCTCCTCGAGGCCTTCGAAGAAGGCCTGCTCGCGCCGGGGGAAGCGCGACGAGTTCTGGCTCGCGCGCTGGCGCGCCTTCGACTTCACGTTCTCGTCGGGGTCCACGCTCGCGGCCCGGTTGTACTGGTCAACCGCCGCGATGTAAACGAACTTGGCCGCCTCGCCCTCGCCGCACTGCGAGCTGGCGTAGAGGTCCCCGATCAGGATGTAGGGCTCGCCCCAGTTGGGGTTCCGCTCGATGGCCTTGCGGGCGTAGGCGCGGGCGTCGCCCACCTGGCCCAGCACCTTGCAGGCCGTGGCCAGCTCGAAGTAGTACTGCGCGTGGGCGGTGGCCTCCAGGCCCTCGTAGGCCACGGCCTTCTCGTAGAAGCCTTTGGCCTCAGCGTACTTCTCCTGCTGCATGAACAGGCGGGCCAGGTTCACGGCCGCCGCCGCCGAAGGCTCGACGTCGTACAGCTTCACCGAGGCCTGCGCGTAGAGGTCGCACGAGCGGCACGAGCGGCCGTCCGCGAAGGTCGTGCGCTCCATCAGGGCCGTCATGTTCTTGAGCAGCGCCAGGTCGGTCGGGTTGGCCGCGAACTTGGGCGCGAAGACCTCGTTCAGCGCCTCGCAGGTGGCCACGCCGCTCTTTTCCAGGAAGCCGTTCGCGTTGCCGATGTACGTCTTGATCTTCTCCTTCATCTGCGCGTCCGTCTCCTTCTGGAGCTGGTAGTTCAGGATGTCGATGGAGACCATGTAGTCGTTCAGGAACTGCTCGTTGCTGATTTCGCCCCGCTGCTGGCAGATGAACGAAGCCTGCATCCAGATGGCCACGTAGCCGCCGTTCATCTCGCTCTTGTCCAGGGCGTAAGACCTTTGGAAGTAGTTGTAGGCGTCCTTGTAGCGCTGCGGGTTGTAGCGCAGAAGGTCGTAGCCTTGGCTTCCGCGGAGGAACCCTTCCTGCTCGAAGTACTTGATGCGCTGCTCGTAAACCGCCATCAGCGTGTCCACCCACAAGGGCTTCTGCTCGTCCGTGGCCTTGCCGATCTGCGTCTGAATCAGCTTCACGCCGTGCAGGTAGATGTTCTTCGACGACATGGGGTAGAGGGTGTAGAGCACACGCCACGAACCCATGGCCTCCTCATAGCTCTCGTTGTCGTAATACTCCTTGTAGAGCGAATAGTGCTTCATGTAATATTCGTCCTTGGCTTCGATCAGCTCCGTCTGGCTCAGCAGCGAGGGCTGCGAAGGCTGGGCTTGCGCCGAGGTCGAGAACGCCGACACGATGAGCGCCACCGCGCCGGCCACCGAAAGGAAATTTCGTTTCATTTTCATTGAGATTTTATTGGGATTCGTCAATAGGTTGAATTGTTTTGTCGCATTTCATCGGTTCGCAACAATCGCGCCGTTCGTGGCCTTCGGAAAGAAATCAGTCAAAGCGGCGCTTGATGAACCAGATGTCCTGGAGGCTGAAGCTGACGCCCCCGTTCACGTAGCGCTCCGTCAGCAGGTCGCCTTCCGCAGGGGCCATCTGCCCAAGCTCGGCAAAAAGGTTGATGAAGGTCCGCGAGTTGCGCATCGGCAAGCCCAGGCCCAGGCTGAAGGCCATGTCCTGCACAGCCTGGCCCTCCATCCGCCAGTAGGTCTGGCTCATGTGGAAGCCCGCCCGGTAGCGGACCACCTTCAGGTAGCTCGTCACGGCGTTCCACTGGGGCACGTACTGGATGCCCGCCGAAAGGCGGCTGCTCGGGCCAAGGTCCGCGTTCGCCTGGCCGCCGAAGCGCGCCCGCGACCAGTCCTGGAGCTCGTAGTCCACCGCCACCAGCAGCCTGTTGCCCACCCGCACCGACGCGCCGGCGCCCAGGTGCGTGGGAAGCTCCACCTGGCTCTGGCTCACCGAAAGCGGCGAGAGCGTGTCCTCCAGCACCCGGTTGCCCCCGCTGCTGGTGTTCACCCGGAGGCTGCCGTAAACCAGTTCCGAGGCCTCCGAGCCCAGCGTGGCCGACGTGCGCAGCGCCGCGCCGAGGGTCAGGCTCACCCGCTCCTTGTCCCTCCGCTCGAAGTCCAGCGTGTACTGGAAGCCCCCCGTGTACTGGAAGCCCGAGAGGATGTCCCGACGTGTCGTTCGCACCGTGTTCAGCACGTCCTCGCCCTGGTACTGGCTCGTGAAGACCTGGTCCAACGAGCCGTAGAGGTAGCCCGCCGTCAGGCCTGCCGAAAGCTCGTGCCGCACGCTCTTGTCCGGCGCCGGCTGGCCCGCCTCGGGCTGGCCCGGGAGGCCCCGGCCACGCAGCAGCTTGTAGCCCGCCGCCATGAAATAGCTGTTGGTGCCGCCCTGGCCAGCGAAGCGCGAGGTCAGGCTCCCCGGGGAGCCCAGGTCAACCAGGCTCTTGGTCTCCTGGGCCGCGTAGCCCACCGAGCTGTACGGAAGCATGCCCATGCTCGCCGAAAGCCGCTCCGACAGCTTGAAGCCCATCACCAGGTGCGAGATGTTCGTCTGGTAAACCTGGTGGCTCTGCCCGCCCGACTCGTACCGCGAAAGGCCGCCGTTCAGGCCCAGGTCGAAGATCGCCGCGTTCGGCGAGAACGCCGTCAGCGCCGCCGGGTTCGCGACGTTCACCTGGTTCCGCGTCCGCGTGCCGTAGCCCGTGCCCCCCAAGGCCCGGTTCTGGCCGAAAAGCTGCGGCTGCAGCTCGCCCAGGCCGAAGCGCGAAAAGGGCGAGCTGGTGCTGGCCGAGTTCTGGGGCATTGCTGAAAACGGCGCGGCGCAAAGCAGCGCGAGGACCACGATGGCCTTTTGGGCGGTTCTTGAAGACATGGTGCGTTTGCTGTGGTTTAGAGAGGATGGGGGCGTTTCCCCCCTCGGGCAGGCCCCGAACTTCCAAGGGCCAAAACCCTTGGAGGCCGCGTTTATTGTGGACAAGCCCACTTTCTCCCGGGGGAGTTGTGGTCCAGGATGGCCTTCAGGCCAATGGCCACCAGGTTGGGCCTCGCGAATATGGAACTTTTCAGCCGTTCTTCAAAGAAATGCGTGTCGCCCCCCGTCAGAACCACCTTCAAATCCGGCCATCGCCCCCGCCAGTGGTCGATCTGGCCCTGCACCTCCAGCACGATGCCCTGCTGCACGCCCGCCACGATCGCCGAGCGCGTGTCGCGGCCCCAGTCCGGCGTCTCGGCCTGCGCCGAAAGCGTCGGCAGGCGCTGCGTGAACTCCCCCAGCGCGCGGTACCGCATCGACAGGCCCGGCGAGATGTTGCCCCCCAGGTAGCGCCCGCCCGCGTCCACCAGCTCCAGCGTCAGGGCCGTGCCCGCGTCGAACACCAGCAGGTCCTGCCCCGGGAAGAGCGCCCAGGCCCCCACCGCCGCCGCCAGCCGGTCGCGCCCCAGCGTCTCGGGGCTTTCGTAGAGGTTCGCCAGCGGGGTCGGCGTCGTCGGCGAAAGCACAATGCCCCGCCCGAACCCCAGCACCTCCCGCTCGAAGGCCTCCGGATGCCGGACCACCGACGACAGGATGCAGCCCTCGATGCCCGGGAACTCCTCCCGCAACCGACCGAGGAAGCCCGGCGCCGAAACCGCCTCGTGCGTGTAAACCCGGCGGAACGTCAGCTCGTCGCCCTCGAAGACGAAGACCTTGGCCTGGCTGTTCCCCCAGTCGATGACTAGGCTCGTGCTCATAGGCAAATGTTTTTCCGGTTCGGACATTGGTTTTTCTTATTGGTCGCCAAAGAAAGTTAAAATTGCACAATCTCTATCGCGTTCGGTACGGATTGTGCCAAGCAAATAAAAGACCCGCTTGTCCGATTTCCTTCCGGATCCTTTCCCAACCCACAGCATCCCCGCGCCATGTCCACGACAATCCCCGACCGCGAAATTCCCCAACTGCTGCGCCGCTACCTCAACGGGAGCCAGCAGCCCGTCGTCGCCCTGAGCGAGGGCCGGGTGGCCCTGGCCAACGACGCCGCCTGGACCCTCTTCGGGTGGCCCCTGCCTTCGCCCGACCTCGAGGACGACCGCAGGCGCCTGGGCCAGGAGCTCATCCGCGCCCTGCCCTTAGGCCATGGCCCCGCCGGGCAGGGACTTGCGCTTTTCGAGCAGCGCGAACACGCAGAAGGCGATGGCCGGGATCGACACCAGGTTTGTGAAGACCGCATGCTTTTCGATGTTGGGGCCGTGCAGGCCCAGCAGGCGCTCCAGCAGCATCCAGGCCACCATCATCAGCGCGAAGAAGACGGCCCATTTCAGTTCGATGGAATACTTTTTCATGGCTTTCGGTTTTGGGGTTTTCAAACTAAGTTGCGTTCGATGGTGGAAAATAAAAATCGCCAGCGTCGGGCAGAATCTAGGGCGAAATGCACGACAGTGAAACGGATTGGGCGGGCAAATCGGTTGTGCTGAATACGATGCTCTTCGTCAAAACTTGGTTTTCATCCCGATTCATGGGCTAAGCTAAGGCAATGAGGTTATTTTGAGTCCGCCAATTGATTTTCTACTAAGGCACCCGAAATTTTTGAAAAGTTTGGGTATAAAATTCGCCCATTCAAAAAACAAAAGTACGTAGTTACCTAATTGCAATTCTATAAAATCTAATACTTGATATTCAATGATTTATAAGTCGCGATTTACAAGTTGGGTTGGCCAAAAATAAGGTCTTGCCACCTTGCCAAGCAGGATGTGTTTGGTAGAAATTCCAGCCTGCGATGGATACAACCGTATCGATCCATGAATCCTAGGGTTGGCAAGGGTTTCTTGATGTCATGTTTGGTGGTTTGTGTATTTTATCTTTGAACGCAATTGTGTATCAGGCTTTTGGTATGAAAAACCAGAACAATGGCAAACAAGAGCTGGAAATGATTGGAATACCACTGGTCGATCCGCCGAATCCGCGCCGTCAGCGCGCTTTTCCACAAGATTGTTCCAAGAACCTGTTTTCATATCGCCAACAGCGTCTTGTCTGAAATTTTGGCATTCAAAGTCTTGGCTATCAATTCAAATCCAATTTTTGCTTCAGCTTTCAGTCCCATCGCGGAAGCCAATCCCGCGCTGTCGGTGCTAAGTCGCTCGTTCAGTTTTATGTGGTAATTGTTGTCATCCCCCAAGCCCAATTTGTAGGAATGAAAGTGCAGCGGGTCGCCAAGTTTGGGTATCGTGTTGATATGGGCAAATGAAAACTCCTTTTTCATGTAGTCCAGAAGATGGTCTTGGAGCACCAAAACAAGATGCTTGCCCAGGTGTTGAAAAGTCTCAATTTTATGGTGAAGTTGAAGAAGGGTTGTTTTGGCTGTCATTTTCCAATTCATTCCGTAGGATTTGTCGCCAAAGCGTTCCTCTGCTCCTTCCAAAACATCCAAGTCGATCAAGAGCCTTTGCCTTTCTGGCCAAATGGTTCCTGAGGTATCCAACGTTTGCAATTCGATGCCGACAAAATCAATTGCTCTATTTTCCCTGACGGACGCCAAAAAGTAGTCCACACTCCCACCCGGAATCGCGATTTCAGGAATCACGTGCAATTCATTGCCCGGTTCGTGTAGCGTGAGCAAATGAATGCAGTCAAGGAAAATTCTTCGTTTTTCAATCAGGCGGTGGGGGCAAATTATCACGCTCTGGTTGTCTTTTCCATGCCGCACCGTGCATGTTCCAATGGATACGCTTGGCTCGCTTTTGCGAACCTTTATGCACTTTTTGTTAATGTCTCCACAGTGTTGCGAATGGACCACTTCATTCCAGTCAATGCGTTCATTCTTCGTTGAAAAGTTGAAGAACTCCGCTATTTTCATTTTTGTATTCATTGATTCTTCTTTTTGAAATTTCAATGTACTCCGCCGAAATGTCGATTCCGATTGATTTTCTGTTGTGTTTCAAGGCAACGAGCGCGGTAGTGCCACTGCCTGAAAATGGGTCTAAAACAATTCCTTGTTTTGGGCAGGTCGCCAAGATTGGGATTTTGCAGAGGTCTTCGGGATAGACTGCGTAATGCTCTTTCCGCTTCTGCGTGTCTTCGGGGATGATTTCCCAGACGTCGCTCGGAAGTGTTCCATCAGGATGGTAGAAAAGGAAATAAAAGCCTTTTTGCGCCAATTCTTTGGCTCTGCCGGAAACTTTCTCCGCATCGGAATGCGTGGTTCTTTGCTGACCTCGGATTATCATTCTGAAATCAGCAATCTCGTGGCGGCTGATCCGGTCAAGCACATGGTTTAGAGCTTGAAGCGCATTCTTTTTTTCTTCCTGCGTCAATGCTGTCGAGAGTTCGATTTGACGTTTGTATCTCACCCCGCTTACTCCTGTCGCGGAAATCACCGCGCCATTTTTCACTATGGTTTTTCTGGGGGCGGAGCGAATTTTTGAAGTTTCGTAGTAGTACTTCTTCTCATCTTTCACAAAGTGGAAAATATTCTCGTGGGTGTTTCTCAATTTGTCCTTGCTGCTGTTCAGTCCGCCTTTGTGTTTGCTCCAAATCACGCTGTTTCGTAGGATCCAATTCTGGTCGTCCATCATTTTTATTGAGACTCGCCAAGGGATGCCCAACAATTTCTTGTTTCGGTATGTGTCTCCCAGGTTCAGCCAAAACGAGCCCGTAGGCTTTAAAACGCGGTAAAGTTGGTCTGTTATTTTCAATAGGCCATTGATGTACTCTTGGAAGCTATCTTCGAGTCCGATACCTCCGCCGCTGTATTGTCTTTGCCCCCAGTAGGGTGGGCTTGTGATGACGCAATCGACAGCATCGTTCGGTATGGAATGGAGGACCTCCAGGCAGTCCCCCAGCAGAAACAGGGGGGCAACATGCCCAGGGGCGTTGAGTAGATAGTCGTTTATTTCCTGTCTGCGATCCATTCTGCTAATGTAATGTTTTTTGGATCTTGCCGCCATCGGGGCCACGGGATCCTTCCAAGAACATGCCTGCGGGCTTGGAGTTCGGCGTACACAGCTCGACCGCGCCTTTTTCAGGGCCAGAGGCTGGCCATGCTGACCATGATCTTTTCCATGTGGGCGCGCATCTGGTTGTCGGAGCAGTTGAAATGGTTGGCTATCATGGCGAAGGCGATGGTCCGGCCCGAGCGGGTGGTGGCGTATCCGGAGTAGGCCCGGATGCGGCGGACGGAGCCGCTCTTGGCCATGATCTTGCCCTCGGCGGCGGTTCCGCGGCAGAGGCTGCTCAGGGTGCCGGTCTTCCCGGCGATGGGCAGTGAGGCCAGGAAGGTTTCGGCGTTGGGGCTGCGCAGGCGCATGTGTCGGAGCAGGAAGACCATCTGCTCGGCCGTGAGGGCGTCGTAGCGCGAGAGGCCGCTGCCGTCCTCGATGCTGAGGCCGCGGGTGTCCATGCCCTTGGCGGCCCAGAACTCGAGCATGGCCTGGGCGCCGGCGGAGGTGCTGGCCTCCGACTTCTTGGCAAGGCCGATCTGGCAGAGCAGGTTTTCGGCGTAGAGGTTGAAGCTGATGAGGTTGGTGACGCGGACGATCTCGGAGAGGGGCGGGGAGAGGAGGGTGTCGAGCATGTGGACGCCGGTTCCGGGGGCCTTGCCTTCGAGGGCCATGGCGCGGCGGGTGGTGGGCGGCTCGGCCACGCGGATGCCCGCCTGCGCGAGGGCCTCGTGGAGGCGCTGGGCCAGGAGCAGGGGCGGGTCGGGCACGGAGCCGTTGACGCTGAACTCGGAGCGGCCCAGGGGGATCTCGCCCGTGGCCAGGCGGTGGAGGTCGTTGGGGGCGCCGTAGATGTAGGCGTTGTCGTAGCCGATGCTGGCGGCCCGGACCTGGTTGTCGAGCACCAGGCCAGGGATCGGCGGCTCGGTGCGGAGCAGCGTGGCCGGACTGCCCGGCACGGCGGAGGTCTTGAAGACGAGCGCGAAGCTGTTGTCGTGGAAGCACAGGGCCGATGGGCTGGCGCCGTAGAAGTTGCCCATGTTTCCCCAGGTCCAGGTGTCGGGCACGTTTTGGCTGGGGTAGAGGCTGGCGTCGGCCACCACGGCTCCGGAGATGCTGTCGATGCCGCTGTCCTTGAGCAGCTTGGCCCAGGCCTGGAGGAAGTTGGCGTTGTGGCTGAACCGCTCGGAGCCCAGGGTGGGGTCTCCGCCGCCGAGGACTATGAGGTTGCCGCGGAGCAGGCGGGCGGCGGTGTCGAGGCTGCCGTCGTGCCGGAGGTAGGTCGGGAAGCGGAAGTCGGCGCCCAGCAGCTCGAGGGCGGTGGCGGTGGTCAGGAGCTTCTGGTTGGAGGCCGGGGCCACGGCCAGGCGCTCGTTGAGGGCGGCCAGGGTGTCGCCGGTCTCAAGGTCGAGGGCCAGGAAGGCCAGCGAGGCGTTGCGGAGTTCGGGCAGGGCGTGCATCTGGCGCAGCGCGGTGGCCAGGGCGTTCTGTCCGACGACCTGTCCCGTCTGGGCGCTGGCGGCGGGCGTGACCAGGGAGGCCAGGGCCAGGAGGAAGAGGAAGGGCAATCTTTTCATGGTTTCGCGGTTCTTGTGCGGCGCAATTTAACCAATGGCGGGCCAATGTCCAAGCGTTCTGACGCGGCGGGGCTTGGACAGGGCCCCGAAAAGCCCTACTTTTGGACTCCATGAAAAGAACCCTCGCCCTGCTAGGGGCATTGCTTTGGGCCGGATTGGCCTTGGCCCAGACGGCCTGGCTGGAAGGCCAAGTGCTTGACCAGGACGGACGCCCGATCCGGCCGGAGCCCTCGGTGGCCGTGGTGGGCGGCGCGGGCACCTACACCCGCCCCGATGGCCGCTACGAGCTGGAGCTGCCCTCGGGCGAGGCCCTGGTGGTGCGCTTCAGTTGCGTGGGCTACCAGAGCCAGGAGTTCAGCGTGCGGCTCGGCCCCGGCTCGCGGCAGGAGCTCTCGCCCCGGCTGCAGAAGGAGGACCGTACCATCGGCGAGGTGCGCATCGAGGAGGTGCGCCGGCACGAGTCGGTCATGACGCTCGACCCCAAGGTCGTCTCGGTCCTGCCCAGCGTCTCGGGCGACTTCAACGCCCTGCTGTTCTCGCAACTGGGCGTCTCGTCCAACAACGAGCTCAGCTCGCAGTACTCGGTCCGCGGGGGCAACTTCGACGAGAACCTGGTCTATGTCAACGACATAGAGGTCTATCGCCCCTTCCTGGTCCGCTCGGGCGAGCAGGAGGGGCTGAGCTTCATCAACCCCGACATGGTCTCATCCGTTGTCTTTTCGGCGGGCGGCTTCGAGGCCAAGTACGGCGACAAGATGTCCTCGGTGCTCGACGTGCGCTACAAGCGGCCGCGCGCGTTCGCCGCCAGCGCCGCGGGCAGTCTGCTGGGCGCCTCGGCCCACCTCGAGGGCATGTCGCGCGGGGGGCGGCTCACGCACGTCTCGGGCCTGCGCTACAAGACCGCCCGCTACATCCTGGGCAGCCTCGAGACCACGGGCGACTACTTCCCCAGCTTCATCGACTTCCAGAGCTTCGTCAACTTCGAGGTCAACGACAAGCTCGACCTGGCCGCGCTGGTCAACGCCGGACGCAACAGCTTCGTGGTCCTGCCCGACGACCGCAGCTCCTCCTTCGGCACCCTCGACATTCCGCTCAACATCTTCATCGACTTCGAGGGCAGCGAGCGCGACAGCTACACCACCCTCATGGGCGCCCTGACGGCCGACTACCACCCCACCGACGACCTGCGCCTGAAGTTCTTCGCCTCGGCCTTCGACAGCCGCGAGCAGGAGACCTTCGACATACAGGGCCGCTACTCGCTCAACCTGGTGGACCGCCAGCTCGACTCCGACACCTACGGCGACAGCGTGGCCAACATCGGCGTGGGCCGCTACCTCGAGCACGCCCGCAACTTCCTCGACATGAGGGTCGTCAACCTCTACCACAAGGGCTACTGGGCCCAGGGCGGCCAAGACCGCTACCTGCAATGGGGCGCCAAGCTGCAAGGCGAGTTCATCGACGACCAGCTCAAGGAATGGTTCCTGCTCGACTCGGCCGGCTACTCGCTGCCCTTTTCCGACAGCCTGGTGCTGCTCAACCAGAGCGTCCGCGCCCAGGCCAGCCTGCGCAGCGCCCGCGCCGAGGCCTACCTCCAGCAGACCCTCCGCTGGGACCTTCCGCGCGGCGGCGAGCTCATCGCCACGGCCGGCGCCCGGGCCAACTACTGGACCTACAACGGCGAGCTGCTGCTCAGCCCCCGCGGCGGCCTGGCCTGGCAGCCCCTCTGGTACCGCGCCGACTCCAGCCGCGTGGACCTGCTCTTCAAGCTCTCGGGCGGATACTACTACCAGCCGCCCTTCTACCGCGAGCTCCGCGCCCAGGACGGCAGCCTCAACCCCGATCCCCGCGCCCAGCGCAGCATCCACCTGGTCCTGGGCGCCGACTACAACATCACCCTCTGGAACCGGCCCTTCAAGATCATCGGCGAGCTCTACCACAAGCAGATGCGCGACCTGGTCCCCTACGAGGTGGACAACGTCCGCATCCGCTACTACGCCTTCCAGCGCGCCACCGGGCACGCCACCGGCCTCGACTTCAAGATCAACGGCGAGTTCGTCAGCGGCGTCGATTCCTGGTTCAGCCTCTCGCTCATGCAGACCCGCGAGAACATCGAGGGCGACGGCCACGGCTTCATCCCCCGGCCCACCAACCAGTTGCTCAACATCGGCATGTTCTTCCAGGACTACCTCCCTGGCAACGACAACTTCAAGACCCACCTGAGCTTCCTTTACGGCTCGCGCATGTACCACGGCCCGCCCAACACCGCCCGCCACCTGGCCACCCTGCGCCTGCCGTCCTACTTCCGCGTGGACCTGGGCTTCTCCATGATCCTCAAGGGCCTCGACCCCGACGGCCGCCCCGAGGGCTTCCTGGCCGGCAGCGCCTGGGCCAAGCCGTTAGAGAGCATCTGGCTCGCCGTCGAAGTCTTCAACCTGCTCGACGTCAGCAACGTCATTTCCTACCAGTGGATCAGCATCGTGCCCAACTCCGTCACCCCCGTGGGCGACTTCCCCGACCAGTTCGGCGTCCCCAACCGCCTGACCGCCCGCCGCCTCAACCTGCGGCTGAACTTGCGGTTCTGAGGGGGGCAAGTTGCGTTCTGTGTGGCAATTCCCAATCACCCATTTCCGACAGATTCGGGCTGTTATGATACCAAGTTGAGCTCGATGGTGGAATATGCCAATCGCCTACGTCGTGCGAAATTTGGCTCGAAATGGACGCTGATGACCTGGAATTGGCGGATATATCGGTTTTGCTGAATAAGCTAAGCTTCGCCAAAACTTAATTTTCACACATTTATTTTACAAATTCAAGGGGCATCATAAGGCAATAACGGAAACATACAGCCGCCGTTTTGCGCTTGTGTTGCGCCCTGCGGCAAGCGCAAAATGGTCGGCTATAATACGTTAGTCGCATATTTCATCAATCGTATTATAGAATTCTTTATAACTACTGCATTTTTCTTTTAGCCAAAGATTTTCAAAGTCATCCTTGGTTGAAATACGCATTAAATGTTCGATGTGTCCTTTATGTTTATCATAAATTTTATCAGCCAAACCAAATATATCGTTTAAATCTTTTGCAGGATGAAAAAAATACGATTGTGGGTCTATCAATTCCAAATCATAGCCCAAGGTGCTCTTTATATTTTCTTTATTCATACGTTCATCAATTCTTGGTAAAATTTCATATAGTGCTAAAAACCAAGTTTCAATTTCCATTATCGCAAATAGAAATTGTTCTATTCCTTAATAGTGGGACAAAAAGAAATGCTTACATTGCACCATGAAAAAATACGAAGCAATATTGGCCAAGATCGCGGGG
>JAIFMG010000075.1 GCA_020048645.1 Bacteroidota bacterium | reverse complement strand
ATGATGCGCGCGCTCTCGGTGTCCTGCATGAGGTAGCGGAACACGACGTCGTATATCGGGTTGGGGATGACGATGTACTCGTCGTCCTGGTGGTGTGGGGCCATGTCGTCCATCGCTCGTCGGGTGTTGGTCGTCTGGGCGCGAATTTACGAGATCGCCGGGAAACGGGCGCGCCGCTGGTTCGGAAAGCCGCTTTTCCTGTGGTGTTGCCGCGAAAGGGGCTTTGCCTATCTTCGCGGCCGCGGCTGGGACGGAATCCGGCCAGGCGGAAACCATCCAAAAACTTTTGAGCATGAAAAAGCATCCCCAGAAAAAGGAAAAGAAGCAGAAGGAGCAGGCCGAAGAGCTGGAAGCGGGCAGCGTGTGGAGCCGACAGCCGGCCTGGGTTTGGGTTTCGGCGGCGCTTGCCCTGCTGATCGCGTTGTATCTGCTGGCCACCTGGGGCGATTTCTGGGAGCAGTTCCGGCAGGCCTGGGCGCGCTTCGGGGTCAACTTCTAGCGGCCAGGCTGGCTTGCTTTTTGCGGAATGCGGGGCCTTCCTTCGCGGGAGGGGCTTGCGCCGGTGGGGCCGGCAATTTTCAAAATCGAACCAAGAAACCTTAGGAAACAAACATCATGGACTATATCGAGCTGAGCCTCGTGCTCAATGAAAACACGGAAGAGAACCGGGATATCCTGGCCGCCGAGCTGGCCGAGCTGGGTTTCGAGTCCTTCTTGGAGTCGGAGCCGGGGCTGAAGGCCTACGCCCGCTCGGAAGTCTATGACCCAGCGCAGGTCGTGGAGCTGCTGTCGGGCTATCCCTTCGTGGAGGGCCACGAGTCGGCCCGGGTGGAAGACCAGAACTGGAACGAGGAATGGGAGAAGCACTACTTCGAGCCGGTGCTGGTGGGCGGGCGGTGCTGGGTGCGCAGCTCGTTCCATCCGCGGAACCCGGAGGCGGAGCTCGAGATCCTGGTGAACCCGAAGATGTCGTTCGGCACGGGGCACCACGCCACCACGCTGATGATGATGGAGCACCTGCTGGCGCATCCGCCCAGGCGGTCCAGGGTGCTCGACATGGGCTGCGGAACGGGCATCCTGTCGATCCTGGCGCACCTGCTGGAGGCCGACTTCGTGAAGGCCATCGACATCGACGAGTGGGCCTACCGCAACAGCATGGAGAACTTCAGGATCAACGGCGTGGACCGCGCCGTGGTGATGCAGGGCGACGCCAGCAAGCTGCGGGGCGACGAGTTCGACCTGGTGCTGGCCAACATCCACCTGAACGTGCTGCTGGAGGACGCCGAGCGCTACAAGGCCGTCCTGCAACGGGGCGGGCAACTGGTGGTCAGCGGCTTCCGGCCGCAGGACGTCGAGCGCATGGACGAGCGGATGCGCGCGCTGGGCTTCGACAAGACCCAGGAGCGCGAGAGCATGGGCTGGGCCGCCTGCGCCTACGCGCTCCGGCGCGCCTGACACGGGCGGGGCGGAGCGCGCTCTCGCGAATTTTGCGTAACTTTCCCCGCAAACACATGACGCCATGCTCATCGCCAATCCCCTTTTCGACGTCGTTTTCCGTTTCCTGCTGGCCGACCTGGACGCGGTGAACCAACTGGTCAGCCCCTTCTGCCCCCAGCACCTGACCAACTGGAAGTCCTTGGAAAACACCAGCAAGCAGAAAAGCTCGGAAATCTGGTTCTACAACTTCTCGGCCAACGAGCTGCTCAGCGGCAAGCCTTGGCTGGTGAGCATCGGCAAGCTGCGCCATACCCATTCCCTCGACATGAAGGACTTCCCCAAGTCATCTCCCGGCCAGGAGTGCCTGCGGATATTCTTCATGGACACGCCCATGAAGGCCATCGAGCAGGCCGTCGCGGTCTTCCACGATGGCAAATGGAAAGACCTGGCTGGCAACGAACTGCCCTCGCTCGACGACAAGACCCTCAAGCGCCTCGAGGGCATCGACCTGCTGGTCCAGATCCCCCGGGTGGTCGTGGCCGAGCCCAAGGGCCACCTGCACGAGGTCCTCTCGTACTTCGACCAGAACCGCCGCTGCGAGTTCAGCTACGGCCTGCACTTCCCCGACCACGACCGCTTCTTCCACCAGCCCCTGTTCCTGCGCCTGGTCCTGGCAGGCACCAGCTACAACGTCCGCAAGCAGATCGAGGTCGAGCTCAAGTACGACCGCGGCCAGGACAAGAAGCTCCAGCAGGACGAGCGCGACATGGCCCAGTTCCGCCTGCGCGGCAAGAGCCTCGACGAAATCGACCAGCGCCTGCTCGAAATCGACAAGAAATTGCAGGAAAAGGAGAAGATCCTCGAGCAGAGCCACCGCGAACTGACCGAAAAAATGAAACTCATCCAACAGTTGGGAAAGTCTTGAGCCTTTCCCCCTGAACCCGCCAAACCTCCGGAAACCCCAATGGAAAAAAACTATCTCGCCCCAAGCGCCGCCCTTTTCGCGGCCCACGAAAGGTTCAAGGAATCCAAGCTCTCCAAGCCCCGCCTCAAGCACCACCAACTGGTGGACCTGCTCACCGACCACTCGCTCGGCGGAAGGCTCGAGGTGGCCACCGTCGGCCGCTCGACCGAGAACCGGAGCATCGCCCGGGTCGTCTTTGGCCAAGGCCCCATCCGCGTCATGCTCTGGTCGCAGATGCACGGCGACGAGCCCACCGCCACCATGGCCCTGTTCGACATCTTCAACTTCCTGGCCGCCGAAGACCAGCAGTTCGCCGCCCTGCGCCAGCAACTGGCCAGCCAGCTCACCCTCTGGTTCATCCCCGCGCTCAACCCCGACGGCGCCGAGCGCTTCACCCGCGAGAACGCCCAAGGCATCGACATCAACCGCGACGCCCAGCGCCTGCAGACCCTCGAGGGGCAGCTCCTCGAAAAGATCCGCAAGGACTTCGACCCCCAGTACGCCTTCAACCTCCACGACCAGAACCCCCGGCACCACCTCGACGGAAAGGCCGCCCACATGACCTTCTCGGCCCCCGCCTACAACGACAACAAGAGCCTCAACAAGAGCAGGACCGCCGCCGCCCAGCTCTGCGCCCACCTCTTCGAGAAGCTCGCACCCTGGGCCAAGGGCCATGTCGGCCGCTACGACGACAGCCACTGCCACCGCTGCTTCGGCGACCATTTCCAGCGCGAGGGAGCCAGCACCATCCTCATCGAGTCCGGCCACAAGTACGCCGACCCCGACAAGCGCCACATCCGCCGGCTCAACTTCGTGGCCATCCTCGAGGCCCTGGCCGCCATCGCCTCCGGCGAGCACGAGAAGCAGGACTACAAGGCCTACCGCGAGATGCCCGAGAACACCGACGGCCTCCACGACCTCATCATCCGAAACGCCCGCGTCGAGCTCGCCGGAAGGCCCTGCCTGGCCGACCTGGCCATCGACATCGAAAGCCAGAAGGAGGAGCTGGCCGACGGTTTCGAGTACCGCGGCACCTACGTCAAGATCGGCGACCTCAGCGGGCAGCACGCCTACCGCGAGCTCGACGCCGAAGGCCTCGACTTCGTGCTCGGCAAGACCTTCCCCTCCGCCATCGAGCAGATTGACGAGCTCAACGAGGCCAACGTCCTGACCCTCCTCGACATGGGCTACACCAACCTCCGCGTCAAGGCATTCCCCAAAGGCAAGAACACCAGCCTTCTGCCCCTCACCCTGGTCGATGCCCAGCTCCACCGCCCCTGCCGACTGGCCCTGGGCGAGCAGGCCAACTTCACGCTCCAGAAAAACGGGAAGGCGCAATGGGCCGTGGTCAACGGATTCGTCCTGCAGATCGCCGGAAACGACTTCGTCGATTTCACCAAAAACAAGCTCAACCTGAAGCACCTCTGAGAAAATGGCCCTTTTCTTGGGGCAAATTCCGCCAATCACCAACACCAAACCAAGATGAGAAAGACGGTACTGCTTCTGGCCCTGCTGGCCTTCCAACTGTCCGCCCGCGCCGACGTCATCGTGCCCGGACAAGTCAACAAAGGATTCGCCATCACCAACATCGACTCCTTCCCCGAGTACGACTTCTACTACCTCTTCGTGCCCTACACCTACAACCGCGGCTACGTGGCCGGGACGCCCGACACCATCGCCATCGCCCAGGGGCAGACCTACCAGGGCGGCTCGCGGCCCACGCAGGTGCTCATCTACGCCTCCTCCAAGGACGGCAAGGGCAAAACCCGCGTCTCGGAGCTCATGCTCAGCGGCATGGGCGAATCGGCCAACCCCGATGCCCAGTCGTGGACCGAGTACTACCGGGTTGACCGCGTCACGCGCAAGAAAGTGGTCCTCGAGCTCGTCCGCGACGAAGTCTATCCGCCCAGCAAGGACAACGGCCTCAACCAGCCCGAGGGCGCCAAGAACCCGACCCAGCGCGGAATGGTAGGCGGCGAAAGCCTCTGGTTCAGCCTCTTGGGCCTGCTGCTCGTGGGCGCCGGCCTGCTAGGGCGCGCCCGCCTGCGCAACCCCGCTTCCCAGTCCTAAGCGCCCATGCTGCTGTTTGTCAAGACCTTGATCCTGGAACTGCCCCTGCTCATGCTCTTCTTCAACCGGAGCGCGCAGGGGTGGTTCCTGCTCGTCTTCCTGGGCGCCAACCTGCTTTCGCACCCGCTGGCCATGCACGCCTTCCACGTCCTGGGCATGAACTTCTGGCTCGTCGAGCTGCTCGTTGTCGCGCTCGAGAGCCTGCTCTTCTGGCTCTACCTGCGCAAATATCCCCTGCGCGTGCTCGTGGCCACCCTGCTGGCCAACTCCCTCTCGGCCCTGTTCTTCCTCCTCGAAAGGCAGTTCAACTTCGTGTTCATCGCCTGAGCGGAGCCCCGGCCCTGCGCCGCCAGGCTCACCAAGGCTTTCTGACAGCGCAGGCTTTTCGCTGGAAAACAGTCCTTTGCGATATTTTGGGCCAGCCAACTCCAACGGTACTCCTGCGAGCCTGGGAAAATGCGGAAGCATTTGCCATTCCAAGAACAGGTCAAGTACAAAACAGGAAGGAATTGATGTTTAACCATTGAACCGCAAAAGAAATCCGACCAAGAACCTATCGGACAAAGAAATTGGGAGCCATGTTCATTTTTGAAATGCAATCCATTGATGAAGCCAAACACAACCCAGATGAAAGCATTAGACCTTGGAAATTCAGATTTTAAAAGCATCATCGAGAACGGCAACTATTTCGTAGATAAATCGCTATTTATTGAAGAAGTCATCCATGCGCAACAGCAAGTGATTCTATTGCCGCGTCCAAGACGATTCGGAAAAACTTTGAATCTTTCCATGTTGCAGTATTTTTTTGATATAAATCAACCTGAAAACGAAATCCTCTTTCGAAATCTTAAAATTTGGCAAGCAGGAAATGAAATTCAACAAAAACAGGGCAAGTATCCAATTGTCTATCTTAGCTTCAAAGACGCCAAGCAAAACACTTGGGACGATACGCTTAAACACATCAAAATTGAAATCGCCAAATTGTTTCGCAACCATAATTATTTATTAAAAGAAGATTTACTGCTTGATGCAGAAAAGAAAGAATTTGAAAAAATTGCAGATAGAACAGCCGATAATGTTGATTATGAAGTAAGTCTCAAACAGTTGAGTGAATATTTGTATCGTTTTTACAACCAGAAGCTTGTGATATTGATGGATGAGTACGATACTCCCATTCAGGCTAGTTTTAACCGATTTTATGACCCCGCGATTTCATTTATGCGCAATCTTGCCAGTGGAGCATTCAAAGACAACAAGTATTTGTACAAAGGGGTCATTACTGGGATTTTGAGGGTATCCAGAGAAAGCATTTTTACCGGATTGAACAATGTGAGTGTATATTCGATATTTGATGACGGATTTTCCGATAAGTTCGGCTTTACAGAATTAGAAACCCAACAAATAATGTCGGATCTTAAGGTGCCAACGGATTACGAACTGATAAAAAAATGGTACGATGGATATAAAATCGGCAAGACGAGCAATCTTTACAATCCGTGGTCCATTTTGAATTATGCCATCAGCCACGAAAGCGGATTCAAAACGTTCTGGGCCAATACCAGTTCTGATGAATTGATAAAAGAGCAGTTGAAAAAGAAGGACGCAAATTATTTAAGAGAGCAGCTTCTAAAGCTCATCAACAACGAAACGATAGACAAAGAAATTGACGACAATTTTGTTTTCCCTGATTTGAATACCGACAAGGAGCTGTTGTGGACTTTGTTGGCTTTTAGCGGCTATTTGACTTCAACCCAAAAGACGGGTAGGAAAACTTATGATTTGGCAATACCCAACTATGAGGTCAAGACAGTGTTTCAGGATATTGTGCTAAAATGGTTGAACACCGACGTGAATATAAAGCGCACGACATTGATTGAAACTGCTAAGTATCTGATAAACAATGAAATAGATAAATTTGAAAAAGGTTTTAAAGAAATTATTGGCGATACATTCAGCTATTTTGATGTGAAAGGCGAGCCTGAAAATGTTTACCAATCGTATGTTCTTGGGTTGCTTGCCATCATTGGGGATGATTATATCATCAAATCAAACAGAGAAAGTGGCCAGGGGAGGTATGATATTTTGCTGATTCCCCATGATAAAACAAAATACGGGATTGTTATCGAAATAAAACAAGTCATCCGAAATGAAAAGGACGACAATGAAAGTTTGAACAAAAAAATCAATGAGAAAATAATTGAAGCAAAAAAGCAGATTGACAACAACAAATACTACATGGAATTGATGGACAACAAAATATCCAAGATAATCAAATTGCCCATTGTGTTCGCTGGCAAAGAACCCCATATTGCGCTGATAGGCAAAGACATATGAGCACAAGGAAGAGCTTGAAATGGCCTTGCCAAACAGAGGCCAGAAAGCTGTCTTTGAAATCGGGTCTGGCCTTGATAGGGAGTGAGATTCGGATACCAAGCTGCTTTCGATGGTATAATAGACAAATCGCCAGCGTCGGACAAAATTTGGATCGAGGTGGACGTTGATGATACGAATTTTGCGGATAAACCGATTTTGCTGAATAAGCCGTTCTTCGTCAAAACTTGATTTCCATCCCTTTCACTATACAAATTCATGGGTCAAAATACGGCAATAAGGTTAATTTGACACCTCTATTTGATTTTCCACTAAGGTTTTAACCAAAAATAAGGTCTTGTCAACCTGTCTGAAATGAAAACTTTAGTAGAAATCCGAGGCAGCGCACCAGCGACAATCCGAACCAGCAGCCTGGCCCCTAAAATTGGCCCTGAATGTCTCAATGCGAACGGGCATCCCATGAAAGCATGGTGTTTGTGCCTACAACAATCCAAACCATCTCAACGCATCTTCTTTGCTTTTGAAGTAGCCTATCTGGATGGGCAATGTGTTTTCTTCCGCGGCTTGCTCGGTGGAAAGGCCTGCCAGCATGTCTTCTGGCAATAGGATGGCAAACTTTTGCATGCCCACTTTGACGCAGGGCGTGAAGAGGGTCTCTGCGCACCAGTTTTGAATGTCCACGTAAAAAATAAATTTCTGATCCGTATTGTCGCCGATGTAGAACTCGGGCCGATGCAGCTCGATCATTCCTGCCGCCATCAGAAACTCTTCTTTGATTTTGTCCACAGTGATGTCTGCGGACTTTGGAAACCATCTGTTCATCAATAGTTTGCGTCCCCATCGTGGTACAATGCGACGAACTCATCCTCAAAAATTGTTTTCATCTTGCTCATTTTAAAGTGTTGCTTCAGGGGTGACATCAAGCCGATTGAGGACCAGCTCTGCGAGTGTTGCCCCTGGCAATTTACATTGTGTCCAACAAATCTCCAATTTATTCCTAGCCGGTTCTTTATGGCTATTGAAAATCAATGGTTTGCGTTTTTGTGTTCAAGTTCTTGCGACGGGGGAGCGGGGCATTTCGGGCCATGTAGATTCGAAGCCTTTGCAGCTTACCGCAGTTCGACGAACTCGACGTAAGCCCCTAAGAGGATATGCCAAAACAAGTAGTGGCCCAGCCGCACCGAAAGGGAGGCCAAGAATCCGGCATTTTTCAAGCAGAGGGCTTGGAAAAAGTTCATCAGAAAGCCGGACAGAAAGGCATAGGCGACAAACCACCACGGTCCGCTTGGGAACTGTTCCAAAGGCTCTCGGAATGAGGTCAATACGATTGCCGTCCAGGCGAAGACCTCGAAGTATTTGCCACCTTCCGCCCATTTGCCCAGCAAGAAAATCAGGGTCAAAGGAATCAGCCTGTAAAAAACCTCAACTTCCAGAGCCCCAGAAAAGTATAAGAAAAGGGAATACGGAAAGGGTTGCAGAAAGGGCGGCAGTTCCGTGTAGGGCTCGGGGTGCATCATCATTTTGATGACGAGCACGTCGAGCACGCCAAACACGGAACCGATGAAGAGCGGTTTCAGCAATCTTTCGTTGTTTGAAATGCCTTGTTCGAGAAAATTGGGAAGCCCTGCCTTGGATTGGAAAAAAGAAAAGGCACGCCCAAGAGCAGGAGCAGGATGTTTTGAGATTGCCAGACGCGCAAGAATCCGTGGTCGCTTTCTATGGCGTTGCCGTAAAATATCCCAGCGACTGCGATGAGCATGAACGCACTGAAAATGAGGATGTTTTGTTGGGCTGCTTTCATCGTGTTGATGTTTCGTTTGGGTCTGCCTGGCATGGTTTCCCTCGGTTTTGTTGTTGCTTTGCCCTGCGGGCGACGAGGCAGGATGGGTTTTGGGCATCCTGCCTCCAAGTCGGGCCTGTTCTTTCGGCTTGGCTGCGGTTGGCTGCCGAAAAATACTCTGAGCGTGCAGAATTTCCAAATTTCCCATGTGTTTTTTGCGAATTTCCAAGGCCTTTGAAACCAAGGTTCTGCCCTTTTCGCTTTCATGGGTTGGAAAAGTTGTGCGCCTTGGTTCGGGGGGCGCGTCTGGGCCGTTGGGCGGCTTGGCTGGCCGATTCGGGGGTTTTGGTTATTTTCGTGGGCCGTGCTGGTTGGCGCGGGAACGAAAGCTCGAACAAAGGGAGATGGAAGCGAAGATGGAATCGGACAAGTTGGCGCCCAAGGTGCTGGTTTGCGTGACGGTGGACTGGGAGGGGCAGGACCTGCTCAGCCTCCGGGACTTGGAGCAGGTCCGTGAGCGGCTGGGGCCGGAGGTGCCGCTGACGCATTTCGTGTGCCCGAACTACTTCCACATGGGCCTGCCGGGCGCGGCCGAGCAGGTCGCGCGGCAGATCCGCGGGGGCGACGAGCTGGCCTTGCACCTGCATTGCCTGCGTCCGCTGGTGGAAGCGGCGGGCCTGCCTTTCCGCGACCGGCCCGATTTCCACGACCGCCCGGGCTTCCTGCTGGGCGAGGGCTGGGCGCGTCGGTTTCCGCTGCTGGCGCGGTGGCAGTCGGCCAAGGTCTCGGGGCGCGGAGTGCCGCTTTCGGCCTACGCCGCGGACGAGCAGCTCCGCCTGCTGGAGTTCGGCCGCGCCTCGCTGCGCCAGCACCTGGGGCGCACGGCCGAGGGCTTCCGGGCGGGCGGCTGGATGGCTTCGGACCAGACGCTGGCCTGCCTGGCGGAGCTGGGTTTCCGCTACGACAGCTCGGCGGTTCCGCCCGCGGTGTTCTCGCGGGGCTTCGAGAGCCTGGAGCGCCCAGGCTCGCTCGTGGACGACCATGGCGACTCCAACGGGCTTTTCACGGACTACATGCTGCGCCTGTGGGGCGACGCGGAGCAGGCGGAAGACTTCTTGGCCAACGGCTGGCGGCTGGCGGCGAGCCCTGGGCCCATCGCGCCCGATGCCCAGCCGTTCCGCTGGTCGGGGGTGCTGGAGATTCCGAACAATGGGGCGATGTCCGACTTCGCTTCCGTGTCGGGGAGCCTGCGTCCGCTGTTCGACAAGGCCCAGCGGTTCGTGGCCGAGCAGGGGCGCGATTTCGTGGTGGTGCTGGGGATGCACCAGGAGGGGCAGGTGGAGATGAAGCTGCCGCTGGTGCATTTTTTCAAGACCTTGGACGATGCCGACCGGGGGCAGGTCGAGTTCCTGACCCTCGCGGAGGTGGCGCGCCGTTGGGGCGAAAAATGGTGAGCGGAGGCCCTCGGGGCCAGGTTTTTTGCTATTTTGTGCCGCATGGGAAATCTGATCTTCATCACGGGGGCGAGCCGGTCGGGCACGACGCTTTTGCAACAGCTTGTCGATGGGCACGCTGGGGCCCGGGTTTCGTACCAGTGTTTCCCCTACCTGTTCTTTTCGGCCAAAGGGCTTTTCCTGGAAAGCCAGGGCCGGGGGGGCGTGGAGCGGCCGCTGGAGCAGTACTTTGGTCCGGGTGGCAGCCGGCTCGACGATCTGCGGGCCTTCTTGCGGAAGGAGCCGTTGCCTTCGCAGGCCCTTCGCCAGGCCTACCTGCGGGTGCGGGGCTACTCGGGCATGGAGGACCTCGGGCTGGACTGGGCCGGCTGGCTCGAAGGGCAGCCGGCGCGCCCATTCGCGGCCTGGTACGCGGCCTTCGCGGCCAAGGCGCTAGGGCAGGGGGGAGGCCTGTTGGGCGACAAGGAGATCTTCGCGGAGGAGTTCCTGCCGAGCCTCGCGGAGGCGGGCGTGAAGTGCCTGCTGGTGCTGCGCGACCCGCGCGACATGCTGGCCTCGCAGAACCTCGGCAAGGGCGAGCACTTCGTGGGCAAGCCTTACCCGACGCTGTTCAACCTGCGCAACTGGCGCAAGAGTGCCGCCTTCGCGCTGGAGCTGGACGGGCACGAGAACTTCCTCTGGCTGCGCTACGAGGAGCTGGCGGCGCGCCCTGCCCTGACTTTGGCGCGGGTGGCCGCCTTCCTGGGCCTGCCCGACTGGACGCCCCAGGAGCTGGCCGACCCGCGCGACCGCGACGGCAAACCCTGGCATGGCAACTCATCGCAAGGCCATTTCTCGGGCATTTCGGCCGCCTCGGTGGGCAAGTTCCGGCAGGCTTTCGAGCCGGATTTCCTGCGTTATGTCGAGACGCTTTGCGCGCCGGAGCTCCGGGCCTTGGGCATGGAGCAGCCCGAGCCTGGCCATTGGCCCGCGGTGGCCGCCTTCCACGAGCCTTTCGAGATGGCCCGACCGGGCTTCGCGGCCGGCTTCAGCAGCTCGCCCGAGAACCTGGAGCTGGAGCGCCGCCGCCTGGAGGCCCTGCGCGAAGGCCGTTTCGAACGCGATCTTTTCCTTTCCGAAAAAGTCTTCAACAAGCTCTCGGCAACCGATTGAGCGAAAAACTCTTGTTCGACATGGCCCAAGGCTGAAGCTGGGGCCTGAAAACGCATCCGTGATGAGCAAAAAGAAGCAGAACAAAGCACAGGCGACACCGCGGGCCGCGACTTCGCAGCCGCTGGGCAACCCGCTGGAGGCCTTCCATCTTTTCCTGGAAAGGCGCCCGGCGAACCGGGTGGTCTTCGCGCTGGTTTACACGCTGGCCTTCCATTGGGCGGTCCTGTCCTCGGTAACGCCGACCTTCAAGGTCAACGACAACGGCGCCATCATCGAGACCCTCATGGGCGGGCATACGGTCTCGTACATGTCGCTGATGCTGGGCAAGTTCCTGAGCTGGCTCTACCTGGAGGTCTCGATGGACGTGCCCTGGTACGGCTACGCGATGTACTTCTCGACCTTCGTTTCGTTTTTCATGCTGGCGCACGGGCTTTCGCTGCTGGGGCGGCTTCGGCTGTACTACCTGCCCTTGCTGCTGGGTTTCAGCTTCCTGTCCGCGACCTTCCTGATCCGGACGGGCTACAACGCCAGCAGCATCCTGCCGGGCGCGGCGGCGCTGTTCAGCCTTATGGTCTCGACGCGCCGGCGGAAGCTGCGGGCCTGGGAGGCGCTCCTGCTGGGGCTGGCCTTCTCGCTCTCGCTGCTGGTGCGGCTCCGCGGGGTGCAGGCGGTTGGGATTTTCCTGCTGCCTGTCCTGGCGCTCTGGGCCTTGGCGCACCTTCGGCGGCATGGGCTGTCGGCCCTGGTCTTCTTCCTTCCGGTGATGCTTTTCGGCCTGGCGGACTGGTACTGGAAGAACCACTGGACCAGCGAGGCCTTCGAGGAGTACCGAGCCTTCAACGACCTGCGCGGCCCCTTGCAGGGCTTCCCGATCCTGAATGCCAACGTGGGCAACCAGCCTTTGCTGGAGGCCAACGGCTGGGACTTGGGCGACTACGAGATGTTCAGGGCCTACCTCTGCTTCGACGAGGACCTCTACAATGTCCGCACCTTGAGCAACATCCACCAGATGAGCATCTATGAGCCCGAGGAGCGCCTGGCCAGCTTCCGCTGGGAGAGGCTCCAGCAGGAGTTCGTGCCCGTGATGCGGATCTACTTCTGGGCGGCGCTGCTGCTGCTTTCGCTTTCGCTGGCCCGCTTCGACTGGCGGAACCTGGGCCTGTTCTTGGCCTACGCGCTCTATGTCCTGGGCGGCATCTTCTACCTGCGGATCTTCTACCGCTTCCCGGAGCGGATCGCCGACCCGATAGCCATGATGGCGCTGCTGGGTCTGGTCTTCGTGCTCGACTGGCGTTTCGAGCTGGAAGCGCCCCGCCGGCCCAGGGTGGAGCTGCTCGGCAAGCTGGCCTTCGGGGCCTTGGGCTTCCTGCTCCTGGCCCGCGCCTCCGACGACATCCGCCGCGAGGCCGAGGTCTCCCAGGAGCTGAACTCGGCCTTCGAGTCCAATTTCGACTACCTGAACCACTACTTCGCCGGGAAGACCGTCATGGTGCAGCCGGCCCTGAACATGCTCGACAAGGCCGACCAGAACCCCTTCAAGGTCTATCGCTACACCTACGTCAGCATCCCCAGCGGGTGGCAGACATTTTCTCCGTACTTTTATGCCTGCCTCCGCAGGGCGGGCGTCGAAAGGGGCAGCGACCTGGTTCGGCATTCCATCGACAACCGCGACTTCTTCTACGTCTTCTCCGACCAGGGCATGAAATTCCTGCTCGACTTCACCCAGCGGCACTATGGCATCCATTGCGGGGTGGGAGTCGTGGCGGGCCAATCCATCCCCGGCCGGGGCATCTACCGGCTGCTCACCGAGCGCAACCCCGACGTCGAGCCGGGAACCTACATCCTCTACCAAGTCGAAACCCCCCAAGAAGGACTATGAAACACAAATTGCTGCTCATGCTGGCGCTGGCCCTGGGGCTGGGCGCGTCCGCGCAGGAGAGCGCCGTGCGCGTCGCGCTGCTCAAGTACAACGGCGGCGGCGACTGGTACGCCAACCCGACTTCCCTGCCCAACCTGGTCGAGTTCTGCAACAGCTCGCTCAAGACCAACCTGCACCCCGACCCCGCCACCGTGGAAGTCGGCAGTCCGGACATCTTCAACTATCCCTTCGTCCACATGACCGGGCACGGCAATGTCTTCTTCTCGCCCGACGAGGCCCGCAACCTGCGCGACTACCTCCTGGCCGGCGGGTTCCTGCACATCGACGACAACTACGGCATGGACCCCTTCGTGCGCCGCGAGATGAAGAAGGTCTTCCCCGAGCTCGATTTCGTGGAGCTGCCCTTCTCGCATCCGATCTACAAGCAGAAGTTCAGCTTCGGCAGCGGCCTGCCGAAGATACACGAGCACGACGGCAAGCCGCCGCAGGGTTTCGGGCTGGTCCACCAGGGACGGCTGGTCTGCTTCTATTCCTACGAGTGCGACCTCGGCGACGGCTGGGAGGACCCCAGGGTACACAACGACCCCGTCGAGATCCACCAGAAGGCCCTCCAGATGGGGGCCAACATCATCGGCTACGTGTTCGCCCACTGAGCGCGGGCCTTCCGCATCCACCCCCAACGCCCCAACGACATGCCCATCCGCCTGGCCGCCCTCGCCTCGCTTTGCCTCGCGCTCCTGGCCGCGCCCCTGGCCGCGCAGGTGCTCGACACGCCCTACCACGACCAGGTCTGGGACGACAACATCCAGACCGTCCTGGCCCACCGCGAGGGCTGGGAGCTCTCGCGGCCCATCCTCCGGCTCGGCACCGACGACGCCCTGCGCTTCTCATTCGACGACCTCTCCGGCCGGCCCAACGACTACCAGTACACCATCCTGCACTGCAACGCCGACTGGACTCCCTCCGACCTCCTGCCCCTGGAGTACCTCGAAGGCTTCGAGACCAGCAACATCTGGGAGTTCGACTATTCCGCCAGCACCCTCCAGAAGTTCATCAACTACCACGTGGTCTTCCCCAACAGCGACTGCCGCCCGCTGCTCTCGGGCAACTACATCTTCAAGGTGTTTCGGAACTACGACCCCGAGCAGGTGGTCCTAACCCGCAGGTTCTACGTCCTGGAGACCCGGATGGACATCGCCGCCACCGTCAAGCCCGCCGCGCATCCCAGCCTGCGCTACACCCACCAGCAGATCGAGCTCTCGCTCCACGACCAGGGCCTCAACATCCGCGACCCCTACCGCGAGCTGCTCGTGGGCATCGGCCAGAACCAGCGCGAGGACAACATGGTCTGGGGTATCCAGCCCGACTTCACGAACCAGGGCACCTACACCTACCGCGACCGCGACTACCTGATCTTCCCCGGAGGCAACGAGTTCCGGCACTTCGACGCCAAGAACATCCGTTTCAAGGAGATACAGACCGACAGCATCTACCTGCTCGGCCAGCGCTACCATTTCCAACTGGCCACCGACCTCGAAAGGCGCTTCAACACCTACACCTTCCAGGACGACCTCAACGGCCGGAGGCTCGTCAAGATCGAGGGCCGAAACGACAGCCAGGCCATGGCCGACTACGTCACGATCCACTTCCGCCTGCGCCGCGACGCCGAGTTCCACGATGGCGAGCTCTTCGTCTTCGGCCAGATCAGCGACTGGGCCTTCCCCGAGTCGCACCGCATGAGCTACAATCCGCACGAAAGGGCCTATGTCCTGGCGCTCAAGGTCAAGCAAGGCTACTACACCTACCAGTATGCCTACTTGCGGCACGGCACCAACGTGGCCGACCTGGCCGAGCTGGAGGGCGACTTCTACCAGACCGAGAACGAGTACGTGGTGTGGGTCTATCACCGGGCCCCTAGCCAGCGGCACGATGCCCTGGTGGCCATGGAGGTCTTCAGCTCCATCCGCTAGGAGTCCCTTCCCAAGGGCCGCTAGGGCTGGAACCTGGACCTTCGAAATAAAAAACCCCGCTTGCGCGGGGTAACGATAAAAATCGTTTTGTGACCTCGGGGGGACTCGAACCCACAACCTTCTGATCCGTAGTCAGATGCTCTATCCATTAAGCTACGAAGTCGTTGCCGGAGCGGCTGCAAATATAAGAACGATTTGGGTTTTTCCAAAATTCTGAGCGCCTTTTTTGAAAAAAAAACGCGTGTCGAACCGAATGGCTTGGTTTTCAGGCGCTAAAATCACTTGCTGACCGTGGGCCTCTCCAGGCCGTAGCCCATGATCCGGTCGTCGCGGCGCAACAGGAACGCGAAAACGATGCCCATCATGCCCAAGCCCACCATCATCAGCACGGCCAAGGTGTAGTCGTAGCTGGCCTTGCCCTGCTCGACCAGCTCGGCCGTTACGCCGGGGTTGGTGCGGTCGAGGACCACGCCGATCAGCCAGGGGAAGATCATCAGCCCGAAGTTCTGGATGGTCGTCATGACCCCATAGGCCGTGCCCGTGGTCTTGGGGTCCACGATCTTGGCCACGGAGGGCCACATGGCCGCCGGGACCAGCGAAAAGGCCACGCCCAGCACGAAGATCGGCACGTAAGGCGGCAGGTTGGTCAGCGACAGCCAGAGGTGGACCAGGATCAGCAGCATCGAGCCGTAGATCATCATGCTGGCGCTCTTGCCCTTCATGTCCACGAATAAGCCGAAGAGCGGCGTGAACAGGATGGTGCCGAAGGGGATGATGGAGGCGATCTGCGAGGACAGGTCGTCCGACATGCCGAACTTGTTGACCAGCATGTCGGGGGCATACGCCAGGAAGGGGAAGACGGCCGAGTAGAACAGCACGCACAGGGCGGTGATGAACAGGAACGACCGGTTCTTGAGCAGCACGAAGAGGTCCGCCAGCCGGAACTCCTCCTCGGGCGCGGCGTTGGCGCCCTGGGCCAGCCGCACGTCCCGCCGGTCGCGGTCGAGCCGGTGGTCGAAGATGTTGTAGAAGAGGAAGGCCACGAAGCCGAAGACCGTGATCGCGGCCCCGAGCCAGACGGCGGCCTGCCAGTAGTCGAACATGGGCGAGACCCAGAGCACCCCGGCCGTGCCGATGCGGGCCAGGGCCAGGTTGATGCCGAAGGCCAAGGCCATTTCCTTGCCCTGGAACCACTTGACCACGATCTTGCTGTTGGCCACGATCAGCGTCTCCGAGCCCAGGCCGAACAGGAAGCGCCCCAGCATCATCATCTTCAGCTCGGCCGAGTAGCTGGGCGCGAAGCTGCTGAAGAAGGCGTAGAACGGCCCGCCCTCGCGGTAGAGGTCGCTGCCGCCGTAGGCCGTCACCAGGGCGCCCAGGGCCATGACGCCCGCGAAGGTGCTGCCGCCCAGCCGAAGCCCCCACTTGTCGAGCACCATGCCGCCGAAGACGCACATCAGCAGGAAGGTGTTGGCCACGCTGTAGTACGAGAGCATCGTGCCGTAGTCCGAGTTGTCGAACTGGAGCGTCGCGCTCATGGCCGCCTTCACGCCCGTGTAAACGTCGTAGAAGTAGTAGCTGGCGAAGATGGAGAGGCTGGCCAGCACCAGCACCGACCAGCGGGTCAGCGGGCGGCTCGAAAAATCTTGGGGCATGTCGTTCATTCGTCGTGGGGGGTGTTTAGGGGCTTTAAAGGTAGCAAAAAAAGCCCCTACGGCTTGGGAGGAAGGGCATTATTTTTCGGAAAAAAAACGGCAAAATGGACGGCCGTCCACCCTGTATTTCCTCGCCCTCGCCAAGGCCTGGAAGGCATCCCCATTCAACAAGAAAGGCGCCCCGCGGTGGGACGCCTTTTCTTGTGGTCAGGTCTTGTCTTGAGCTGCGCTTAGGATGCCACGGGCTTGGTAGGCTTGGGCTCCGTGGCGGGCTTCTTCGGTGTGACGCCTTTTTTCTCCTTCTCAGCCTTGGCGACTTCCTGGCGCTTGAAGGTGTCGTAAACGATGGGCGTGGCCACGAAGATGGAAGAGTAGGTACCGACCATGATGCCGGTTATCAGCGCGAAAGTGAATCCGCGGATGACCTCGCCGCCGAACAGGAAGATGGCGAACAAGACCAGAAGCGTAGTGAACGAGGTGCCCAGGGTGCGGCTCAGGGTGTCGTTCAAGGCGTTGTTGTAGGTCTTCTCGCGGGTGTCTTGCTTGTGCAGGGCGAAGTGCTCGCGGATGCGGTCGAAGACCACCACGGTGTCGTTGATGGAGTAGCCCACCACTGTCAGGATGGCCGCGATGAAGGCCTGGTCAATCTCCAGCGAGAACGGCATGAAGCCGTAGAGCATCGAGAAGAGGCCGATGACGATCAGCACGTCGTGCGCCAACGAAGCCACGGCGCCGAGGCCGAACTGCCAGTTGCGGAAGCGGGCGAAGATGTAGAGGAAGATCAGCGCCAGGGCGAAGAAGATGGAATAGACGGCCGATACCTTGATGTCGTCGGCGATGGTCGGGCCCACTTTCTGCGAGCTCCGGCGGTTCACCTCCAGGAAGGTCTCGCGGTCGATGCCTGGGATCAAGGGAGCCAGACCCTCGTAGAGTTTCGCCTCGACGATGCTGTCGGCGTTGGGATCCTCGCTTTCGATCATGAACTTGGTCGTGATCTTGACCTGGTTGTCTCCGCCGAAGGTCTTGACCTCCGGGGCCGTGCCATAGACGGTCTCCAAGGCCTCGGCTACCTCGGTGGTCTGGATGGGCTGCTCGAAGGCCACCACGTAGCTGCGTCCGCCCACGAAGTCAACCCCTTGGTTGAGGCCGCGGGTCAGCAGCGATACCAGGCCCAGCACGATGACCACGCTGGAGGCGATGTAGGCGATCTTGCGCTTGCCGATGAAGTCGATGTTCACGTTCTTGAACACGTTCTCGGTCAGCTTGGTCGAGAAGCTCACGGGCTTGTCGCGGTCCATCATCCAGATGAAGATCAGGCGGGTCAGGAAGATCGCCGCGAAGAGCGAGGTCAGGATGCCGATGATCAGCGTGGTGGCGAAGCCCTTGACGGGGCCGTGGCCGAACACGTAGAGGATGATGCCCGTGATCAGGGTGGTGATGTTGGCGTCGATGATGGCCGAGTAGGCGTTCTTGTAACCGTCGGTCACGGCCAGCTTCAGGCCCTTGCCATTCCGGATTTCCTCGCGGACCCGCTCGAAGATGAGCACGTTCGCGTCAACGGACATACCGATGGTCAGGACGATACCGGCGATGCCCGGCAGGGTCAGGACCGCGCGCAGCGAGGCCAGCACGCCGAAGATGAAGAACAGGTTGGCCATCAGGGCGATGTCGGCCACCACGCCGGCGGACTTGTAGTACATGACCATGTAAATCATGACCAGCAGGAAGGCGATCAGGAAGGAGTAGAGCCCGGCGTCGATGGATTCCTGGCCCAGCGAAGGACCGACGATTTCCTCCTCGATGATGCGGGCGGGGGCCGGCAGGCGGCCAGACTCGAGGATGTTGGCCAAGTCCTTGGCCTCGACGATGGTGAAGTCGCCCGTGATCTGCGAGCGTCCGCCGCGGATTTCCTGGTTGACGACCGGGTACGAATAGACGTAGCCATCGAGCAGGATGGCCACCTGCTTGCCGATGTTCTCCTTGGTCAGGCGGGCCCATACGCGGCTGCCTTCGGTGTTCATGTTCATATCGACGGAGGCGGCTCCGCTGGTGGGGTCGAAGTCTTGGCGGGCCTGGACGATGGCTTCGCCCGTCAGGGGCGCCGAGCCGTCGCGGTTGGCCGAGGCCTTCTTGATGGCCACCAGGCGGAAGATGTTCTCCTGGCCTTGCTCGGTGCCGATGGCCTTGAACTCCCAGTGGAAACTCAGGTCGCGGGGGAAGAGGGCCCTGATCTGGGCCATGCGCAGGTATTGGCCTACCTGGGCGGTGTCGCGCGAGAGCGCGAAGCCGACGGCGGCGCCCTGCGAAAGCTGCCCTTCTTGCGAAACGGCAGGATTGAGCAGGGTGAACAAGGGGTTGTTCTTGCGGAACTCCTCGATGTTGGCCTGGGCCAAGGCGGCGGAGTCCTGGGTCTGAGCCAGCTCGTCGAGCAGGCTGCCGGCTTGCGCCGCGGAATCGGGCGCCGCGGCCAGGGCGGTGGAGTCGGCCTCGGTGGCGGCGACTTGTGCGGTCGAATCCGCGACGGCCGGGGCCATGGCGGCGGCGGTGTCAACGCCTTGCTCGGCGGCCTGGATGGCGGCCAGGCGCTCGTTGGCCTGCTGGAGGAAGGGGAAGACCTCGCTGTTGTCGTAGGTCTCCCAGAACTCGAGCTGGGCGGTGCCTTGCAGGAGCTTGCGCACGCGCTCGGGCTCCTTCACGCCTGGCAGTTCGACCAGGATGCGGCTGCCGTTGCCTTCGAGGCGCTGGATGTTGGGCTGGCTGACCCCGAAGCGGTCGATGCGCGAGCGCAGGATGTTGAACGAGTTGTCGATGGCCACCTGGGTCTGCTCGCGCAGCACCTTGATCACGTCGTCGTTCGAGGTGTCGAACTTGACCTTGTCCTTGAGTTCAAAGGTGGCGAAGACGGAGGCCATTTGCGCGCCTGGGTCGATTTCCGCGAACGACTCGGCGAACAGGGTGATGAAGTCCTCCTGGCTGTCCAGGCGCCTTTCGCGGGCCATGCGGATGGCCTTGACGAAGGTGGAATCCTTGCTGTTGCCGGAAAGCGCGACGATGAGGTCGGGGACCGACACTTCGAGCGTCACGTTCATGCCGCCCTTGAGGTCGAGGCCCAGGTTGATTTCCTTCTCTTGGCAATCGCGGTAGGTGTATTCGCGAAGGAAGAGGAAGTCATACACGGGCTGGCCGGCGATGGAATCGAGGTAGATGCGTTCCTTGAGGGGGTCTCCTTGCGCGTATTCTCTCGCGTCGCTTTCCACGCTGCTCGTCACCCAGGTGAACGAGAGCTGGTAAACGCACACCAAAGCCAGTGCGATGGCGAACACCTTTATGGCTCCTTTGTTCTGCATTACGAAATTCTTTGATTTAAACTTTTGTACCTTAATCGTTTTGGCCTGAAAACAGGCCCGCAAATATAGACTTTTTTTCCAAATGCAACTTTTCTTCCCTCCAAAAGCCTTCGCCAATCGCCCTGAAACGCCTCGCCGGCCCTCCCCCAGGGGGAAGGGCCGGCGAGGCGCTGGCGGCCCGCTCGGGCCGCCGCTCGGGCTTGGGCTGCCTAGCGCGCGCGCAGGCCGCTCAGCAGCAGGCAGGCCTGCTCGATGGTCTGCACCTGCTCCAGTTGCTCGTCGGGCACCCGCACGTCCAGCAGAGACTCCACGTAAAACACGAAGCAGTTCATGTCGAAGGAATCCATCCCCAAGTCGTTCTTGAAGCTGGCCCGGGGCGAGATCTTGTCGCGCGAGACGCCCAGCTTGCGGAGGGCTTGATAGACTTTGCGCATTTCTAAAAGCATGGCGGTGGTGGTTTGGTGGTGTTCTTGGAACAATAATCCGATTTGTTCGATTGATTTGATGGCAAGACGATGCCCGCCTTTCTTTCGTTGCGTCACCAAGGTGAAATGAACGTTAAAAGATCCGCGCCGCGCCGCGCGACCTGGCCCGGCCATGCCTTTTTGATTATTTTTGGCCCAAGGCACTGCTTTTCTTCCAATCCCTACCCAACCCTCCTTCCCATGCCCCCCATGCCCACGTTCAAAGGCCACCCTAGCCTCTGGTGGCTGCTGGCCGCCAATGTCGCCCCCTTGCTCGGCGTCGTCTTCCTGGGCTGGAGCGCCTTGGAGGTCGTCCTGCTCTACTGCGCCGAAACCTTCCTCATCGGAATTGTCAACATGCTCAAGATGGCCGCCACAGACGGGCCCCTCCCGATGAAGCTCTTCATGATTCCCTTCTTTGCCGTCCACTTCAACATCTTCGTCATTGGGCAGACTTTCTTCGTGCTCGTCTTTTTCGTGCTCGTTCCCAACCCCACCGCGGGCGATGACTTCCTCAAGCCCGACTTCTTGCTCCGGCAGGCCGGCATCGACCGCTCCTTCGGCCTTTTCCTGCTCATGATGGGCCTCCACCACTTGTTCTCGTTCTTCTTCAACTTCATCCGGAACGGCGAGTTCCGCGAGGCCCAGATCGACAAGCTCATGATGGCTCCCTACGGTAGGGTCGTCGTGCAGCAGCTCGCCGCCATTTTCGGAGGCTGGCTGGTCTTGGCCCTCGGCTCGCCGGTCTGGGTCATGGTCATCCTGGTGGCGGCCAAGACCTTCTTCGACCTCCGGTCGCACGCCAAGGCCCACGCCTTCCGGCAGAACCCCGGGCCGCTGCTTCCGTAGAAGGCCTTGGGACACGCCTTTGTATTACGTTGCCTTCCCACCTTCCTGCTCGATTCACCCCAAACCAGCCCACCGCATGATCGAACTCATCACCATCGCTTTCCTGGTCGGCGGTCTAGCCGCGGCCATTATCTTCCTGGTGGTCAAGAACCAGGAGGCCGCCACCGCTTCCGCCACCCGGCAAAAGTCGGACGACGAGTGGGAGGCCAAGATGGAAGCCGCGCGCAAGGCCTATTTCCGGAAGCGCCGCGACAAGAACCGCGACCAAGAAAACCCTGAAGCATAAGCCTTTACCCTATGGCAGAATGGTTCGCCTACGACAGTGCCCAAAGGCCCATCGCCCTGCGCGATGAGGACGAGCTCCACCGGGGCGGAGAGGGGCGCATCCTGCTCGTCCGTTCGGAGCCCGACCTCGTGGCCAAGATTTACCACCCCGGCAAGCCGCCTTTGCTGACGGCCCAGGCGGCCGCCCTGGCCGTTCTGCCCCAGGCCTTCGTCAAGCCCCTGGCCGTGCTCTTCGACGACAAGGGCCTGCCCATCGGCTTCACCATGGCCCGGCTCGGCCCCGAGTTCTTCCCCTTGGCCAGCCTCTTCAACAAGGCCTTCTGCCAGCGCAACGCCATCGCCTGGAGCTTCAAGCTGGCGCTGGCCAAGCAACTGGCCGAGGCCGTCGCCCAGGCGCACGCCCGGGGCATACAGGTCGGCGACCTCAACCCCTTCAACGTCATGGTGGACCTGGCCGGCCAATGCCGCCTGATCGATGCCGATTCGTACCAGAGCCCCGCCCGGCCGCACACGGGCGTCCTGCTCGAAGAGGTCCGCGACTTCCAGCGCGGGGGCATGGTGGACCAGCAGAGCGACGCCTACGCCCTGGCCGTGCTCGTCTTCAACCTCTTGACCCACGCCCATCCCTTCAAGGGAAGCCACCCCGCCGTCAAGAGCCTCTCGGCCAGGGTCATGGACAAGCTGGCCCTCCTGGTGCCTGTGCCTGGGCTGAAGCCGCCCAAGTGCTACGTCCCTCTGCCTGGCGGGCCGCTGCTCGACCAGATGCGGCGGGTGCTCGTCGGGGGCGAGCGCTTCCTGCTCGTGCTCGACCCGCGCCTGGCCCCGCCCGCGCCTGCCCGCCCGGCCCCGCAGGCCGTCGCCCTGACCGATTTCCTGGTCAAGACCTTGCTCGTCAACGCCGAAATCCTCGAACTCCAGGCCCAGGGGGAGGGGCTCGTCGTCGAGACCCAGGACGCCTTCCTGCTCTTCGACGCCCGGCACAAGGGACAGGCCACCGCCTTGGAAAGCCTACCCAAGAGCCTCTGGCAGAGCGCTTTCACCAGCGGGGCCCACTTCTTCGCCCTGCGCGGCGGGCAGTTGCACCGCTGGGTCTCGCCCGGGGTGACGCTGCCCTTCCAGAACCTGCGCCTCAGCCCCCAGGCCAGCCTGCACCTCTACGGCGACATCCTCCTGGCCCTGGAGCCCGACGACAACATGCGCTGGATATACCTTTCCGAGTCGCTCAACGACAAGATCCGCAACCTCCGCAAAACCGTGCTCAGCAAGTCGTTCCAGACCTCCGAAGGACTGCTGCAGAACACCGCCGGGCAGAGCCGCGTCCATTTCCACTCGGGCAAAGACCTGGCCTTGGCCAAGTTGCGGCCCGGCGTGCGCCGCTTGGCCCAGCAAGGGCCCATCGGCGTGGCCAGTTGGATCGAAGCGGGCCAGGTCTGCCAGGCCTACTTCCGCGTCGAGGGCCTCGAGGCGCGCTGGGGCAGGCCGCTCGACGACTGGCCCCAGTTCGCCCACATGCCCGCGCCCGGCTCGCCCGGCTTCCTCTTCGAGGCCCAGGACGAGCGGATCGCCATCCGCCGCGCGCACGACTTCGAGCCCGTCGCCGAGCTGGCCTTCGGCCCCTCGACCCAGCAGTCGCTCCTGGCCTATGCCCAGGCGGGCCTTTTCCTGTGCGAGGGCGGCGAGCTTTTCCTGCTCAACCGCAAGTAGCCTCCTCAGCGCTTGAACTTGCCCCTGAAAGTGGTCGTCATCTCCTCGCCCGACTCGTGCATCTGGTTGAGCGACAGTTCCATCGACACCTTGGTCTTGTCCTGGGCAACCTCCGCCATCTTGGAGTCCACCCTCCGCAGCAGACCCTGGTCGAAGTAGAAGTAGAGCTGGTATTGGAACATCTCGCCCATCGAGGCGAACTCCTCGCTGTTCATCTCGGCCAGGGCCTCCAGGTCGGGGCTGAAAGTCAGCTTCCGGCCTTTCCGCTCGAAGAAGACGTGGTCGCTTTGGCTGCCCGTGCCCACCATCCCGCTCGACATGGTGGCGTTCAGCGCGTCCAGGTCCGCGAACTGGTACTCCAGGTAAGGGCCCAGGTCGCCGCTGCCCTGGCCCACCTGCGTGATGCCCGGAATCTGCGCCAAGACGTCGCAGGCTACCGCGAAGACGCTGGCGATGGAGTCCTGGAAGGAGAACTCATCCGACTCGTTGGCTTCGGCGGGCATGGTGTTCATGAATTGGTAAAAGGCCGTCAGGTCCATCGAATAGCGGACTTTGCCCGACAGGTCCTCGTTGAAGTAGAACTCCTGCCTGAGCGTGCAGCTCGAAAGGAAAAAAATGGCCAACAGGTTCGCCAACAGGATGATGCGTTGAGTCATGGCATGTTCGGTTTAAGGGATTGTGTTCTCAGGGCCAAGGCCATCGAGCACGAGGCCTTGTTTCCACATCCAAAGATAATCCAAATCAATGCCATCTCAATGGTTGGGCTCTCTCTCTCTGGCCGATGGCACTGGCCGCCATAGCGTCTTCCAATGCGGAAACCTTTTTCATCTTATTGGTTTTCAATGTTTTGCTATCTGAAGGCCTCTCTCGTTGGCCATACTTTAAGAAATTGGAGCAAAGATTTAACAAAGATTATAGTACCTTGTATTGCATAGTAGTATATTTTTTCTCATCTTTGTCCCATCGAACAAAACCCACCGCGATGAAACGAGCCATCTTCCTTAGCATAGCCCTGGGCCTTAGCCTTAACAGCTTGGCTTCCAACCTGGACCCCATTGTTGACGCCAGCAAGTTGCCCACCCAGACCGAAAGCGGCCAGGACAGCACACGCCGCCAAAGCCCCCGGGCGGACGCCTTCGTATCGAAGACGCCCGAGCAGGTGCAGAGGGAGATGGACCAGTTCAACGCGGCGACCCGCGGCGTTCGGTGATAATCGAAACAACACAAACCTTTTAAAAATCACAAGCCATGTACAGAGACACGGAAAATGGATGGATAGCCGGCATTTGCGCCGGCCTAGGGGCGAAATTCGGCTTTGACCCCTTCTGGGCGCGCGCCGCTTGGGTGCTGCTGACCCTGGTAGGCGGTTCCGGCATCCTGTTTTACTTGATTTTCTGGCTGCTCCTGCCCGACCTGCCCAACGGCTCGCCCGACGCGGAACAACCCCAGCGCCTCACCTGGGACAGCGCGTCCGACAAGTTCCGGCAAGAAGTCGAACGCATCCGCCAGAACTTCAAAAACAAGGCCTGACAGGCCAAAAAATCCCGGCCATGAATGAAGACAAAATCGAAAAAATCAACGCCCAGATGCGGAAGGGGATCCTCCAGTACTGCATCCTCAGCGTGCTGGCCAAGAACGACCTTTACGCCACCGACATCATCAACACCCTGAAAGACAACAACATGATTGTCGTCGAAGGAACCTTGTACCCACTGCTCACCCGTACCAAGAACGAAGGAATGCTCGACTACTACTGGGAGGAGTCCAACCAGGGACCCCCGCGGAAATACTACACCTTGACCCCCGACGGCCGACAATTCCTCGATGCCCTCGACAAGACCTGGACAGAGTTGGTGCTTTCGGTTGAAGCCATCAAAAACAACAATCATGCAGCACAAAACAGCGATTGAGGCCGATTGCCCACAACACATCGAACAGCAACATGAAAAAGACGATTCACATTAGCCTTAACCAATTGGCTTTCAGCATCGAGGAAGATGCCTTCCTGCTACTCGACCGATACCTCAAAGACCTGAAAGTCCTCTTCGGGAACAACATGGAGGCCCAGGAGATACTCGCCGACGTCGAAGCCCGGCTGGCCGAGCTGCTCTCCGAACGAGTGGGGGCCAGCAAGCAGGTCATCAACAGCCACGATGTCGAGCACGTCCTGGGCATCATGGGCGCCCCCGAGCAGTACGAGCTCGACCAGGAGCCGCAAGACGAGAAGCACGCGCCCGGAAAGCTCTTCCGAGACCCCGACGACCGCTGGTTGGGGGGAGTCTGCTCTGGCTTGGCCCACTACACCGGCCTTTCGCCCCTGCTCGTCCGCGTGGCTTTCGGCTTCGCATTTGCCATCTATGGGGCGGGCGCGTTGGCCTATCTCCTGCTCTGGGTGCTCGTGCCCCAGGCCATGACCTCCAGCCAGAAACTGCAAATGAAGAGGCAGACCGTCAACCTCAAAAACATACAGGAATTTGTCAAGGACGAATTGGGGAAAGTCCGTGAAAACATTGATCGCTGGGGCCATTCGCAAAGTCAAAACAACTCGAAAGGACAATCCAAACCCGTATCGCAACACGTGGCGCAGTACTTGGACGAGATGTTTTTCGCGCTTGGGAAAGCCTTAGGGGGCATCTTGCTCATCGGCGGCTTTGTGCTCATGACCGGATTAGGCGCCAGCTTTTTCATCGGTGGTCCCTTCTTTGACGAGACCACACAAGGGTATCTTTCTTTAAGCCAGATGCTTAGGGCCTTGTTTAGCCCCCAGGTCAGTGTCATCTTCGGCTTTGCGCTCTACTTCACCCTTATCATACCGATTGTTTCTTTGATGGTGCTAGGAGCCAGGCTTTTCTGGAACTACCGCTTCCACAACAGGAAAGCCGTGAAAATTGTATGGAGTTTTTGGGCTGTCTCTGCCCTGACGCTCATGGTCATCAGCGACAAAGAGCTGGCTGGAGGTTCCGATTACAAGGAAGTCCAACACGAAACCCTGCTCTCCATCGTCCCTGACAGCACCTACCATGTCGGTTTGGATGCCTCGCAACAGGCTCCGGTCGAGAGCGGCTTCCACTTCATGGGTTGGGGAGGCGAACAGGACGTCAAGGCCGCACGCTTGTTCGGCAGGCCTACTTTCGATGTCCGCAGAAGCCCCGACAACCGCTCGCGGCTGTTCGTTACCCGGTACTCCAATGGTCGCGGAATCGCGGCAGCCCTCACCAATGCGATGGATATTGATTATTACTACAACATTGAAGCGTCAGAGATTGTCCTGGCCTCCCATTTCGTTGGCGCCCTTGTGGGGCAAAGAGCGGAACAGAGCGTCCATGTCGTCTTGGAGCTCGCCGAGGGACATTCTGTTTACCTCGCCCCTGAAATGGTCGAAATCATCTACGACATCAAGAACGTCCAGAACATCTACGACGGCGACATGGGCGGCCAGACCTGGACCATGACCCCTAGTGGCCTATCCATCAGCAGCGAAGTTCGAAGTTTGGGCCTTCTTCCCGCACCGCCAGAGCCACCTGCTCCTCCCCAGGCGCCAGAAGCCCCGAAGGACTCCCTGCTAGAGGAGATGAAGGCGGAGGTGTTCAACAACTGACGCGCGCTAGGCCCCAAAAGTTTTCATCGCCTTCGAAACCCTAGGGTTTCGCAGGCGATTTTTTATTCGTCAAAAATTGATTCCTTCAAAAGGAAAAGAATTTTGAAACCCAGCGGTGGCGATGCTAAAAAATCTTAATTTCGCACATTCACCAACACCCCATGCTCATGGCAAAAATCATAACCCTCCTGCTTTTCTTGGCGATGAACGGCCTGGCCGTTTACAACTACCAATCCGACCCAGACCTCGCCTTGCCGAAATCCGGATCGACCAAGGAAGACAAAGCCAGCGCCGAAGGACGTGTCTATGCCCTAAGCGCGCTCGGCGGGGCCGCTGGCACGCTGGTGGCAATAGAGGTTTACCAAGAAGAAATCTCCATCGGGAACAAGGCGTTTCCAACCTCCGTGATGCTTTGTCTGATGGTCAACTTGCTCATGTACGTCCTCTTGTTGGATTTGCTTTCTAACTTCAAAGAACTATTGAGATGAACAAGCTAGTCATTGTGTTTTTTATCTTCATGAACTTCTTTGCCTACCTCAAGATGCTGGAAGACAAAAATTCGAGCATTCCCGGCCAACGGTCAGCCCAAACCGCTGATATCGCCGCCCAATCGGGTTCGACAGGCCAGCATTCGAGGCAAGTTCAAGAGCGGACTTCCGAGCTGGATTTGTTTTCTTATGGCATGTTGGGCGGGGCGTTCGGCATATGGGCGGGCATCCACATCCTCAACCACAAAAGCTCCCTCAAAAAGATTGGATTCCGGCAAACTGTTTATTTGTTGATGCTTCAGAACCTGATCCTTTATTCCTTGTTTTTTCTCAACTATCTAGCAATCGAGAAAATCAAGAAGAGGGTCCAGTCAATCGAATGACAGCAACGGCCGAGCCGGCTTCGCCTTATTCTTGTTGGCGCAGCCACTCGTAGATGTCCCTGCTTCGCCATTCGCCATTGTCAAAATATTCGATTTCTCCCTCATTGACCCTAGGCGCCCGCTCGAAAGGAGGCCCTAGGGTTTTTCCGTGGGCGTCCACCAGCACGAAGCGACCATCCACCTGCCGAACCACCAGCCGCTCCGTGTAGAGGTCGGCCACCAGGCTCGGGCGCGCGTCGTAGGGAACGCGCCTGCGAAGCCGCTGCAATTCTTCGCCCGAGTTGGCATCCACCAAGGCATATGTCTGAAAATCAATGATTTTTAGCTTGTGGCTCTTTGTAATGTCGAAAGTGTAGGCCAAGGTTTCCTGAAAGCCGAAGCCGCTGACAAGGGCATGCCTCCCTCGGTCTTGCGCGTGGAAATAGCCCGCCCCGTAATAGCTCAAGCTGTCGTACCAAGGACTGATGACCTGGAAATCCGGCCCCAGAAGCGCGTATTTTCCTGACTTTTTGGCAATGGCGCAGTATCCGTCAAACGGATACAGGTAATCATAACCAGGACTGACGATGTTTTTCTCGAAACTGATGAAATGATAGGCGCCGTCCAGACGTGCCCGGGCGATTCCACCTCGAAAGGACCCCGCGTCTTCAAAAACGGCGTCGATGAAGTTATCCCCCTTGCTGTCGAAATAGCCGAAGCGGCCACCGACGCCTCCCACGGCCACCGATTCCGAGAACAGGTTGATGTAGTCGAGCCATACCGTCATGCGTTGGCCTTGCTTGTCCAACAGCGCGAAACGTTCGCTTTTCTTCGCCAGATAATGACCATCTTGGCGATATTCCAACGCATCAAAACGTTCCTGTGTTGTCGCCCGGAGCAGCGTGTCCAACAAGAAATAGCCTTCGTTGTCGCTGACCACGTAAAAGCCGCCCGCTGGCCGTTGGCAATCCGCGAACCACGGCGTCAACCGCCGCCCCAGCGAGTCGGCAAGGGCCACGAGAGCTCCCTGCCGACCAATGGCCCGCCCATAGGCATCGAAGTCGGAAAGCGTGTTGTACCTAAGCCCGACCGACCGGTTGGAATCATCAACGATTTGAACGCTATCGCCTTGATTTACAAGATACAATCCTGCTTTCAGCGCCTGAATTTCCTCGAAGACAATGGGCAAAAGCTGGTTTCCGCTCGGTGAAAACACGCCCAAGTTCCCACTTTGCTCGAACACGAAGTCTCGGAATCCGTCGTGGCGAATCCCATCCACCCAAGGCGTAATGAAGATCAGGTTTTTGTCCAAAAGCGCATAACGTTCCCGGTCTCTTGCCACGATGGTTCCATGATCCACCTCAAGGTGGTCAAGCCACGGGATTCTCTGGTTGAGTGTGCTGTCCAACAGGCTTACTTTTCGATTATTGGCTACTGCGATATAGCCAGTTTCGTAGAAAGGTTGGTACAAGTGCCGGGCTGGGGCAACTTCGTTGCCGAAAACATCCAGCAAAACAGACTTTCTCCATATCGTCAAGGCCGGAATGTAGCCATGGGTCGATGCGCTCGCGTGGCCAATCTTCCAGTACCAATCGCTGATTTTTCGGTTGTTGAAATCGTAGAGGGCGTAGCGGATGTATTTGCGTTGTCGGACAAACATTCTGGCGGAATTTCCATTTTTTACGATTTCGCGATAGAGCGGACGGTCGGGCCTAACGTCCAAATTGTATTCGAAAAAGTAATGCTGGTTGCGTTGTGGAATTTCCCTGTCGATGAACTGCGGAGGCAGAACCATCTCGTCCTGGATGTTGTAGCCGTCGCCCGAGCGGTAGCCATAGACGTTCTGGTCAAGCAGGGCCGTCCCGACGATGAGCTTGTAGGGTATGACCTGCCCTTGCCAGTGTACGAAGGCCGTGTCGAGCATCCGCTGGTTGCCTTCGGGCGTATTCAAAAAGCGAGGGGTTTGCTCCCGTCCTTGCTTGTCGATGAAAAAGACCCAGCGCCCGATCCGCACCTTGGCCAAGCCGTAGGCGAAGGAGCTGGCGTCGTCGTAAGTCGGCGCGATGACCCATTGCCCTTTGTCGTCAATGAAGCCGACCTTCGAGCCGACCACAACTTTCGCCAGGCTGTCCGAAAATTCGTAAGCATATTCAAACCATGAACTTATGATGTTTCCATTCGCTCCAACAAACGCATATTGGTCGTTGATTCGAACCCGCGAAAGCCCTTGGTAAAAAGGATAAATGGCATCAAATTCCGCGCTCCAGGGCTTGCCGGTCGGCCCCAGCCAGAACGCTTTGCCTTCGATAGTCCTGGCCTGGAACAAGCCCTGCTGGTAGGCACCAATGGCGGCAAATATCCCCGAATGGTATCGCCCCTGCCTGTCCACCAACACGAATCCGCCGTCTTTCTTTTCCGTGCAAAGCTCTTCGCTGAACAGCCCTCCACTCGGATAGGCGGGTGGTTCGAAGCCATCGAAATCGAAATCCGGAGCCTGGGCCGAAGGCGTCTTCGGACATATCGGCATCCCGGCCTCGTTGAACATTTGCGCGTTTTGACCATCAAATTCGAAGCTCACGGATCGATAGAGCAATAGGGGCCAGCGGTATAAATTGGTGACTTTGTTTCCTTGGGCGTCCAAAAAGCACCAGAGCTTCCCATTGTAGGCAAGAAATAGACCGAAATAGAACCGTTGGATGCTTTCATGCCATGCCGAAACAAGGTTGCCACTGCTATCCAACAGGGCAATGTTTTGTCCTTTGAATGCAAAGGCAGTACCGTTTTTGAATTCCCCAATAAAAGAATAAAGGTCGCTGGTTTGATTGCCTTGTTTGTCGATCAGAAAGAAACCTTCGCCCTGGCGAACCCGGGCAACTCCGTGCCGAAAGTGCGAAGCATCGTCCCAACTTGGGGCCAGCATTTGATTTCCAGTTGGCGAAATGAATCCCAATTTGCTGTCCTGCAACACCCGGATCAGGCCCTCTCGCTCTGGGCCGATGGCATCGAAGGGGCCAGACAGGATGCGGCCATCAAGGGCCAACAAGAAGGCTTTTCCATCCCGCTCTCCCCAAAGTGTGTTTTCGTCCCGGCCGATATAGTCAAAGGCTTCTGAAATGGCATTTCCTTGATTGTCTGAAAGTTGATATTTTTCATCGACCAGTATGAACGCATCTTCCAGCCGAAAGATGTCTTTGTGCCAGCCGAGGGGAGTTCGGCCAAGGCTGTCAATCAGGCTGACCAATGGGCCAAGCCGGACTGGCGCCAGCCCGTTTTCAAACCGTCCTGCGGCGTCGAACATGGGCGCAATGACAGGGCAATTTTCGAAGTCCTCAAAGCCCCATTGGCCATTTTCAGAGTACGGAATCAAATTATCTTGGTAGCTTTGCGCGTTGGCAAGTTGTACCGTAAGAATCAGGATTGCCAGCTCAAGAAAACGCTTTTTCATGGTTTCTTAATCATAAATTCACACAAAGGAAATGAAAAATATCACACTCAAGCCGCCCGTCCTCACAAGCGGCGAAGTTTTGGCAAAGCGACAAGAAATTTTGGATTATTTTCGGAACACCTACGCATTGCACGAAAGCCTCTACGATCAATTGGTCAATGATGCGGTGTTTTTCCAGAGAGCGAACTCGCTTCGCCATCCGCTGATTTTTTACTTTGGACATACCGCAGTTTTTTTCATGAACAAGCTAGTGCTGGCCAAGCTCGTGAAAGAACGTCCTAATCCTAGATTCGAATCCATTTTTGCCATTGGCGTGGACGAAATGTCTTGGGATGATCTCAATGAGGCGCACTACGATTGGCCTACCGTTCAGGAGGTTCGCGAGTACAGGGCTGAAGTCCGGGAAATCGTTGAGAATCTGATCCGAAGCCTTCCCCTGGAGCTTCCGATTACTTGGGAAAGTCCTTTTTGGGCTGTTGTGATGGGCATCGAGCACGAGCGCATCCATTTGGAAACCTCTTCGGTGCTGATCCGCGAACTGCCCCTGGATAAAGTACGCAAACAAGACAAATGGAAAGTTTGCGGCGAGCGTGGCGATGCCCCTCAAAACAATCTTCTGGCTGTACCAGCGGGCAAAGTGATTTTGGGACGTCCAACGCAAGGCACGAGCCTCTATGGCTGGGACAACGAATTCGGGCAGCAGGAGGAGCAGGTTGGGGACTTCAAGGCGAGCCAGTTTGTGGTTTCCAATGCAGAGTTCAAACAGTTTGTCGATGCCGGCGGCTACGAGCATCGAGATTTCTGGACCGAGGAAGGCTGGAACTGGGTCCAGTTCAAGAAATCACGTTACCCGCAGTTCTGGCGCGAAAGCGATGGACAATTCAAGCTGCGCTTGGTTACCGAAGAAGTCGAGATGCCATGGAACTGGCCCGTTGAAGTCAACCAGTTGGAAGCCAAGGCTTTTTGCAACTGGAAATCCCAACATACAGGCTTGCCGATTCGTCTGCCTTCCGAGGAGGAATGGGTGCGCTTGCACGAGCATGTCGGGCTTCCCAACTTGCTGCAATGGGACAAGGCACCCGGAAACCTGAATCTGGAGCATTTCGCGTCTTCCTGCCCCGTTGACAAATTCGAAAGCGGTTTGGGTTTCTACGATGTCATTGGAAATGTTTGGCAATGGACTGAAACGCCTATTTTTGGGTATCCTGGTTTCAAGGTGCATCCCTTATACGACGATTTCTCAACTCCGACCTTCGACGGCAAGCACAACCTGTTCAAAGGAGGTTCCTGGATTTCGACAGGCAATGAGGCCACCAAGGATGCCCGCTATGCTTTCCGCCGTCATTTCTACCAACATGCGGGCTTCCGCTACGTCGAATCCAAGCAGCCTGTCGTCGTAAAAAACGACATTTACGAGACCAACGAGCTGATTTCGCAGTATTGCGAATTTCATTTCGGAAAAGAATATTTCGGCGTTCCCAACTATCCCAAACAGTGCGCACAAATTGGCATTGACTTGCTGGCGGGCAAGCCAAAACGTCGTGCCTTGGATCTAGGTTGCGCGGTAGGGAGGAGCACTTTCGAACTGGCCAAGGCTTTCGATCAGGTTACGGGTATCGACTTTTCTGCCCGCTTCATTCGTATCGCGATTGAAATGCAGGAAAAAGGCTACACCCAATACGTCCTCCCTGAGGAGGGGGAGTTGATTTCCTTCCACCAGCGCAGCTTGGACGAACTGGGATTGGATGGACTATCCAACAAAGTGGATTTCTTCCAAGGCGACGCCTCGAACCTCAAGCCGCAATTTGCGAACTACGATTTGGTTTTTGCCGGAAACCTGATCGATCGGCTTTACGATCCTGCCAAGTTCTTGTCAGAATTTCACGAGCGGATTGTTCCCGGTGGCATCTTGTTGTTGAGCTCGCCTTACACCTGGCTCGAAGGGCATACCAAGAAAGAGAACTGGCTAGGGGGCTACAAGCGCAATGGTGAGAACATCACCACGCTCGATGGATTGCACGAGCTACTGGATGCTCATTTTGAGCTAGTTGGCCAGCCAGCCAATCTCGAGTTCGTGATCCGAGAAACCGCTCGGAAGTTCCAGCATACCGTGTCGCAAGTGACTGCTTGGAGAAAACTCTGAGCGATTCAACTTGCTATCAAAAGAAGAGACCTGCTGGCCAACGGCCAGCAGGTCTCTTCTTTTGATAGGGCTGCAACACTCAAAAGCGAATCTGGAGGCCAAGGGTTGGCAATAGGGTCCCGCTTTCGTTCGGAAGGGAAAGCAAGTCGTAGCGTGTACCGTTGTCAAGTAGGATGGGTTGACCCTGCTCATCGCGGTTGACAACAACGAAATCTTGCGAGGCTTGCTTGAAGTTGTAGAAGTTTTGAATGTCGAAGTAAATCCCAAGTGTCCATTTCGAGAAGTAGAAAAAGCGGTCCACCCGGACATCAAGCTGGTGGAAGGAAGTGAAGCGCTCCTGGTTCAGGCGATCATAGTCGAGGTAGGGCCTTCTTTGGGCATCCCAAGCGGCTACCAATGAGGAGGTTTCCAGGTCGTAGGGCGTGTAGGGCAGTCCACCAACAAAGCGCCAGCGGGCACCAAACTTCCATTCTGGTTTGGGCGTCCAGGTTGTTGTGATGGTCAGAAGGTGCTGGCTGTCCCAGGCGCTGGGTATCATTTCGCCGTTTTTGTCCTCAAACTCGCTGCGCACCCAGGTGTAGGCGAAAATCAGGTTGTACTTGGGCAGTTTGATGCGGTTCAAGAACTCGATGCCATAGGCGCGTCCTTCGCTGATCGAGGCGACAGGCTCATCGCCAATGACGCCAAAATCACTGCCTTTGTTGGCCAGCGCTATCGAATCTCGCAAAGAGAAGGGGTAATTTCCATACTGTTTGTAAAAGCCTTCGAGTGTGAACTGCATGTAGTCGTAGGGCAAGAACTCCAGGCCGCCGATGACGTGATCCACACTGATGAACTTCAAGTTGTTGGCCTTGTTGGCCAACACGCCGTCGCTGTCGCGATAACCCAGCGTTGTGTAGGCTGGTAGTTGGTAGTATCGGCCCGTGTTGGCGTTGATGCTGATGCGTTCGGTCAAGGCGTATGAAGCTGACAATCTGGGAGAGAATTGTTCCAAAGGGTTGGCCATGCTTTCGGAGTAGCTCGTTCCGTCGAAACGGACTCCTGCCGAGAGGGCCAGCCTTTCGGATAGCACACTTTTGCTGAGTTGTGCGAAGGCGTTGTACTTCCAGAGGCTCAATTCGCTTTCGTAGTCGATTGTCAGGAGCTGGTCTTGTACGAATAGCCGTTGGAAGGTGTTGTTGTTGTATTTCGCGTATTCCAATCCCACTCCGCCCACGAACTTGAAGCCACTGAAGCGGTGGTTGGTCTCGAAGCGAAATTTGTTCTCGATTTCCTGCGAAACATAGTCCAAGGTCTTGTTGGCCTCGTCGCTGTCGTCGTTGTCTTGGTATTTGAGCGAACGGTTGTTCAGCATGTTGCGGCTAAGCACGAAAGTTTGGTAGCTGTTGCCGGAGAAGTGTTTCCAAACGGCCCCGTTCATGTAGTTCCATTGGTTTTGGATGGGCAAGTAGCCGAGGATATACTCTTGGTCAGGCGTCGGCTCCTCGATGTCCAGGTTCAATTCGAAGCGGTCGAGAGCGCCGAGCCCGACGAGGGTCAGCTCGTTCTTGTCGTTGATGCGCGTTCTGCTTTTGAACTGGAAATCATTGAATTTGGGCAAGAAGGGCAGCCCGATAGCCGAGAAGAGGAATTGCAAATACGACTGCCGGGCCGAGAAGATGAAGGTTGTGCGCTCTCCCAGCGGACCATCGAGGGTCAAGGCCAGGTCCGAGGCGCCGACAACTGCTCCGACCCGTAGTTTTTCCTTGTTTCCATCCTTTTGCGTGAACTCGAAAACACCGCTCAACGCATTCCCTCGGTTGGCCGGAAATGCGCCCGAGTAAAAGTTGACACCACTGATGAAGTCCGCGTTCAGAATGCCGACGGGGCCTCCCGAGGCGCCTTGTGTGGCGAAGTGGTTAAGGTTCGGGATTTCAACCCCGTCGAGATAGAAGCGGTTTTCACTGGGCCCACCGCCGCGAATGATGATGTCGTTTCGGAATGAAACCGATCCGCCAACTCCGGGAAGAGACTGTATGACACGTGAAATGTCGCGGTTCGCGCCAGCGCTGTTTTCAATTTCTGAAACGCCAATCGTGCGCAGCGAGACTGGGCTTTCTTCGGTACGGCGGAAAGGCGAAGCCGTGACGACCACTTCCTCAATTTCTTGGTCGCTGGTCGAAAGCGCGATCTCAACGTAGGGTGTTTTGGCGTTCGACACCACGATTTCTTCCGAGACTCTAGGCTTGTAACCAACGAAAGAGACTTGTAGCTGGATGATTCCAGGTTCCAGGCCCGTGAAGAGGAAGTTGCCATCCAAATCGGTCGTTGTGCCGGTTGTGCTTCCTACCACCAGCACGTTCACGAAGGGAAGCGACTCGTTGGTAACTTCATCATAGACACGGCCTTGCACTTTTCCATTTTGTGCGGAAGCTTGTTTTGAAACGAAGACAGACAGGAGCAAGATTAAGCCGAAACCTGAACGAAAAAGATTTTTCATCGCTTTGTTTTTTTGTTTTGAGCAATTTTTGTTTGTGACAGAGGTTCAATCCATTGTGGTTTTGGCCAATAGAGGGCTATGGAATACCGTTTCCGTATTCCCCAAAAAGGACAAATGAGGTATGGAAAATGCTGGCCCCTATGGGTGCGAAGGGGCCAGCATATTGCTATTTCACTTGATCATGTCCAAAGTAACTTCATTGACCAGTGCTTCGCCATTTTGGAAGGCAGTGAGGTTGGCGATAGTGGTTTGGGAGATTTCTGTCAGCGCTTCTTGCGTGAAGAATGCTTGATGCGCTGTAATCAAGACATTTGGGAATGTCGTCAAGCGGGCGATGAGCCGGTCGCGGACAACCATTTCGGAAAGGTCGGAGAAGAAAAGGTTTTCTTCCGATTCGTAAACGTCGATGCCCAAGTATCCAATTTTCTGCTTCTTCAAGGCATTGTAAACCTCTTGCGTGTTGATGAGTTTGCCGCGGCTGGTGTTGATGAGCATGACGTTGGGCTTCATCTTGGCCAGGGTGTCGGCGTTTATCATGTGGTGTGTTTCGGGTGTAAGCGGGCAATGCAGCGAAATGATGTCCGATTGCTCGAGCAGTTGGTCCATTTCGACGTATTCGACCCCCAGGTCTTTCATTTTCTGAGAGGGGTATTTGTCGAAAGCGAGAACCTTGCAACCAAATCCGAGCATGATGCTGCAAAACGCTTGTCCGATTTTGCCAGTTCCGACAACACCTACTGTTTTTTTGAACAGGTCAAACCCCGTCAGGCGTTCGAGCGAAAAGTTTTGCTCTCGCACGCGGTTGTAGGCTTTGTGGGTCTTGCGGTTCAGCGTGAGTATCAGGGCAACAGCGTGTTCCGCCACAGCATTGGGCGAGTAGGCGGGTACCCGGGCCACCTTGATGCCAAGCTGGTGGGCCGCTTTGAGGTCAACGTTGTTGAATCCGGCGCAGCGCAGCGCTATCATTTTGATGCCCTCTTGGTGCAAGGCATTGAGAACCTTGCTGTTGAGCTCGTCGTTGACAAAGACGCAGGCGGCTTCGAAGCCACGTGCTAGGACGACGGTCTGCGGATCGGCGGGTACGTCCACGAAGACCATCTCATGGCCGGCATTGGAATTGGCCTCCGTCAAAAATTCCTTATCGTAGGATTTTGAACTGAAAACGATTGTTCTCATGGATTTGTTTTGATTTGTTTCGATAGGTTCAATTGCGAGTTTTCTCGTGATGCTTTTATCATTCGATCGAGATCACTCCTCGGCTCATGATGGCCAGGGCTGTTGTCAGCGTACCGAGGTCGGTGTAGAGGCGTCCGTCCTCACCTGAAAAGTGTCCGTGGCCGATGGGGTTCAGGTGGTATTTTGGCAGTTTGTCCGTCAGGTCAACTTGCACCGAATAAACAACCGAAGGCTGGCAAGATGCCTTGTAATGAGGATTTTCTGGATATTTTTCGTTGGTCCAGTATTCGTTCCAATCCCAGGTCTGGTTCACCTCGAAGAGGATGCGGAACTTTTGCGGCAATGCCTTGTCGCTGCGGGTTGTCAGCACGAAGTTCGACAGGGGAGTGGCGCCGCTGTACGCATCCACAACCGGGCTGGCAGGCGAGGGTAGGTAGTAGCCTTCGTCGTCCATGATACCGCGTTGGTGCGACCAGTAGGGAAGTGCGGAAGGGCGTTTGGCTTGACCAGGTTGCCATTGGCCATTTGAGATTTCAACACGATCAAAAATTCCAGTTGCTATGGAACGTGTTACGAATAGTGTCTGGATAAAGTTGCCTTCTGCATCTTCTAACCACAGCGCAAAGGTTGGGTGGTTGTGCCCGGAGCCTTTTTCGAAGGCGAAGGTTATCGTCTGACCTTCGCCGCGGGGGTTCGATTCGATTTTCTCGGCCGTGGTCGGCTCTTCAGCTTGCCGGCTTCTGCAGGCGCCGATACCCGCTAGAATCAGGGCCGACAAGGCTAGGGATTTCAATTTGAGTTTCATCTGCCAGTGATTTTTTTTGCAAATGTACTACGATTCCGTAATAAAAAAACTTTTTCATACGATTTTTTGCAAAATTTTTCTATCTTTGCTACGAAATCATAGCAATCTATCCCTTCTCTTGCCCCATTTCGTTTTGGTTAGCGCTTTCAAAAAATCAAATAACAACACCATGCAAGACTTCATCGTCATCGGCGGCGGCATTGTTGGAACAGCCACTGCACTGAAAATCAAGGAAAAACGCCCTGACGCCAAAGTCCTGCTCCTGGAAAAGGAGGGGCGCCTTGCCCATCACCAGACCGGCAACAACAGCGGCGTCATCCATTCGGGCATCTACTACAAGCCGGGCAGCCTAAAAGCGAAGAACTGCGCCTTGGGCTACCGCCTTCTGCTCGATTTCTGCCAGGAGCACGACGTTCGACATGAAGTCTGCGGCAAGCTCATTGTCGCTGCCACGCCCGACGAGCTGCCTCGGTTGGAGGCCATTCGTGAAAGGGGAATCGCCAACGGGCTTGCAGGGCTGGAGCTTCTCGGCCCGGAGGAAATCCGCGAGCGCGAGCCGCATTGCCAAGGTTTGCAGGCTATTTTTGTTCCGCAAACAGGAATTGTCGATTTTCGGGGAATGTGTCAAAAAATGGGGGATACTTTTGTTCAACTAGGTGGCGAGATTCTTTTCCATACGGAGGTTATCGACATCAAAAACGATCGCCGATCGGCCATTGTGATCAGCCGTGGTGGCGTCTTTGAGGCGCGGCATGTCGTGGTCTGCGCCGGTTTGCAGGCCGACCGTCTGGCCCGCACGACCCATCCCCGGCTCGATTTTGCCGTGATTCCGTTTCGGGGCGAGTACTACAAGCTCAAGCCGGAGCATGAAAACTTGGTCAAGCATTTGATCTATCCGGTTCCCAATCCCGCTTTTCCTTTTTTGGGCGTACATTTCACGCGCATGGCGCTCGGGGGAATCGAGGCTGGACCCAATGCCGTATTTGCTTTTAAAAGAGAGGGTTACAAAAACACGCAAATTTCCATTCCCGATATGGTGGAGGCGATTTCATGGCCGGGCTTCCGCAAGGTCGTGCGCAAGCATTGGCGCATGGGCTTGGAGGAGATGGGGCGCTCCTTTTCCAAGGACAAGTTTGTCGACGCGCTGCGGAGGCTGATTCCCGAGATTGGCCCCGAGCACCTGGAAAAGGGTGGGGCAGGGGTGCGCGCCCAGGCCTGCGACTCGAACGGCGAGCTCATCGACGACTTCTGGATCTTCCACGACCATCGCGTCACCCACGTCTGCAACGCGCCTTCGCCCGCGGCAACCTCTAGCCTTGCCATTGGTGAAAGCCTTGCCAACGATTTGTTGAAAAGTTGATAGGCCTAAACATGAAAAAGAGAGAAAAATATTCGCTCGCCAAATCTTTGCTTGACGAGTTGGAACTTTTTGAGCAGCAGCAGCCTGATGCGGGGCTGGCGGAGTTCGCACAGTGGCTGGGCGCCCGGACAGCCGGGGGCGCCCAGGTGCGAGGCGTCCTGCAATTCGACGAAAACCACGACTACAAGGGCCGACAGTCACCGGAGGTTGAGATTGGCAAACTGCTCCCAAATCTTTACCGCTATGCCCGGCATTACACCAAGAAAGTGCTGGCTGACACGCCTTTGCATTCCATCGAAGAGTTCGGTTTCCTGGCTTCGCTCATTACCGACAAGACGTACAGCAAGTCCGAGTTGACGCAGATGCAGCTCATGGAGTTTACCTCGGGCATTTCGGCCCTTAATAGGTTGCTCGAAAAAGGAATCGTGCAGGAGACCTCTGACCCAGAAGACAAGCGGAAGCGGCGGATTGGCATCACCGAGAAAGGCAAGCAGCTCATGTTCCGAATTTTCGGGTCGATGAACCAGGTGGCGCTGCTGGTGAGCGGCCCGCTGGATGAAAGCGAGAAGTTAGCCTTCGTGCAGACAATGGAAAAACTTGCGGCCTTCCATCGCGGCATCCACGAGCAGGACAAGGATAGTCCGCTGGAGCTTCTCTTTACCAAGTATTTGCAAAGAGGCGCCTGATTTTTGTTTCGTGAAAGGCATATTTTTTTTGTCTTGTCATGCCAGCATTTTCTTTATCGCCAGATTGTTTGTTTTTCGTTTTCTGCATTGCAACCTTTCCAATTTTCATATTCGAAAATTTCATGGCACTGTCGCTATAACATTCCGGAAATTTATTGCATTTTCTCTTGCTTGATGTGGCAATATGCCTCGCTTGGGTGAGTCCAGCTTGCTGGATGGTGTCTTCGCTCTTGTTTATCAGGTCTTTTGATTTTGGAAATTCGAATGCCATGTTGTACATTGCGAGAGAATTGTGATACTAAGCAAAGCAAAATGGCAATCGTCCACTATCCTGAAATTGAAATACAGGCGGAGGTAGGAATCATTTCCAGCGAAGGCGAAAAATCCTTGCTCGATTTCCTGTGCCAAAACTTGAACGATGAATATGAAATTTTCGTCCATCCCTACTTGAATGGGGATGTTCCCGACATTCTTTTGATGCGAAAGTACGGCGGCATTTTGTTGATACAGGTTTGCGACTGGCAAATTCAACAATTCCAGTTCGATACCCTCGCCAAGGCTTACCGTTCTTGGGGCGGCAGCCTCCATCGGTCGCCTATTGCGCAAGTCATCAATTTCAAGGAAAACTTCTTCAACCTGCACATTCCGCATTTGCTCGAATTGAAGATGCGCGAGCCCAAGCACTGGGCCATTGTGGCTTGCGCTGTCTTTTTTTGCCATGAAAACCAAGAGGATTTGAACGACTTTCTGGCCGTCGAATTGTATGGACAGAGCGCGGATGAGGAGAATGTCGAATACACACCCAACAAGTCTGCGGCATGGGTTGATATTATTGCGAAAGATATTTTGTCATCAAGCTATTTGCATGGCTTGTTGGAAAGGCATTGGATCAGCAAAACTTCCAAATTTTTCGATGCCCCTATTCACGACTCTGTTTTACAAATCATCAAGCCGCCCTTTCATTTTTCTTATTTGGGAAAAAACATCAATTACACCAGAAAGCAACTTGAATTTTGTTTCAGCCAAGGCGGCGATCACAAGATTCGAGGAGTCGCAGGAGCCGGCAAGACGCTTGTTTTGGCCAAGCGGGCTGTCAATGCCCAGTTGCGCACCCAGGGCAAGGTGTTGATCCTTTATTTCAACATCGCCTTGCGAAACTACATTCGGGAGAGGATTGGAGAGGTCGAAGCTGATTTCCAATGGTCTAAATTCCACATCCTGAATTATCATGACTTCATCAATTCCTTCATGAACAATTTGGGGCTTGTTCATGCTTTTCCCCGTGATTTTGACAATATGGCCGCTCACGTGCGAGATGATTATTTTGAAAGTAGCTTTTACAGCAATTTGAATCTGTTTGTTGACCATGCACATGAGATTGAGAAGTATGCTGCGATTTTTATCGACGAAATCCAGGATTATCAGGTCGGCTGGGTTAAGATGCTCAAAAAATACTTCTTGGTGGAGGGGGGCGAGTTGGTCGGTTTTGGTGATTCTAAACAGGACATTTATGGTAGGGTTGAAATTCAAAACAGCAAAATGGAATTTGGCGACAAGCTGATTGGAGGACGTTGGAAAACCTTGCCTGAAACCAAGCGTGCCGTCGCGCCTGCGATCAAGTCTTTCATCTACAAGTTTCAGGAAAAGTTCCTGAGCGGTAAACATCAGATCGACGAAGCGGAGTTGACGCAGTTGGGCCTATTTGACAAGGTGCATTACGCGGCCTTCAGTTCGATGGATTTCGATGCAATTGTTGATTTTATTGACAGTTACTCGACCCAAATTGGCAGCGAACCGAACGATGTTTGTGTTCTTTCTTTCACCTTGGAAAACATAAGGGAAATGGAACACATTTACAGAAAGAAATATGGAAAGAAGTCTTACATTCTGGCAGAAACCAAAGAATATTACGATTATTTGAAGGGTTTCGTCGATGTAGAAGAGGGCTATACGAGCAGAAGCTTTGAACGCGATTTGCAAAACATCCGCAAGCACAAGAGGTTGCATTTTCAGGTCAACTCTGGGAAGGTGAAGTTCGTAACCGTTCACAGTTTCAAGGGCTGGGAAGCGAATACCGTCTTCTTGATAGTGGAGGGCGATTCGTGGGCAGAAAACTACGAAGAGTTGGTCTATACGGGTTTCACACGGTGTTCCAACCATCTGATTTTCATCCTTGTCGATTCTCCGAAGCTCTCCCGTTTCCTGGAAGAGCTGACTTTCGTCGAAAAGATCCCGGCGCAACATTCAGCGGCTACTTCATTGCCCCAGACTTCCAGATAGCGGGTGTTTCATGTTTCAGGCCAGAGGCGCTGGGCAAATGAATCCTATTCAAAATTGGGATGAAGCTAAAACGAGGACTTCGTGCTGAAGGGTTTGCATTGCTTGGCTTGCGGCAGGGTTCGGAATGCGCGGTTCCGAGTTTTTCCTGCGAATTTTGTGCGATTGTGTGATAATTGGTTATTCAAAAGGAATAATTATTTATTGAATTTTCATTTTGATTTTTTGTAATCATTTGAAAAACAGTTAGTTGAAATTTTGGTATTTCATTTTCATGGCATGGTTCATCACCAATCAATGAACCGCCATGATAACGACAGTCAACTACCATCTGGTCAAGCAGTGCAACTATCGCTGCAAGTTTTGCTACGCCACTTTCAACGATTTCGACGCGCCCACTGCGGGCCAGCGCCGGCATGAGGCCGTCGTTGAGGCGCTGGCGCTTTCAGGTCAGTTCCGCAAGATCAACTTCGCGGGGGGCGAGCCGATGCTTTTGCCCTACTTGGGTTCCTTGTTGGCACGGGCCAAGCGCAATGGGCTGGAAACCAGTGTTATCACCAACGGCAGCCGCTTGAGCCTCGAATGGCTGGCGCGGCAGGTCGGGCAGCTTGACATTCTGGGCATCAGCCTCGACAGCGACCGGGCCGAGACCAACGCGCGCATTGGCCGCGAGCAGCAAGGGCGGCAGTTGGACCTGGAACGGCTTCAGCGCATCGCCGATTTTTGCCATGTCAACGGCATCCTTCTCAAGATAAACACGGTCGTGAATGCTTTCAACCAGGACGAGCTTTTGGCGTAATTATTTAGGTATATTTGCGTTAGTATAAAAAAAACAGGTTCCGAATCCACATCCACGGCAGCGCATGGTCATTCCTTCCGACATAC
>JAIFMG010000102.1 GCA_020048645.1 Bacteroidota bacterium | reverse complement strand
ATCCGGAAAACCAGACTCGGAAGTATCTGTAAATCAGACTTTTAAATCAGGATAAATGCAAAATTCAATTTTTGTCGGATGGTAGTGATTAAATTCTACAACAACCCCATCGAGAACGTCCCGATCGAAATCATCCAGCAGGGCAAGGAGGCCCTGAAGAACTACTTTGAGGAGCTGAAAAGCGGGATGGTGAACCTTTACGAAACCAAGCTGCTGCTGGTGGGCTATGGCGCGGTGGGCAAGACTTCGCTCTTGAAAAGGCTGGTGTTGGACGAGTACAACGAACACGAGTTCTCGACGGAGGGCATCGACATACGGCAATGGAAGCCCGACAGAATTGACGGCAACGACTTGACGGTCAACATCTGGGATTTTGGTGGGCAGGAGATTTACCATTCCACCCACCAGTTCTTCCTGAGCAAACGGTCGATCTATCTCTTGGTGTGGGATGCCCGGATCGACAGGATGATGCCCAACTTGGCCAGTTTCGACTATTGGCTGCGGATCGTGAGCCTGCTCGGCCAGAACTCGCCCATCCTGGTGGTCCAGAACAAGGTCGATGAGCGGGTCAGTCCTGTCGAGGAGAAGTACCTGCAAGGCTATTTCCCCAACATCGTGGGCTTCCACAAGGTCAGCGCGAAGGATCGGACAGGGGTGCAGGAGCTTCGGGAAGCCATCTTGCGCGAGGTGGGCAAACTGCCCCACATTGGCGAAAAACTTCCCAAGGTTTGGCTCGACATTCGGGACGCGCTCAAGCGATTGGGGAAGAACTACATCTCCCTCGACGAGTACTTGGCCGTTTGCAAGGACTTCAAAATCGAAGTTGGGCGGGCCTTGCATTTGAGCAACTATTTCCACGATTTGGGAACTTTTTTGCATTTCCAGGACAACTTCATTTTGCAGGACATCATTTTCCTCAATCCCGATTGGGCCACCAAGGCCGTTTACAAGATCATCGACACCCAAGCGATAGTCCTGAACCAAGGGAAATTCAACTACGCCCAGCTTCGGGACATTTGGAGCGATCTGCCGAGCGAAAAGTTCGCGTTATTGATCGAGTTGCTGGTGAAGTTTGAATTGTGTTTTCGTCTGCCAGATGAGGGCGATTACATCGTTCCGGCGCTTCTTCCTCCCAACCCGCCCGACGAAATCGACAACTGGGACAATGCCGACAACCTGCGCTTCGAATACAAGTACACATTCATGCCCGCGGGAATCGTTACCCGCCTCATTGTCAGGATGCACAACCGCATCAGGAACAAGCTGTTCTGGCAGCAAGGCGTCGTCATCGAACGCGAGGAAACCCAGGCCCTGATCATCAGCAACACCCTGGAGCGGTACATCAGCGTCAAGATCAAAGGCAAACACCGGCAGAATTTGTTCGGCATCATCCGCTACGAGCTGGAAAACATCCACAAAACGCTCAAAGACCCTATCGTGCAGTTGAGGACCCAGTGCGTTTGCAGCGAATGCCTTGGCAGCGCCGAGCCGGAGTTCTATGACTTCGACACCTTGAACAGATTCTTGGGCAAAGGAAAGCGAAGCATAACCTGCACAAAAAGCATCGAGGAGGTTTCCATTCCTACCTTGTTGGGCATGTTCAATGGCAACGGCAAGCGGCAAGCCTTGTTCGACCATGTGCTCTCCGCGCTCAAGCAGCTCCAAGGCCAATCGCTGAACATTAAACCTTACGAAGACAGCAGAAATAGCCTTGTCGCCACCCTTCTGGCCAACAAGAATTTTCGGACCAAAGACCAAACGAAATGGGGCAGGGCGAATACTCAGCCGGGCGAAATTGACATCAAGATTGAGGATGAAAAGGGAGAAACCATCGCCATCTACGAGGCCTTCATCCTGAAGAACTTCGATCGCGCATCCATCAACAAGCACTTGACCAAGATTTTCCGTTATGACGCCAACGGATTGCCCGAGAATTACATGGTCGTCTATTGCGAAAAAAACTTCATGTCGAATTGGGAAAAATACATCCAACACATCCCAGAAATTGATTTCGAGCACAAGCTGAAAAGTTTCTCGGATATTTCCAACAACAGCGAAATTCCGGCGAGCATAAAGGTCGGCGTCGCGGTCCACCTGCGGAACCAGAAGGAGCAAAAGGTCTATCACATTTTCGTGGAAATTGATGCTCCCGAGCGATAAACCGTTTTGCCGTCGCAAGCGGACAAGGGCTATCGAGTTTAAACTTGGCAAAAATTGAGGCGATGATGGCCGATAATCAATTGATATTGTCAGATTTGAAACGAAAATTGCAGGAGCAATATTCAGATTCCATCCAAAGTGTCGTCTTGTTTGGCTCACGGGCCAAGAATGAATCCACCGATTGTTCCGATTACGACATTTTGATGGTGTTCGATCAGGAGTATAGCCGGGCGGATGAAAACAGGATCTTGGACATTTGTTATGAAATCGATCTGAAATACGACATAGTGATCGATGCGCATTGGCTATCGACCCAAGAACTGGAATCGAAACGCGGCAGGCAGCCGATTTTCGTCAATGCCCTGAAAAATGGAATTTACGCATGAACTTCCATCGCCCGATGTTGGGACGCCCGATGTAGATACGCCCGATGTAGATACGCCCGATGTAGATACGCCCGATGTAGAGATGCCCGATGTAGAGATGCCCGATGTAGAGACGCCCGATGTAGAGACGCCCGATGTAGAGACGCGCGATGTAGAGACGCGATGAATCGCGTCTCTACATTGGGCGATTGGATTGGGCGTCCCTCACCCCAGCCTGTGCAGTTCGCCGCCTTTGGCGAAGAGGCGGTCCACCCGGCGGGCGATTTCGGGGTCTTCGATCAGGGGCGGGGCGTGGTGGGGCTTCACGCGGGCGTCGATGACCAGGGGGCCCTCGCAGCCCCAGTGCTTGTGCCGGACGCTGGCCCGGGTGCCGAAGATGTCGTGCGAGGGGTTGGAGCGGGTGAAGGTAACCCAGACGAAGTTGTCCACGGTCTTGGCCGCGAACGCGCTGTCGTCGGCCAGGACCACGAGCGGGAATCCTTCGAGCGGCTGCCCGTGGAGGCTTTCGCAGAACTCCTCGACGCGGCGCTCCTCGTCCTGGGGCCGACCGTAGGCGGGGGCCTGCACCACCAGGATTCCCTTGTGGGGCACCTTGGGGCGCTCGAAGCCTTCGGGCAGTCGGAGGCTGGCGGGCAGTTCGCCGCTGAGCTGCCGGATGGGGTCTCCGGCCGCGGCCACGACCACTTTGGAGCCGCGGTTCCATCCGGTGCCCGTGTAGTCGAGGGTGTCGATGGTGGTCTTGGTCTGGAAATGCAGGTCGCGGCGCGGGTCCATGCGTTCGAGCACGTGGGCGAAGAAGGCGTATATGTTCTTGGTGCTGAGGTTCTTGTCGTCTTCCTTTGCGGCGATGAAGAGGTATTTTGCCAAAGTGGTCTGGCCCTTGCCGAGCAAGTGGTTGGCGATGGTGAGGATTTCCTCTGGCTCGCGCTTGCGGAAGGGCATGTAGCGCTCGCTGCCAATGGCGAGCAGGAGCGGATGCACTCCGGCGGCGTCCACGGCATGGATGTCCTTGAGGCCGGGAAACTCGTCGGGCACGAGGCGGTCCACGAGCAGGTGGATCAGGTGCCCGAAGCTGCTGTCCTCGGCGGGCGGGCGTCCCACGACGGTGAAGTGCCAGATGGCGTCGCGCTTGTAGAAGACGTTCTCGACCCGCAGGACGGGGAAGTCGTGCGCGAGGCTGTAGTAGCCCAAGTGGTCGCCGAAGGGCCCCTCGGGCTTGAGGGTGTCGGGCAGGATGGTGCCGACGATGCAGAAATCGGCGTCGGCCGAGAGCACGTGGCCCTGGTGCTCGGCGTAGCGGAAGCGCCTGCCGGCGAGCATCCCGGCGAAGGTCAGCTCCGAGAGGCCCTCGGGCAGGGGCATGATGGCCGCGAAGGCGTGCGCGGGCGGCCCGCCGACGAAGATGCTGACCTTGAAGGGCTTGCCGAGCTCCTTGTGGCGGGCGTGGTGGACGCCGATGCCGCGGTGGATCTGGTAGTGCAGGCCCATCTCGTCGGGGGCGAACTGGTTTCCGGCCATTTGCACCCGGTACATCCCCAGGTTGGACTTCATGAGCGAGGGCGTCTCGGGGTCGAGCGAAAAGACCTGGGGCAGGGTTACGAAAGGCCCGCCGTCCATGGGCCAGGACTTGATCCGGGGCAGCTTGTCGGGCGTGGTGCTGTACTGGAACACGGGGCTGCGCCAGGGCGCGATCCGCTGGGGCAGGGCCGTAAGTGCCGTGAAGGGGGCCTTGGCGTAGCGCAGCGGATGCCGGAGCGCCTGCGTGGGGTCCGACTTCAGGGCCACCACGTCGCGCACCTTTTCGAGCGTGCGCCGGAAGACGAACTCCGTGCGCTCGAAGGTGCCGTAGAGGTTCGAGAGCGCCGGGAAGGGGGAGCCTTTGACCCGCTCGAACAGCAAGGCCGGGCCGCCCGCCTGCTGCACCCGGCGGTGTACCTGCGCGATTTCCAGGTCGGGGTCCAGCTCGGTCTTTATCCGAACCAGCATCTCGCGGCGTTCCAGGTCGCGCACGGCGGCTTGCAGACTTTCGTATCCCATGGTCTGTATTTTTTCTTTGGGCAATGATACGAAGAAGCCGAAAAACCCCGCACCTGTTTTTGAGCAGCCCCTGGGCGGCCGAAGGCGAGGGTCAGGGCGCCAGGCGCAGCGCGCGTACCTCCTCGATGTCCAGCCCGCTGAGCTCGGCGGTGGTGGCGTCGTCCATGCCTTTGGTGAAGCAGCGTTGGGCGAACTCCCGCTGCTTGGCGGCGGCGGTCTGCTCCGCGGTTTTCTCGACGGCTTCCTCGACGGCCTTGTCGAGGACGCTGCGCATCCAGGACAGCTCGTCGCGGTAGCGCTTCTGCTGTCCCTCGTGGATGTCGCGCTCGTCGCGGTCGAAGTACATGACCTCGAGGCGCTGGATGGCCTTTCGGATGGGCTCTTCCTGCGCCAGGTCGTCGGGCAGGCCGTCGGGGCGGTAGA
>JAIFMG010000112.1 GCA_020048645.1 Bacteroidota bacterium | reverse complement strand
AAAACAAAAGTACGTAGTTACCTAATTGCAATTTTATAAAAGCCAATGCCTGGTATTCAATGATTTGTAAGTTACGATTTCCAAGTTGGGCTAAGCTAATTTTGAATCCTTACTTAAAACCTTATTACCTTATTGATCCAGGAATCCTAGGGTTGGTATTGCGCCCCTTCGGGCTTGGTTCGAGCCTTCAAGGCGAGTCATCGCCTTTGAAAATGACTTAATTTGAGATTTTTTCTCAAAAAAAATCGCACCATGAAGACAATTCAATCGGAAGAATCTTATCTTTGAAAGAAAAGCTCAAAACCATGCTGGTTGATTTCACAGTCGGAAACTTCCTTTCTTTCCACGAAAGAAAGACCCTCAGCATGAAAGCCGAGGGCATCTCGGAGCTCAAGCAGAACCTGGTCAGCCTGCAAAAGCAGAAGCTGCTGCGCTCGGCAGTGGTTTACGGCCCCAACTCGAGCGGCAAGAGCAACCTGCTGAAAGCCCTGGGACGGATGCGGCAATGCGTGCTCGAATCGGTGCGGCTGAACGACGGCGACCCGTTGCCGCACACGCCCTTCCTGCTCGAGGAGACGAGCGCCGCGGAGCCGACCTTCTTCGAAGTGGTCTTTTGGCTGGACGAAGAAGCCCGCCGCTTCCGCTACGGCTTCGAGTACGACGCGGACGCGATCGTCAACGAGTGGCTGTTCGAGGGCCGAGGTCCGCGGAGCGAGACCGCGCTGTTCGTCCGCACCCCCGAGGGCATCGGCGTGTCGGACAAATTCGGCGAAGGCATCGGAAAAGAAGGCGCCACCAATGCCAACCGGCTCTTCATCTCGCTGGTGGCCCAGTTGGGTGGAAGCCTGTCGAAGCGCCTGGTCGCCTGGTTCCGGAGATTCAACGTCATCTCGGGGCTGCGGCATGAAAGCCACCAGGAAGCCAGCCTCAAAGCCTTCACCAGCCAGGGTGAATTTCACGACAAGGCCCAAGAGCTGCTCAAAAGCCTGCGCTTGGGTTTCGAATCGCTGGAAATCGTTGAAAAAGAGGGTGGCGCATCGGGCTTTCCCTATACCTTTCCCATCACCTTTCAAGCGTCGGCCTTGAGCTGGAAAACCGTCCACCACCAGTACGACAAGAACGGGAACCGCGTCGGCCAAGTGCTGCTGGACCTCCACGAGAACGAATCGGAAGGCACACGGAAGATCATCGACCTTTTGGGGCCCATCATCGACACCCTGCTGCACGGCAGGCTGCTGGTGGTGGACGAGCTGGACTCGAAGCTGCATCCGCTCATCACGCGGCAGGTCATCCGCCTGTTTCACGACCCGCGGTCCAACCCCAAGGGCGCGCAGTTGCTGCTTTCCACCCACGACACCAACCTGCTCAGCGAGGCGCTCTTCCGCCGCGACCAGATCTGGTTCACCGAGAAGGACGAACGCGAGCAGACCGACCTCTTCTCGCTCTACGACATCACCCTGCCCGACCAGAGCCGGGTGCGCAGCGACGCCAACTACGAACGCAACTACCTCCACGGACGCTACGGCGCCATTCCCTTCCTCTTCGACTGAAACTTGTCCTTCTCCACAACAATGGCAAAAGCGAAACCCATCGACCCGGCCCAGCTAAAGCGCTTCGCTCCCGCGGCACAAAAGAGGAAAACCCGGGAAATCAAGGCCTTATTCCTTATCGTCTGCGAGGGAAGCAAGACCGAACCGAACTATTTCAAATCCTTTCCGAAGCAAAGCGGGAATATTTTGTACGTGGTGGAGATTGAGGGCACCGGCATGAACACCACCAAAGTCGTGGACAGAGCCATTGAAAAGAAAACAAAGGACACCGGAAAATATGACAGGATATGGGCCGTGTTCGATTGCGACAGCTTTCCTGCCAAGCATTTCAACGGCGCCATCGAAAAGGCGGAAGCGCATGGAATCCGGTGCGCCTGGAGCAACGAAGCCTTCGAGCTTTGGTACGTGCTCCACTTCGAGAACCGCCAGACTCCGATGGGCAGGGAGGCATACAAAAAGACGATTGAAAACGCCATCAACGCGAAAAACAAGAAGCTAAACTTCCGATACCAGAAAAACAGCAAGGAAATGTTCGCCCTGCTGAAAAAATACGGAAACTTGGACCAGGCGATTAAATGGGCGAGAGACTTGGCTATGGAACACAAAGACAAGCGGTATGCGAACCACAACCCCTCCACGCGGGTTCACGAGCTCGTCGAGGAACTGCTGGGCCAATCGGAGGCGCTAGCCCGTGAGCTGGAGGAAAAACACGCCAAAGGCGAATAGCGGCCCTGCCGTCGGCTTTGGGCGAATGTCGGGAAAGCGCTAAATTGGCGCGCCGGGGCGCCAAAGCCTCGGCACCCGCCCCATGCCCAGCGCCTTTTTCGAGCAGCTCATGTCCCTTGCCCCCGACCATACCCTGGCCACCGTCTCGGCGGGCACGGCCATCTTGGGCGTGGTCAGCGGCGCGCTGGGCTGCTTCGCCTTGCTGCGCAAGCAGAGCCTGATGGGCGACGTGGTGGCGCACGCCTCGCTGCCGGGCATCGTGCTGGCTTTCCTGGCGGGCTACTGGGCCACGGGCCAGGGCCACAAGGACAGCCTGCTGCTCATGGCCGGGGCGGCGACCACGGGCCTGCTGGCCATGTTCCTGGTCTCGGAAGTAACGAGCAAGACGCGGCTCAAGAACGACAGCGCCCTGGGCGTGATGCTGGCCATCTTCTTCGGCTCGGGCGTGTTCCTGCTCAAGCTGGTCGAACAGCGGCCCATCCCGGGCAAGTCGGGCCTGTCGGACTACGTGTTCGGCTCGGCGGCCACGCTGACCACGCAGGACGTGCGGCTGATGGCCGTGCTGGGGGCCGTGGCGCTGGGGCTGCTGTTCCTGTTCCGCAAGGAGTTCAAGCTGCACACCTTCGACCCGGCCTACGCGGCCAGCCTGGGCTTCGACAGCCGGGTGGTGGAGCGGCTGCTGACCTCGGTGCTGGTGCTGGCCATCGTGATCGGGCTGCAGGCCGTGGGCGTGGTGCTGATGGTGGCCATGGTGGTGGCCCCCGCGGCGGCGGCCCGCCAGTGGACCGACCGGCTTTCGGGCATGGTGAGCCTGGCGGCCTTCTTCGGGGCCAGCTCGGGCGTGGCGGGGGCGTGGATCAGCAGCGCCCACCCCAACTGGCCCACGGGCCCGACCATCGTGCTGGTGGCCAGCACGTTCGTGCTGCTCTCGCTGCTGCTGGCGCCCCGGCGGGGGATGCTGGCCAAGCTGGTGCGCCTGGCCCGCACGCGCCGCAAGGTGCGCCTGAACTACGTGCTGGTGGACCTGCTTCTGCTCGAGGCCAACCACCCCGACCGGGGCGCGGGCCACGGCGTGCAGGTGCTGATGACCATGCACTCGCGGCGCTCGGGCATCCGCCGCAGCCTGGGCGTCCTGGGCAAGCTCGGCCTGGTCCACGAAAGCCCCAAGGGATCGTGGCACCTGACCCCCAAGGGCATCGAGAAGGCCCGCCAAGCCCAAGGCGAGACCTTCCGAGGCGACTGACGGCTGTTTTTGGCGGCGGCCTGGAGGCTGGGAAAACCGGATTTGGCCTAACTTTGGATCGCGAGCCCGATTTTGCGCAGACCTTGATCGCGGTTTGCTCCACTGATACAACTGGTTTGACACGTCCTCGTCCAAATCCAATGAAAGGCACGAAGGGCACGAAATTTTTTTGAAATCAAAATTAGATTGCATTTTTCTATTTCTAACCAATTGATAATCAATGATAACTTTTGAAAGGGAATTTTAGAAATGACCTTTTTAGACCGCGCTCAATTTTAGAAATGACCTTTTTAGACCGCACTCAATTTTAGAAATGACCTTTTTAGACCGCACTCAAGCATGGAAAAAGGAATGGTGGTGCCCGGACAATCGCTCGCCGGATTTGAGCTGGGTTGGAGCATGGAGCAGTTGGTCGCTCGCCTGGATGGCTTTTTCGAAGTCCAGGAGTCGCCCTTGGGAAAAATCGTCTCATACCGGAACTACCGCTTTTGGATCAGTGCAGAGACCTTGGCCGTCGAACAAATCTCTGCCAAAAAGGGCTTCGAAGGCAAGTTCATGGAAAAAGTCGGTCTTGGCTCGACCTTGAAGGACTTGGAAGAGCACTTTGGCGGTTGGCAGGAAGACCAGGATGTTTATTTGCTTCCTGACTTTGAAGGCCTTTGCTTCGAGCTTGCGGAGGATGATGAACTCGATTCGGAATGGGACGCGGGGCGGATGCCCATTGAGGTGATCAGCGTTTTCGTTCCACTGGCCCAGGTTTGAAAGGGCGCGCAGGTCCTCGGTTTTCGAATGCAAGCCACCCCTGCTCCCGCGAGGAATCCTGCTGGTCAAGGACTTACCAACGTCCCGATAGGCATTTGGAAACATCGGAACAAGTCGCTTTCCTAGCAAGTTGCTTTCAAACGCATAGGAAAATTTCTTTCGAAATTATCTTGTGAAAAATTGAGGCACATGGCAAATGGAAGTTGAAAAATATCAAATTGCATTCAAAGGTCGAATGCCCGAAACACCAAACATGACATCAAGAAGCCCTTGCCAATCATAGGATTCCTCGGGAAATAAGGTTGTATCCATCACTTGTTTGAATTTCTACTAAGGTTATCCTAGCAGAATGGCATCCCTTCGGGGTTGGGCGAGTCTTCATGTCAACAAGGTCGCCCTTGGAAAAAACGCAAAAGGCCCGCCTACGGGGCCACGCAAAACATCCTTCGCTAAACCATCGTTACCGCTGGTGAGGGGAGCTTGGCCAAGGCTTTTTTGGATTGGTTCCAAAGATGAGCTAAAGACCAAAGGATTCGATAAGATTTTTTAACTTTATAGTCTTGTTTAAGAAACACAGACAGACTTTCCACCTTTTTTCCAACTCAAACAAAATGAAGGAGATAGATTTCAGGAGCGACACGGTGACGCGTCCGACGGCGGCCATGCGCGAGGCGATGTTCGCGGCGCCGGTCGGGGATGACGTTTTTGGGGAAGACCCGACGGTGAACGCGCTGCAAGCGAAGGCGGCGGCGCTGTTCGGCAAGGAGGCGGGCCTTTTCCTGCCTTCGGGGACAATGGCCAACCAGGTGGGCCTGGCGGTACGCCTTGGGCCGGGGCAGGAAGTGGTGTGCGACCACACGGCGCACATCTACCGCTACGAGGGCGGGGGCATCATGTCGAACGCCGGGGCGTCGGTGAAGCTGCTGCACGGCGACCGCGGGCGGCTGACGGCGGCGCAGATCGAGCGGGAGCTGAACCCACCGCACGACATCCACCAGCCGACCTCGACCGTGGTGGCGCTGGAGAACACCTCGAACAAGGGGGGCGGCGCCTGCTACGCGCTGTCGGACATCGCGGCCATCCGCCAGCTTTGCACGGCCAAGGGGCTTTGGCTGCACCTGGACGGCGCGCGGGTGTTCAACGCGCTGGTGGCCAAGGGCGAAAGCCCCGAGCAGCACGGGGCCTTGTTCGACAGCCTGTCGGTCTGCCTCTCGAAGGGCCTGGGGGCTCCGGTGGGCTCGGTCCTGCTGGGCAGCCGCGCGTTCATCGACAAGGCCCGCCGGGTGCGCAAGCGGCTGGGCGGCGGGATGCGGCAGGCGGGCTTCCTGGCGGCGGCGGGCATCTACGCGCTCGACCACCACGTGGAGCGGCTGGCCGAAGACCATCGGCGGGCGCGGCGGCTTGGGGAGCTGCTGGCAGGCCTGCCCTACGTCAAGGAGGTCCTGCCTGTGGAGACGAACATCGTCATCTTCGAGCTGGCGGCCGAGTTCAAGGCTGAGCGCTTCGTGGCGGAAATGGCGGGGAGGGGACTCCGCTGCATCCTCTTCGGGCACCAGCAGGTGCGCCTGGTAACGCACCTGGACCTGGACGACGCGATGATGGACCGGGCCGAGGAGCTGCTCAAGGCCTGGAGCTGAAGCGGACATGACATGAGAAAAAGGGACAGGGCAAAAACGGGAAACGCAATGGGGAAAACGTACTCTTCTTTTCACACGAAACAACAGCAATACCATGAAAATCAAACACTTTTCCATCTCCCTGGGCTTGTCCCTTGGCCTCGCGGGGGTGGCAGCGGCCCAGACCGAGCCGGACATCTTCTCCATGACCCTGGAGGAGCTGCTCGAGGTGGAGGTCGTAACGGCCTCGAAGATCTCGCAGGACCTGAACCTGGCGCCCTCGACCATCTACGTGGTCACGGAGCAGGAAATCTTGCAAAACGGCTACATGAACCTGATGGACATCCTGGAAAATGTCCCGGGCGTTGTGCCGATCAACCTGGACTTCTTCGCCTACGGGGGGCAGAGGGGATTCCTGAGCAACTTCTCGCAGACGCTGCTGCTGATCAACGGGCGGGAGATGCAGAACCTGATCGCGGCGGAGACCTTCATCAGCCACCAGTTCGCCACGCACAACATCAAGCAGGTGGAAGTGGTGCAAGGCCCGGGCTCGGCGCTCTACGGGGCCAACGCGTTCGTGGGGGTGATCAACATCATCACCAAGAACGGCGACAAGGCCTTCGACGAGTTCGACGTGCAGATCGAGCTGGGCTCGCAGAACACGCGGGGCGTGAACCTGGTCTTTGGCAAGTCGTTGGGCGATTTCCGCGTCAACGGCAGCTTCCGGGCCTTCGAGTCGGACATGTGGGACTTCACGGACTTCGTGAACGACACGGTGAACTACCGTCCGGGCCTGCCGAACGCGATCTTCCCGGAGGACATCCGCTTCCTGAACTACAGCAACACACTGCCCTACTCGCTGGAGCTGGGCTACAAGGGCTTGTACGTGGGGGCCAACGGCTACCGGCTGCGCACGGGCAAGGGCTACGAGGCCATCTCGCTCGACTACGCCTCGCAGTGGGACCGCCGCGAGATGGACCTGTACTACGCCGGCTGGCAGCGCGACTTCGACAAGCTGAGCGTGAACGTGGAGGGGCAGTTCTGGCGCGAGAAGCTCTACGGCGAGAACTACGACTTCAGCCAGGGCGTCTTCGACCGGCTGGTGGCCGAGGGCCGCGACTCGCTTGTGCCCATCCAGCCTGAGGAGATCCACGACGAGTTCCGGCTCTACTACTCGCAACTGGCCAGCACCGGCTCCAAGCGCTACCGGGTCAACGCCACGGGCTTCTGGAACCCCGGCGGCGGCCTGAGCGTGGTGGGCGGCTACGTGTTCGACATGTACGACGTGCTGGGCGTGACGGTGGATCTGGAGAACCCGCGGCCGGAGTTCGACGAGACGCGCTCGCCGGACAACAACCTGCGGCCGCCGTACTTCCGGCAGCACAAGAACGCGTTCTTCGTGCAAGGCCAGCAGGCCCTGCTGGGCGAGAAGCTCTTCGCCACGGGCGGCGCCCGGCTCGACGTCCACTCCATCTACGGGGCCGTCTTCACCTTCCGGGGCGGGCTGGTCTATCACCCGGCGCCGCGCACCTACGTCAAGGCGCTCTACGGCCAGGCCTTCCGCGAGCCGAACGTCTTCGAAATCGGCACCTCCACCCTGACGCCCAACCCCGACCTCAAGCCCATGACCATCGACACCTACGAGCTGAGCGTTACACAGGGCCTGGGCGACTACTTCAGCGCCTACGTGGTGGGCTACCTGAGCCAGGCCACCAACTTCATCACCCCCAGCGAGCTGGGCCTGTTCGTGAACTCCTCGGAGGTCAAGACCGTCATGGGCCTGGAAAGCCGCCTGAACTTCAAGTACGCGGGCTTCACCTCCGACCTGTCCTACTCGTTCGTGCGGCCCGAGGACGAGGTCTATGCCGAGCAGACCGTCGAGAACCTGGGCGTTTACCGCCACCGCGTGAGCGTGGGCGCCACCTACGCCCTGAGCAACAAGTGGTTCGTGAACCTGCGGGCCAACCACTACGGCTCCGTCGAGGCCAAGCACGGCAACCCGGGCATCGTGGAGCTGATCGAGCTGCCGGCCTTCACGCGGCTCAACGCCACGATCTCGACCCGCGACCTGCCGCTGTCGGACTTCTTCCTGCGGGGCATGTTCACCGTGCGCAACGTGCTGGGCGGCGAGTACTACCAGCCCAACATCCGCCTGACGGGCCCCAGGGCCTTCCTGCAGCCCGGGCGGCAGTTCGTGGCCCGCGTGGCCTTCTACTTCTGAGCCAGGCCTGCGCGCCATCGCCCCCAAAAGCCGCCAGCGCGACGAAAGTTCGGCGCTGGCGGCTTCTTTTGTATCCGTTCAAGGGTTTGGGACTGGGATCTTTATTGGCAAAAAAAGGCCCTTGGAACATTTTTGTGGAAAAGCAGCCTGATGACAAGGATTTCACGGATGATGCCAAGTTGCTTTCGATGGTTGATGCCAAATTGCGTTCAAAGGTGAACCCCCCGAACCACCAACCCGCGCCCGGTTGGCTACAACAATTCCATCCCTTCGGGATTCGCCCGGCATCCCATGCGCCGCTCACGATCAGGGCGTTTTCAAGCCGCTTTTGGGCTTGAATGTAGCTTCCAAATTTCTCGGGATGCCGACGATTTGTATTCATCACCACCTAAAGCAACTTGGTGTTATTCAGCAAAACCGATTTATCCACCCAATCCTTTCCTGCGATGGAAACGGGTCTGCGAAATTTGAGCGCGGTCTAAAAAGGTCATTTCCAAAATTCGCTTTCAAAAATTATCTTTGATTATCAATTGGTTACAAATAGAAAAATGCAAATAGTGGTTTTTATGCTGGACTCA
>JAIFMG010000031.1 GCA_020048645.1 Bacteroidota bacterium | reverse complement strand
ACGAAGAGATGAACCAGTTCATCCGTTCGCACAATGTTTTGGAAACGGAGTCACAACTGGTCAGCCAAGGCGGCCGATCGTACTGGACTTTCTGCCTGCACTACGGGGCGGCCCGTGCGGACAATGGGGTCTATGGGCGAGGCAAGGCCGTGAAGATCGACTACAAGCAGGTGCTGAGCCCCGAGGTGTTCAGGGTGTTCGACGCGATGCGGCGCATCCGCAAGGAGCTGAGCGAAAATGAGAGCACCCCGGCCTACAACATCTTCAACAACGAGGAACTTGCCCGCCTGGCGGCGCTGGAGTCGCCAAGCCTTGAAAAGATGGGCACCCTGGAGGGAATCGGCAAGGCCAAGGTTGAAAAGTACGGCATGGCGATGCTGCCGGCTTACGCTCAGGGAAAGACGGAGGCGCCATGAAGCGCTTCGGGCATCTGATGGAGCTTGTCGCCGCGCCGGAGAACCTGGAGCTGGCCTTCGCCAAGGCGCGGCGCGGCAAGAGCGCGCGGCCGGAAGTCAGGACTTTCGCGGGCGGGCTGCGCGCGGAGCTTTCTTCCCTGCGCAAGGACATCTTGTCAGGTGAGGTCAGCGTAGGCGATTACGAGTACTTTCGGATCCGTGACCCGAAGCCCCGGCTGATCTGCGCGGCTTCCTTCCGCGAGCGGGTGCTGCACCACGCGCTGATGAACGTCTGCCATCCGGTCTTCGAGCGCGGCCTGAGCGAGAGGACGCACGCCACGCGGCCGGGGCACGGCATCTATACGGCCATCGCGCAAGCGCGGGCGAACATGCGCGGCCCCGCGCATTGCGCCAAGCTGGACGTCCGCAAGTACTTTGACAGCATCGACCACGGGGTGCTCATGGGGCAGCTCTCGCGGCTTTTCAAAGACAAGGCGCTCCTGACCCTGTTCGGGAGGATCGTCGCCAGCTACGACCTTGGCGACGGCCGCGGCCTGCCCATCGGCAACCTGACCAGCCAATATTTCGCGAACCACTACCTGGCCCATGCCGACCGCCTGCTGCAAGGTCCCCTGGGCCTGCCGAAGATGACGCGCTACATGGACGACCTGCTGGTGTTCAACCCCGATCGCGATTTCCTGGCCCAGGGCGTCGGCCAACTGCGCGGGTGGCTGCGCGAAAGCCTGCTGCTCGAGCTGAAGCCGCCGCGGCTCCTCCGGCCGGGGCTGGGCGTCCCCTTCCTGGGCTACAGCCTGTTTCCCCACAAATTGCTGCTGAGCGCCAGCTCCAAGCGGCGAATGTCGCTGAAACTGGGGCGCTACCTGGCCCTGTGGCGGCTCGGCCTCTGGAGCGACAAGAGGCTCCAGGCCCATCTTCTCCCCCTCTGGTCATTCGCCCAGAAGTCCGACAGCGGAGCTTTCCTGGCGGGTCTGGTCCGTCGGCATGGCTTGTCGGACATGGGGAAATGACTACCTTCGGGCCCAGGTCAAGGGCCGAAGGCTCGAACCGGGTTTTGCGCGGTGGCTCGTGGAACAACAACGCCAACAACGCGCGGGTTGCCTATCGCAACAACAACAACCCCGACAACCGGAACAACAACAACGGTTTTCGTTTGGTTCTGCCTTTGAGCTCAGGCACGAGATGGATTTCTCGGCACGAACAGGCCCTTGTCCCGACCGTCCCCATTCGCGGGGGCGGCAAAACCCAGCGGTTTCGCACCGCCAGCAAGGCCGGCTTGGTAGGGCGCGCGGATACGCGTCTCGAAGACTCGGCCTTGCTTTTTTTGTTTCGTGGGGCTGAAGCCCGCCGCAATTGATGAGCTCATGTCTCTTCCAGCCCCGAAGGGGCGACAGGATTGTAGAAAACCGATTCATCAATAAACAAGCCCCGAAGGGGCGACATGATTGTAGAAAAAGGATCCCCCAGAGGAGCGAGCCCCGAAGGGGTGACATGATTATGGGGGCGGCTTAAAGCAAGGCCCATAGCGCCGCAGATCATGCCACCCCTTCGGGTTTCCGATTTCAACCAACACGCGTCATCCTACAATCATTTCATCCCTTCGGGATTCGCCCGGCATCCCCAGTGCAAGGTAAATCAATAGCGGCGGGCTTCAGCCCGCCGCGGCGTCCCATCGGGTTTCTGATTCCAACCAACACGCGTCATCCTACAATCATGCCATCCCTTCGGGATTTTGCTCGGCATCCCCCTGTGCAAGGAAAATCAATAGCGGCGGGCTTCAGCCCGCCGAAGAAATTTGCCGACCAATATGTTTAAGAACATTCGACCACGGCGTGCGAAAAGTCAAAGTGCCACTGCTGGCGGGAGATTTGGCGGGGGTGGGGTGGGGCGGGGGCTTTGGGGCGGCGCAAACGTTTGAGGAGGGCTTTGGTTTTTTGGCCCATAATTCCTATGTTTGCATAGCAAATTGGCCAGGCGGCCGCCTGCCAGTGCCCCAATCGCAGTCCCAACCATAAACTTAACACCATAGCATGATGAAAGTCCTCGTTTGCATCAGCCAAGTGCCCGACACCACTTCCAAGGTCCGCTTCAAGGAAGGCAACACCCAGTTCGACACCGCTGACATCCAGTACGTCATGGGCCCCTACGACGAGCTGGCCCTGACCCGCATCCTGGAGGTCCGCGACGCCGGCACCCCGATGGAAATCACGGTGGTGAACGTCGGCGACGCCAGCACCGAGAACACGATCCGCAAGGCGGTGGCCGTTGGGGCCAACCATGCCGTGCGCATCGACGCCAAGCCCACCGACGCCTTCTACGTGGCCTCGCAACTGGCGGCCTTCGCCAAGGGCCAGGGCTTCGACCTGATCGTTACGGGCAAGGAGGCCAGCGACTACAACGGCAACCAGGTCGGCGAGATGCTGGCCGAGCTGCTCGACATCCCGAGCATTTCCAACGCCTCGCACATCGAGGTCAAGGGCGGCAAGGTGGTAGTAGAGCGCGAGATGGGCGGCGGCAAGGAGACCGTCATCGCCCCGACTCCGTTCATGGTCGCGGGCCAGAAAGGCTTCGCCATCGAGCCGCGGATCCCGGCCATGCGCGGCATCATGCAGGCCCGCAAGACCCCCATCAAGGTCGTGCCCGCCGTGCCCGCCGAGCACCTGCTCACGGTCGAAAGCTACGAGCTGCCCCCCGCCAAGAGCGGCTGCAAGTTCGTGCCCAAGGACCAGGTGGACGAGCTGGTGCGCCTGCTGCACGAAGAGGCCAAGGTGCTCTGATTCCCGGCCCCCTTTCCCATCCTTCCCGAGTCGAACCTTCAAAAACACAGCATAATGTCAGTATTCGTATTCGCCGAGCACAAGGGCGGCAGCTTCAAGAAATCCACCTTCGAGGTGGTCAGCTACGCCAAGAAAATCGCCGACATGGCCGGAGTGGAACTGGTGGCGGGCGTCATCGGCAAGGTGTCGGACGCCGAAATGGCCCAACTGGCCCAGTACGGCGCCAACCGCGCAATGCGCGACCAGCAGCCCGACCTGGAGACCTTCCGCACCCGCACCTACGCGGACGCGCTGACCCAAATGGCCGAGAACGTGGCCGCCAACGTCATCGTCTTTTCCGACAACTTCATGGGCCGCGGCATCGCCCCGCGCATGAGCGTGAAGCTCAAGGCCGCCCTGGCCACCAGCGTGGTGGACGTGCCCAAGAGCGTCAGCCCCATGACCGTCAAGCGCAAGTCCTTCTCGGGCAAGGCCTTCTCCATCGTCAAGGCCAACACGCCCGTGAGCATCCTCAGCCTGGTGCCCAACGCCTTCGGGGTGGTCGAAAAGCCCGCCGCCGGATTCGCCACCACCGACTTCGCCTCGAAGCTGCGCGCCAGCGACCTGGCCGTGCAAGTCGAGGCGGCCGAGACCGTCGCCGGCACCATGCCGGTCTCCGAGGCCGAGATCCTGGTCTCCGCGGGCCGCGGCCTCAAGTCGCCCGACAACTGGGGCATGATCGAGGAAATGTCCCAACTGCTCGGCCCCGGCTGCACCACTTGCTGCTCGCGCCCGGTCAGCGACCTGGGCTGGCGTCCGCACCACGAGCACGTTGGCCAGACGGGCCACGTCGTCGCGCCCAACCTCTACTTCGCCATCGGCATCTCGGGCGCCATCCAGCACCTGGCGGGCGTCAGCGGCTCGAAGGTGATCGTGGCCATCAACACCGACCCCGAAGCCCCCTTCTTCAAGGCCGCCGACTACGGCATCGTGGGCGACGCCTTCGAGGTGGTTCCCAAGCTCAACAAAGCCCTCAAAGACTTCATGTCCAAGCAGTAAGCCACGCTTGAACACCGCCGCCCCGTCTGGCCTTGGAAATCCGGGACGGGGCGGCTTCCCATTTCGCCAGCCATCTGCCCAACACCCCAAAAAGCGCCCCGATGCAAAGCCAAGTCCCGACAACCCTTTCGGAAAACGCCCGCGAGTTCCAGCGCCTGGCCACCAGTACCGCCAAGTTCAAGCTCTTCATGCTCAAGGACTTGCCCCTGGCCTTCTTCGCCGGGCTCAAAGTCGCCCGCCTCGAGCACGACCAGTGCCAGGTCCGCATCGACTACAAGTGGATCAACAAGAACCCCTTCCGCTCGATGTACTTCGCCGCCCAGGCCATGGCCGCCGAGCTGTCCACGGGCGCCCTGGCCATGATGCACGTTTACAAGGAGAAGCCCCGCGTCTCGATGCTCGTCTTCGACATGAAGGCCAGCTTCAGCAAGAAGGCCGTCGGGCGCATCACCTTCACCTGCCTGTCCGGCAACGAGATAGCCGAGGCCGTCCGCAAGGCCAAGGAGACCGGCCAAGGCGTAACAGTCGATGCCAAGACCATCGGCACCGACCAGCAAGGCGAGCGCGTCTCCGAGTTCGTCTTCACCTGGACCTTCAAGGTCGCTAAAGGGAGCTGAAAACCAAAGGCTTCGCACCGATTGAATCGCTTCCTGTTTTGGGGGCGATTTTTTGTTTTTGAACGAGGGGAGGTCGGGTTTCCAAACCCAAGCGGCGATAGGAATCCGCCGCGAAAGTCGTACCTTCGCGGAAAACCCTGTGCGCCATGCTGATCCTGAACCCCCTGTACGACTGGGCCTTCAAGTACCTTC
>JAIFMG010000181.1 GCA_020048645.1 Bacteroidota bacterium | reverse complement strand
TCTGGGTCGTCCAACTGCCCAACCTGCGGAGGATCGCCGAGGAGGACTACCGGAACGACGAGTACAAGTCCAAGCTGTTCCAACTGCTCAAACTTTTCGACCAGGAGGCCCAGAACAAGAAGAACAAGCACCGCCTCATGCTCGCCGAGGGCATCTTCCCAAAGTTCCTCGAGAGGGTCATCAACCGCCTGAAGTCCGCCGACGCCGACAACCCCGACCTCGAGGAGCAGATGAACGCCGAGGACGAGTACCTCTCCGAGCTCATCAAGCGCGACAACGAGATCAGCTTCTTCAGGCAGGAGCTCGAAAAAACCGCCGAGGAACTGGAGAAAGAGCGGGAGCTTCGGATGCAGAAGGACATGGCCCTGAACGAGAAGGACAGGATCATCCTCGAGATGGCCCGCAGCATGAAGGCCTCCGGCAAGTCAACCGACGAGATCCACCAGTTGACGAGGCTGGACCCCGGCACCATCGGCCAGCTCTGAGCCTCCGCGCGCCAGGCGTTGACAACAATCTGGCAAAGAAGCATTTGATGCTTGATTCCCAATCGGAGACACCCGCGCCCCCGGCCAGTTCAAGGCTCGAGCTCTAGGCCCAGAACGGACTGCATCCGGCGGAACTCCGGGCTGGGCGGGGCCAGCAGCCGGAGCGGCTCGCCTGTGATCGGATGCTCGATCTCGAGGCTCAAGGCGTGGAGCAGGTGGTCGGTCAGGCCCCACTTTTCCTTGAAGAGGCGGTTCTGCTTGTTGCAGCCGTGGCCTCGGTCGCCAATGACGGGGTGGCGCAGGTGCGAGCAATGGCGGCGGATCTGGTGCCCGCGGCCCGTGCGGGGCGTGGCGCGCACAAGCGAGTAGCGCGAGCTGGCGTGCTGGCCCATGGGCAAGGGCAGCTCGGTAGTGAGCAGGCGCTCGAACTCGGTGGTGGCCTCCTGGGGCAGGCCGCGCTCGTCGGCCAGCGGGTGGTCGAGCACCAGGCGCTCGGGGAAGTAGCCCCGGGTGATGGCCCAGTAGGTCTTGCGCGAGGCGGCGAGCTTCTGCTGGGCCAGGGCCGCGCCCTCCGGGCTGAGGGCGAAGAGCATCACGCCAGAGGTCTTTCGGTCGAGGCGATGGATAGGATAGACCCAGCGGCCGAGCTGGTCGCGCAGCAGGAGCATGGCCAGGCAGTCCTCGGGCCCGGCATGGCGCGAGCGATGCACGAGCAGGCCGGCGGGCTTGTCGATGGCCACCAGGTGCTCGTCGAGGAAAAGCAGCGGCAGCGGCAGGAACCGTTCGTGGCAGTGGCTCATCGGCGCGTGAGTTTGCGCAGCCCGCGGGCCAGGCGCTTGAGCGGCTCGGGCAGGCGGCGTTTGAGGCATTCGCGGCAAGGGTCCGGCTCGGGGCCCAGGGCGCCCCACTGGCGGAGCAGCTCCAGGTCGGCGTCGAGGCTGGGGAAGACCCGCCCAGGATGGACCAGCGGGAACCGCGCCGGCTCGAACGTGACCTTGCCGTAGGGCTTGGGCATCTGGCTGGTGTGCGAGGCCTGGCCGTCGAAGCCGATGTTGCGGACCATGTTCGCGTGCGGAGCCACGGCCAGGCCGCCGTTGGCCGCGACGGCATACTGCCACTGGTAGTCCCAGACGCCCTCGATCTCCTTGCGGTAGCCCTTGTCGAACTTGCGGCGCATGATGGCCTGCCAGCGCGGGTCGGGGTAGGCCTGGCGGAAATCGTCGCGGGCCACGAAGTCGGGATAGCTGGCCATGTCATAGTCGAAGAAGGCCCAGGCGCGGCGCCAGGTGGCCCAGCCCCAACTGCCCGGCAGCCGCGAGAAGAAGTAGCCGTCGGGGCGGCCCTTGCCTTCGAGCCGGTGGTTGGTCGCGGCCACGTGCATCACCCGGCTGTCGTGGGCGTAGCGCTCCAGCATCTGCTCGCAAAACGCGAAGAAGCCCTCCTGCGGCAGGCAGTCGTCCTCGAGGATGATGCCCTGCTCCTCGTGCTCGAACAGCCAGCCGATGGCCGTGCTCGGGCCCAGCCCGCAGCCCACGTTGGCCTCCAGGAAGCGCGTGCGCAGGTCGCAGTCCCAATCGACCGCCCGCGTGACGGCCTCGCGGACGGCCTGGCAGCGCTCGGCCTCACCCGGGCGGTCGGCGCGGGGGCCGTCGGCCGAGATGTAGAGACGCCGCGGACGTGCCGCTCGAATGGCCTCAAGTACCCGCAGGGTGTTTTCCAATCGATTGAAAACTACCAGCAAAACAGGGGTTTCCAGAGCTTGGCTCATAAATGTCGCAATTTTGTTTCGGTTCAGAAGCTAAGGAGCTCGATGGCTTTCTTATAGACCTCCCACTGGCCCACGTCCACGTAGGCGCTCTGCGCCACGGGGAAGACGCCGACCTTCTGGCCCATCTGCCGGATGCGCTCGATCAGGTCGGTGATGTTGAAGAACTCGCCTTCGGGAATGAGCTCCAGCACGCTGGGCTCGAGCAGGTACATGCCCGTGTTGACCAGGAAGTCGTACTGGGGCTTCTCGCGGAGCAGGGCCAAGTCGCCACCGTTCTCGATCTCGCAGACGCCATAGGGCACGGTGTGGTGCTGCATGGCCGCGACAAGCGTGAGCCGGTAGCCGCCGGCCCGGTGGAAGTCGAGGATCTGGGCGTAGTCCTCGCGGATGATGATGTCGCAGTTCGACACGAAGAAGCTGGTATCGAGGCGTCCTTGCAGCATCTTGAGGCCGCCGGCCGTGCCCAGGGGCTTCTCCTCGCGCAGGTACTCGACCTTGTCGCGGTAGGCGCTGTCGTCGAGGTAAGCCTTGATGAGCTGGGCCTTGTAGTTGACCGAGAGGAAGAAGCGCTGGCAATCGTACTTCTGGTACTCTTCAAGGATCAGTTCGAGCATGGTCTTGTCGCCGATGGGAATCAGGGGCTTGGGCAAGACCAGCGTGAAGGGCTGCATCCGCGTGCCCAGCCCTCCGGCCATGACCACCACGGGCAGGCCCAGCCGGCGATGCGGCAGCTCGCGGACCAGGGCCTCCATCTGGTCGCGCGCGAGCAGCCCGCGCAGCCTGCCGCCCTCAAGCACAGGCACGTAGCGGATGAAGTGGGTCGCGAAGGCCTCGCGCAGGGCCGAGGCCGTGTAGCCCAGCTCCAGGCGGCGGAAGTTCGGGTTCATCAGCCGCCCGACGTTCTCCTCCAGGCTCAGCCCGGCCAGGATGCCCCGGCGCAGGTCGCCATCGGTCACCACGCCCAGCAGGACGTCGCCATCCTGGCAGACCAGCACCATGCCCTTGCCCAGGGCGTTCATCTGCTGGATGGCGCTGCGGATGTCGCTACCAATGTCCACGATGAATTTCCTCCAGTCCAATTGGCTCATCTTGAATTTTTCGCGTGAAGATACACCAAAGCCCGCAAATGGGCGCGAAGGGCGTTCAGCCCGCGTGGCTTTCCGTGCTCGCCGTCGGCGACATTAGCAGAGAAGAGTCGTGGATCCTGCCCTGCAAGGCCAGCCCGATCTTCTCAACCACGCCGACCACCAAGGCATTGCCCATGAAAAAAGCCCTCTTGGCGTCCGAAATGCCCGGAAGCAGGGTATGGTCGTCTGGAAACATGTTCAGCCGCTCCAGTTCAACGGGCAAAAGCCGCCTGTATCCCTTTGGGGTTTGGATCACGTGCTTGAAGCGCGATGGCGATTGCCCCCCCTCGCCCGTGATGATGGTCCGCGAAGGCCTGTCCAGCGGATCCGGAAAGACCATCCCGCCTTCGCTGTAAGGGTACTCAAAGCCTTGCGCGTTGGTCCGCATCTCCCGCTTGGGTCCTTTGAGGTAAGCCCAGCGCTCCAGCGCGTCAGAGGCGATGTAGAACTCCGGAGCCAGTTCTCCATCCAAGATCAAATCCTTCAGAATGGTACAACATCCTTTGTAGTTGTGCTTTGTCTTGATAGTCGTTATTCTTCCTTTCAACATGATTCCAGAGTTCTGGAAATCACCTGAAATGCCTTCCCTGTTGAAGTTTTCGGAAATGGATACGATGTCCCCATCGAGCACGAAGCCCGTAGGGGATGAGCCAGCTTCCGCCGCCACGGGAAAGGCCTGGGCCAAAGTTCCTTCGTTGAGGATCCAATCCGAAGGGTTCGCCTCGCGCAAGCTGTCGTAAATGCGGGTTGCGTGATGGTAGGCCAGGATGAACACGCGCTTGCGGCGCTGCGGCATCCCGTAGTCGGCCGCGTTGATGACCCGCCACTCCACCGCGTAGCCCAAGTCGTTCAGGCTCTGCAAGATGATGGCGAAGTCGCGCCCCCTTTGCCCCGAGGGCGAAATCAGCAGCCTATCGACGTTCTCCAAGAGCAAGTACTTGGGCTTGAGCACCTTTTCGGAAAGGATCTTGTGGATGTTCCACCACAGGACGCCCTTTTTGCCGATGAGCCCCTTCGAGTTTTTCAAGGTCGTGGCCACCGAGTAATCCTGGCAGGGAAAGCCGCCCACGAGCATGTCGTGGTCCGGTATCTCGGAGACTTCGACCTGCGAGATGTCCAGGTTGGAATGCCCGCTTGGGCCGAAGCGGCTCTCGTACACCCGAGAGGCGTGCTGCGTCTTGGTCGAGGGCTCCCACTGGTTGCTCCAGACCACTTTGTAGCGCGTCGGCAAGTCCTCGGTGTAGCCCGAAGACGCGGATTTCCCGTGCCAGCCCTCCAGGCCCAGCCGAAAGCCCCCAACCCCAGCAAACAACTCGACGACCTTGATCTCACTTTCCATCCCAGGCAGTTTTCACGTGTTTTGATTATCGAAGGCCAATGGCCATGATGGTGTCAACTTCAAAGATAGTCGAAAAGTTCGACGGGCAAAAAACCTCGCCCAACCAGGTTCACACGCCGTGGGAGGAGTCCGCTTTTGAGCAGCGCCTACTGGCCTGGCCCGCCACTGGATTGGCGAAACCTCTTCTTGGTCAATTCCAGATAATCGGCATTCATGTCGATCCCGATGTACTTCCTGTTCCCGGCCAGCACGGAAGCTATCCCCGTGGTCCCTCCTCCGTTGAAGGGGTCGAGGATTGTCGCGCCCTCGTGGGTCGAGGCGGCGACGATCCGGCGCAGCAGCGAAAGGGGC
>JAIFMG010000199.1 GCA_020048645.1 Bacteroidota bacterium | reverse complement strand
GGGAGCATATCCAAGGCACAGAAACACATTCGAAACCTACAAGAATTACAACACATTACAGCCAAATCACATCTTTAAGGAATAGAACAATGTATCATTCTATGAACACAGTTTTGCAATTAGAAAGAATGCCAGACAAGAGTATTGACTTGGATAACAATAAAAAACGCGATGTAAAAGATTATGACAAATTAATTTCTGTAATAACCTTAATTTGGTTGGCAGATGATGACTTGAATTTTAAAGATGATTTTGTTTCATACACGATGACAAGCGAGACAGTGAATAATTTTATCCGAAATAAAAATATTTGGAAAGAAGAAAATATTTTAGAATTAATTGCAGAAAGAGAAAAATGTTTAGACATAATTGATAATAGAACAAAAAAACTTGACTTTTTACAAAAAAATAAACTGATTTACGCATTCCAGCCTAATATAGTTAGAAACCAGAAATATAGTAAATATTTAGATTGGTTCGAATTGGCAGAGAAAACCAGAAACAAATTAAACGAAAAAGCTTGGTTTGATAAATACATGAAAGATGAAATTTTTGCAGAAATAATAAAAAGAATAAGCACAGAAACATTTGACCAATCCGATTGGGACTATGTTAATAACCAAGAAAGTTTTATTGAAAAGGTAAAACGGTTTGAACAAGTTTTTATTGACGAAGGTAATCTTGATAGACAAATCGCAACAGCAAAGCGAATGAAATTAAAAGGTTATAATAATTCAGAAATATCAGAAATTTCAGATTTACCAATTGACGAAATTGAAAAACTCTGATAATTTTGCACATAACACAGAATATGTGATGATTGCGGGCTTTTGTGGTAGGTTGAAACTTTGTGCATGAAAGAAACATTTATCGGTCTCACCGGAAAACTAGATTTTACTAGAGTCAATCCCTTTTTGCCCTACCCACTCATTCTTCTCAAGAACCTGATTCGGATATTTCCACAACCAACCTGACTTGCATCACCCTTGAAAGCGACTGGGTATGAGGCTCACTGGCCCAGGAGCCGCCGGGCCTGCTCGACGCTGAGGCGCTCGGTTCCGCGGAAGGCCACCACAAAGGCGTCGGGTACCTTGGCGCGGGCTTGCCGCTGGGCCTGCAAGACCTGCTGGAAGTCCTTGCCGCGGGCGTAGAAGTAGCGGTAAGTGCCCTGGCTGAGCTGCTGCTCGACGCCCTGGAACTGCGCCAGCAGGCCGCTTCCGGTGGGCAGGGGCGTGGGCGAGGCGGCGAGCTGCACGGCGAAGAAGACCTCGTCGGCAGCAGGCGGCGGCGCGGGAGCTTGGGCAGGCGGCTGGGCGCGGCTGGGCGTGGCAGCGCGCGGCGTCGGAGGCGCCAGCGCCTGGCGTTCGAGGGCGGGCAGGTCCCCTTCGAAGACGCGGGGGTTGATGCCCGCGAGGGTCTGCGTCAGGGCGGCCATGCCGCCTTCCTCGAGGGCATGCTTGTAGTCGCGGAAGGCCCGGAAGATGGACGAGGCCAAGTAGTCCTGGCCCGCGCGGGTGTTGAGCCAGCGCTCCTCCTCGGGGTTGGTGATGAAGCCGGTCTCGACCAGCACGCCGGGCATGGCGGCGTTCCAGAGCACGATCATGGCCTCCTGCTTGACGCCCCGGTTGACCCGCCCGACCTGGCTGAAGTGCTTCTGGCAAAGCCCGGCCATGAGCAGGCTCTGCTCAAGGTACATGTTCTGGGCCAGCGAGAGCAGGATGTGCGACTCGGGCGAGCGCGGGTCGAAGCCCTTGTAAACGGACTGGTAGTTTTCCTCTTGCAGGATGACCGAGTTCTCGCGCATGGCCACGTCGAGGTTCTGCTCCAGGCGGTTGAGGCCCATGACGTAGGTGGAAGTCCCAGTAACGTGGGGCTTGAGGCTGGCGTTGATGTGGACGGAAATGAGCAGGTCGGCCTGGTGCTCGTTGGCGATCTCGGAACGGCGGACCAGCTCGACGAACTGGTCAGTCTCGCGGGTGTAAACCACGCGGACGCCGGGGAAGTTGTCGCGGATGTACTGGCCCAGGCGCAGCGAAATGGCCAGGGTCAGGTCCTTTTCGTAGCTGATCAGGCCGAGCGCGCCGGGGTCCTTGCCGCCGTGCCCGGGGTCGATGACCACGGTGCGGAGCTGATAGCCCGACTGCCCGGCGCCCGGCGAGGCCAGCCCCAAGAGCAGGGCGGGCGCCAGCAGCAGCAGGGCCAGGAGGCGCGGAAATCTTGTGGTGGGCATTTTTTGGTCGTGCTTTGCGTTCTGGCGGACGCGCCCGGAGGTCGCCGTCTTTGGCGGCCACTTGGGGCTTGTCGGTTTTTTGTGATAGTTTTGCCTCCGCCCGGGGGCGAAATCCGTGCTAAATTAAACGAAAATCCATTGGTATCCTTTCGCGTCATATTCCTGGCCCTCGCGGCGAGCTGGCTCATCGGCTCGTGCTCGCTGCTGCGCGGCCGCCAAGACCCGCGCCAGCAGGCGGGCGACAGCCTGCCGCCGACCGACAGCGCCGCCGTCCGCGCCGCGCTCGACAGCCTGCCCCAGACGGTCGCCGCCGCCGACAGCGCCGCCCTGCTGGCCCTGCTCGACAGCCTGCCCGGCCTGGCCGCCGGAACCGCCGACACCAGCCTGGCCCTCTGGCGAGGCGACACGCTGCGGGTCGTGGCGGGCATGGTGCTGGGCCGGCAGGACACCTTCCCCATCAGCGACCTGCCCGCCGCCGAGCTGGTCTGGGCCGACTCGGCGGGCGTGTTCGCCCCGCCCCGCGTGCTCGACGCCTTCGGCAACGACCTCAGCCCGCTGGAAATCTCGCCCGACGCCGTGGAACAGCCAGTGGTCTATGCCGCCCGCGACTCCATGATCTTCGACCTCGAATCGGGCAAGATCTACCTCTACGGGGCCGGATCGGTGCAGCACAAGGACATCAGCCTCAAGGCCGGCATCATCGAGGTGGACCTGGACAGCAACCTGCTGCATGCCACCTACGCGACCGACAGCCTCGGCAAGCCCATCGAAAAGCCGGACTACACCGACGCCGGAGGCTCCTACACCGCCGACGAGATGTCCTACAACTTCGTCACCAAGACCGGGCTGGCCAAGGGCGTCTTCACCGAAGAAAGCAGCGGTTTCCTGCACGGCGAAGTAACCAAGATGCACCCCGACGGCAGCGTCCACCTGCTGCATGGCAAGTTCACCACTTGCGAGCTCGAGCACCCGCACTTCTATTTCGAGCTGACCAAGGCCAAGCTCATCTCGCAGAAGCTGCTGGTCTCGGGGCCGTTCTACATGGTCCTGGGCGGGGTGCCCACGCCGCTGGCCCTGCCTTTCGGGCTGTTCCCGGTCAAGCAGGCCGAAAAGCTCTCGGGCTTCCTGATCCCGGCCGTCAACAACGAGCAGCGCCGCGGGCGGGGCCTCACCCGCGGGGGCTACTACTTCGGCGGCAACGAGCACATCGACCTGGCCCTGACCGCCGACGTGTTCTCGCTGGGCTCGTGGGGCCTGCGGGCCAACTCCAACTACGCCGCGCGCTACCGCTTCCGGGGCAGCGCCGAGATGACCTACACCCGCACCGTGCTGGGCGACCGCAGCATCCCCGGCTACACCACCGCCAACAGCTACTGGCTCAACTGGAACCACTCGCAAGACCCCAAGGCCCGGCCCAACTCCAGCTTCTCGGCCACGGTCAGCGCCGGCTCGAGCAACCACCAGCAGCTCACGGCCCTCGACGCCCAGAACTACCTCAGCGCCCAGTTCAACTCCTCGGTGGCCTACAGCCGCTCGGGCACCTTCGGCTCAACGCCCTGGAACCTCTCGTCGAGCCTGCGCCACACCCAGAACACCCAGACCAAGATCATGACCATGAGCCTGCCCGAGCTGGTCTTCTCCATCAACCGCATCCAGCCCTTCCAGCGGTTCAACCAGTCGGGCGAGCGCAAATGGTACGACAACTTCTCGCTGCGCTACACGGCCTCGCTGCGCAACCAGATCACCGCGCCCGACTCGCTCATCTTCAACAGCCCCGAGCTGTTCAACAACGGTTTCCAGCACAACATCCCCCTGGAGTTCACCTATCGCTGGAAGAATTTCGTGAACTTCACGCCCCGGCTCGACTACACGGGCGTGCTCTACACCCGCCAGTTCAGCCGCGCCATGGCCCCCAGCCCCACCGACCCCGAGCAGCTCGCCCTCGACATCGACACCCTCGACGGCTTCGTCTATGCGCACGCGTTCAACCCCACCTTCAACCTGGCCCTGAACCCGACCTTCTACGGGATGTACCAGTTCACCCGGGCCAAGCGCGTGCAGGCCATGCGCCACATGGTCATCCCCAACCTCGGCTTCAGCTACAAGCCCAGCTTCGGCGAGGACCCCGACAAATACTACCGCTACTACGCCGTCAACGACAGCACCCAGGCCCGCTACTCCATTTTCGAGGGCGCCCTCTTCGGCACGCCCTTGCAGTACGCCGAGTACGGAAACCTCAGCTTCAGCCTGGCCAACAGCCTCGAAATGAAGGTGCTCGACAAAAAGGACAGCACCGGGCAGGCCACCAAGAAGGTCCGCATCATCGAGGCCCTGAACATGAGCACCGGCTACAACCTCTTCGCCGACAGCCTCCGACTGGGCGACCTCAACCTCAACGGGCGCACCAGCCTGTTCGAGCTGCTGAACATCAACATGGTGGCCAACTTCTCGCCCTACGCCGTCAACGAGCTCGGCGCCCGCGTGGACCAGTTCCTCTGGGAAGTCGAGCAGTCGGACGCGCCGCTGCGCCTGAGCTCGGCCAACATCACCGCGGGCATCACCTTCAAAAGCAAGGCCCTGCTCGCCTTCGAGAAAGTGCAGGACCGCCTCCGGCAAGACCCCGAGGCCGCGCGCTACGCCCAAGCCCAGATCCCCTGGGACCTGCGCCTGAACTACAGTTGGAACTACTCCAACACCACCTTCAACCGCGAGACCCAGGAATTTGAGCCCAACATCAACCAGACGCTCAACTTTTCAGGCAGTTTCAGCCTGACGCCCAAGTGGAACACCTCCTTCAACTCGGGCTACGACTTCATCAACAAGCGCCTGACCTACACCACCTTGAACATCACCCGCGACCTGCACTGCTGGCAGATGTCGCTCAACATGGTTCCCTTCGGCAGCCGCCGCAGCTACGTCTTCCAGATCAACGCCAAAGCCGGCATCCTCCAAGACCTCAAGCTCGACCGAAACCGTAGCTGGTTCGACAACTTCTGAGCGAAAAGAGTTTCCGGCCACCAACTGGCACTCGGCAGGCTGTGGCGGCTTGCTGTGGTGATGCTTATTTCGTATAGAATTTGTCCTCCTTCCAATGGGCTGGATTGCTGATGATATAATCCGAAATGCGTTGGTATTCCGCATCATCGCGGACGATGTCGTCGTAGAGACAGGGCATGCCAACCATTTGCAAATCCCAATCGGTTGGCATGTTTGGTAACGGCAGATTTGTATGATCCCATGATGGATGAAATCGTCTTTTTGCCTATATTTTGAAACCGTTTCTGCCTGATGGTCTGTGGATCTGACCGTGATCCAATCGTTTGACTGAATTGACCGAGTTGACCGGGTTGTGGGGATTGTGGGGATTGTGGGGATTGTCCGGGTTGTTCGGGTTGTCCGGGTTGTTCGGGTTGTTCGGGTTGTAGAGACAGGGCATGCCCTGTCTCTACGACGTTGGGTGGGTAAACGACGGAAGAGCCGACCGCGGGGCGCGTTTCAATTGATGTCGAGGTTATCATCTTGCGGTTTTTGGCTTCAAAAAAAAATTGCCCTTGAAGTTGGCAAACGAGCAGGAAAAAAATATAATTTTGAACAAGAAAAGCAAGCAATATTATGTCAAAAAGTGCCGTAGTCATATACCAATCGGGCGATCATCAAATTGAAGTTACCGTTCAGTTTGATAAAGAAACGCTTTGGCTAAATCTCAACCAGATTGCAACGCTATTCGATAGAGATAAGTCTGTGATATCAAGACACGTTAACAATATTTTCAAGTCGGATGAATTAGACAAGGAAGCAGTTGTTGCAAAAAATGCAACAACTGCTTCCGATGGGAAAACCTATCTGGTAGAGTTTTTTAATTTAGATGTGATTTTATCAGTCGGTTACCGTGTCAATTCTAAACAAGGCACTCAATTCCGTAAGTGGGCAAACCAAGTATTGAAAGACTACTTGGTGCAGGGCTACGCCATCAACCAAAAACGCCTGCACCAAAAGCAGCAAGAAGTGGAGTTTCTGAAAACCGGCCTGCGCATCGTAGGCCGCGCGCTGGAAAGCGCCGACCATGGGCGGGAGCAGGAAGTGTTCCGCCAGTTCGCGAAAGGCCTGGCCCTGCTGGACGATTACGACCACGAAGCCCTGGACAGCAAGGGGCTCACCCTGAAGGAAGCGGTTTACCCTGGCTTTGAGGACTACATGGCCCTGATACAGCGGATGCGGTCCGACTTCGAGTCTGCCGTCTTTGCGCAACCCAAGGACGAGGGCTTCCATAGCTCCATCAACCAGATCCGGCAAAGCTTCGATGGCGTGGACCTGTATCCGAGCATCGAGGAGAAAGCGGCCAACCTGCTGTATTTCATCACCAAAAACCATTCGTTTGTTGATGGGAACAAACGTATCGCGGCAGCTTGTTTTCTCTATTTTTTACAACAAAACGAAGCGCTGCACAACGGCGAAGGCCAGCCCATTGTTGGCAATGAAAGCCTGGCCACCCTCACGCTCTACATCGCCAACAGCAGGACAGAGGAAAGCGAAGTGGTGAAGCGGTTGATCGTCAGTGTGCTCAACAGGAACCAATGACCTTGTCGGACCAAGTTGCTTTCGATAGTGTCAAAAACAAATCGTCAGCATCCTGCGGAATTTGGAAGCTACATTCAAGTCCGAACGCGGCTTGGGAACACCTTGTTTGCGATTGGCGAAGGGCATCCCTAAGCAAATCATTATCCTGGCCAAAAACAAACCCCCCCGGCCACCAGCAGGCGACCAGGGGGAAGGAACCCAAACTCCAAAACCAACGATGGGAAGCGGATCAATCGAAGCTGACGATCTGGCCGAGCAGTTGCTCGATTTTCTTTTTCTTGGCGTTGCTGAGCTCCATCTCGCGCATGTCCACCCGGCGGAGCTTGCTCATGCTGGCCATGGACTCAGGAAGGCGGTCCACTTGGGTGTTGCTGATGATCAGCTCCTCGAGGCTGGCCAGACGGTCGATGTCCTCGGGTAAGGTGGCCAGCGGATTTTCGCTCAAGTCCAAGGACTTGAGGGTCTTGATCTCGAAGGCCACGGCTGGGAAGGTGGTGAGCTGGTTTCCCCAGACGACGAGCTTTTCGAGCTTGGGCATCTGGGCCAGGAAGCCGGGGAGTTCCTCGATGTTGTTCTTGCCCAGGTTGAGGGTGTGGAGGTTGGGGAAGTTCAGGACGGCCTGGGGCACTTCGCGCAGGCCTTGGCTGGCCAGCACCAGGGTCTCGACCTTCTCGGGCTCCTGCATCGCGGAAGCCATGTCGCGGTAGATCTGCGCCTTGATGTCGGTGATGGGTGCCAGGAAGACGAGGAGGTAGAGCAGCTTTTTCATGGTTGGGGAAAGGATTTCAGGGTGAATTGATTTTGTCTTGTTTGCAATAATACGACAATCGCATTTACTTTATTGCAAGCGAAATGTACTTAGGTAGATTTTTTCTAGCCCCAAAAAACAAATTCGATGCAAGCGAGGGAATGCGAACTGGCAAAGCACTATCAACCAACCGAAAAGGCGAATGGGATGGAAATTCCTGCACCGAAGAATTTTCACTCGGCAAGGCGATGGAAATCGAGGAAGTTTGTGGGCAAACGGGGGGGGAAGGCAATCGGGGCGCTGCCGGGTGGCTTAGAAGCGAATGGCCAACACGTCGAAGAAGGTCTTGAGGCGGTAGTGGTAGGTCATGCTGGCGTCGAATTTCCACTGCCAGTCCTCGCGGTCGCGGTGCGGGGGCAGGGGGGCCAGCAGGAGGGTATGCTCGTGGGCCGGCTCGCCGCTGGGCGCGAAGGCTCGCTCGTGGTGGTCGGTGACCAGGCAGGTCTTGCCCTTGGGCAGGGCCTGGAGGTGCTGCTGCTGGATGCGGGCCTTGAGCCGGGCCAGCTCGGCGGCGGGGTAGAGCTGCTGGCGCTTGAGGTATCCGGTGGCCAGGATGTCGAGCTGGTTGAGCAGGTTGACCGAGGCCACGAAGCTGGCCTGCTGGAAGTCGGCCAGCCCGAACTTGCCCGGCTGGAACTGGACGCGGTCGAGGGGCTCGATCTTCTTGGAGCGCTCGAATCGCTCGACCAGCTCGAAGATGCCCTTGAGGTAGCCGCCGGTGATGTCGGTCTCGACGCATCGGACGTTGGGCATCTTGGCGACCATGTTCTGGACCTGGGCGGGGTGCAGGATGTCCACCAGCACGACGCGCTCGAAGCGGCTGGCCAGCTCGCGCAGGGGCACGTCGAGCAGCCAGCCGCTGCCCAGGACCACGGCCATGCCCGGCTCGGCCTGCTGGGCGGCCCTCCAGATGTAGTCGCGGGTGTTGCGCAGGTGCTGGTCCCAGCCCTCCTGCTCGCGGAGGTAGCGGTTGAAGATGCCTTGCTGGTCGGCCTTGAGGCCCATTTTCCGGAGCATCCGGCTGTGTTGCGAAAAGAACATGGCGGAGGTATTCGTGGGGGCGGGCATGGCCCTCCACAAATCTACCAAAAAGAAAATACCGGGCAAAGGCCGACAAGTACGATTTTTTTGCTAAAATCGCTAGGAGTAAACAAGACGACAGCAAGCCCATCCTCCCCTGGCCGACCTGGCCTCCCGGACGAGCCGGCGTCCGGCTTGGCCCACCGAAACCCAAACACGAAATGGACGACAACTCCTCGATAACCGTTCCCGAGCCGACGCTGCGCCGGATGCCCTCCTACCTGGAATACCTCAAGCTGCTCGAAAGGCGGGGCGACAAGCACGTCTCGGCCCCGACCATCGCCAAGGCGCTGGACCTGGACGCGACGCAGGTGGCCAAGGACCTGGCCTACACCAGCATAACGGGCCGCACCCGCGTGGGCTACGAGGTGGCGCCGCTGGTCCAGGCCCTGCGCGACTTCCTGCACATGGACCAGCGCGTGCCGGCCTTCCTGTTCGGGGTGGGCAAGCTCGGCTCGGCGCTCTTGCAGTACCAGGGCTTCGTGGACTTCGGGCTCGACTGGGTGGCGGCCTTCGACCCCGACGAGCGGCTGGCGGGCTGCAGGGTGGGCGAGGTGGAGGTGCTGCACCCGGACGCCTTCCGGGCGATGGCCCCGGAGGTCGGGGCCAAGGTGGCCGTGCTGTGCGTGCCGGCGGAGGTGGCCCAGATCACCGCCGACATGGTGGTGGGCTGGGGCGTCACCTTCATCTGGAACTTCTCGCTTTTCCCCGTCAAGGTGCCCAAGGGCGTGTTCGTGCAGCAGACTTCGATGTACTCGAACCTGGTGGTGCTGCTCAACCGCCTGCATGGGCAAAAGCTCGAAGACCAGCCCTGAGGCTCTTGCTTTTCTGATAACTTTTTCTTTCTTTTGGACAATAGGGAAATGGCCCGAAGATAAAGACCAAAAGTTTGAAGGGTGAGCATCCGGGCCATTTTCCCCCACGACCCAGAAGCCGACAGGGCGCCGCGCGCCCACGAAAAGAAAACTTGTCGCCAAATGCTTGAATACCAAGCCTTGAGCCGAAAACCATTCGCCTTACCGCACATTCTGAACCGATGAGAGTTTACCGCTGGATATTGCCGATCGGCCTTTTTCTGCTGCTCGCCCCTGGCCTTTCGCAGGCGCAGGAGCTGGAGGACGAGTTCCTCATCGCGGCGGCCGAGGGCCGGCTCGAAAGCCTGGACTCGCTGCTGGCGGCGGGCGCGCCGATCGAGGCCCTGGGCCCCGAAGGCCACACGGCCCTGAACTTCGCGGCCGAGCGGGGCGACGCCGCCATGCTGGCCTTCCTGCTCGAAAAGGGCGCCAAGCCCGACAACGTCCCCTTCCGCGGGTGGACCCCGCTGGCCGGGGCGGCGCTCAGCGGCAACCTGGCCTGCGTGCGCCTGCTGCTCGACGCGGACGCCCCGACCGACCAGCGGGACAAGCTGGGCACCACGGCCTTGCACGCGGCCGCCGCCTTCAACCTGCTCGACCCGGCCCGGCTGCTGCTCGAAGGCGGCGCCAGCACCGAGATCCAGGAAAACAACGGCCTGACGCCCCTGGCCGTGGCCGCGGGCCACGGCCACCTGCCCATGGCCCGGCTGCTGGTCAACTTCGGCGCGGAGCTCGAGACCGCCGACGAGCGGGGGCACAGCCCGCTGATGCTGGCCAGCGCCAACGGCCAGGCGGAGATGGTCGGCCTGCTGCTCGACGCGGGCGCCCAGGCCGATGCCCGCGACGCGCTGGGCTTCTCGCCCGTGATGCTGGCCGTCCAAGACGGCCACGCCGACGCGGCCCGGCGCCTGCTCGAGGCCGGGGTGGCGCTCGACTACCGCGTCGAAGGCCTCTCGCCCTCGGGCGTGGCGCGGGCCAACGCCCACAAGCCCCTGGCCCGCGAGCTGCGCCGGGCCGGCTCGCGCGCCACCCTGCGGCCCATGTTCGGGCAGTGGAGGCTCGGATTCCCCATGTTCTTCAACTTCAACGACATGAGCCTGGGCTTCGAGGTCAAGCACCAGGCCCATTTCTACGATGCCTTCTGGGTCTGGGGATTCACCAACCGCCCCTTCCGCGTCCGGGTCTTCGAGGAGACGCGGCCCAACGTCCGTTTCCAGTACTGGGAGACGAGGCTCTCGCCTTACACGGGCTTCGAGAAGGTCATCCTTCGGAAAAATGACGACATGTCCGTCGAGGTCATCCTCGGGGCCATGCAGTACTTTTCGTTCGCCGACTACCGGGGCACCCGCGAAAACGGCGGCTGGGACTTCCACTTCTCGCCCCGCCTGGGCGTCAGCCTGGGCGCTGGTCGGGTGCGGATGGACCTGAGCTACAACTACCTGGCCTTCGAGGCCGAGCACATCAGCCCGCACCGCGTGGGCATCGCCTTCTTCTTCAGCAGCTCCGAAAAAGACCACAAAATCCGCTCGTCATGCCACATGCCCGAGTTCTGACCCTGGCCCTGCTGGCCTCACTGGCCCTGGGCACCGCCTGCGACCGCTCCATCAACCAGCGCGTCTATGGCGAAGAGTGCGACAGCTTCGACTGGAGCGATTGCGAGGCCGACTTTCCCAGCGACGGCGGCCTGGCCATCGAGCTCTCGTTTGGCAACCGCCAGGAAAACAGCGTGCCCCTCGAGGTCTATCGAGGCCGCTACGACCAAGGCGAGCTGCTGTTGCGCGACACGGCAACCGAAAGCCCCTGGTACGTCTATGTGCCGCTCGACGAGTACTACTCGGTGGTGGCGGAATACCGCGTGGGCCAGGACACGATCTACGCCCTCGACGGCGACCGCATCGAACTTTACACCACCGATGTCTGCGGCGAAAAATGCTGGGAGATCATCGGCGGCCACTACAAACTCGCCATCCGCGACTAAGCCCCAAGACCCCATGAGCACCTACAGCCTCTTGGAGCTGAACCTGGCCATCCAGGACGCCCTCTACGCCCGATTCGACCAACTGGTCTGGGTCAAGGCCGAGATCTTCCAGCTCAACATGGCCCGCAATGGCCACTGCTACCTCGAACTGGCCGAGAAGGACCGCATCTCGAACCGGATCGTGGCCAAGTCGAAGGCCATCATCTGGGCCTTCGAGTACCGCTGGATCAACGCCCACTTCCTGGCCACCACGGGCCGCGAGCTGGCCGAGGGCCTGAGCATCCTGGCCAAGGTGAAGGTCGGATACCACGAGCAGTACGGCCTCTCGCTGACCATCAGCGACATCGACCCGGCCTTCACGCTCGGCGAGCTGGCCCAGACCCGCCAGAAGACCCTCGAACGGCTCGAAACCGAGGGCGTCATCGACATGAACAAGGAGCTGGAACTGCCCGCCCTGCCCCGCCGGCTGGCCGTCATCAGCTCCGAGACCGCCGCCGGGTGGGGCGATTTCCATGACCAGCTCCACGGCAACCCGCAGGGCTACGCCTTCGAGACCTGGCTGTTCCCGGCCATCATGCAGGGCGACAAGGCCCCGGCCTCGCTCATGGCCGCCTTCGACCAGGTCCACCAGAGCGGGATGGACTTCGACGCCGTGCTGGTGTTGCGGGGCGGAGGCTCCAAGGCCGACCTGAGCTGCTTCGACGACTACGAGCTGGCCTTCTACGCCAGCCAGTTCCCCCTTCCGGTGGTCACGGGCATCGGCCACGAGCGCGACTCGAGCGTGCTCGACCGCGTGGCCCACACCGCCCTCAAGACGCCCACGGCCGTGGCCGAGTTCCTCATCGGCAAGGTGGCCGAGCAGGAAGGCTGGCTGCTGGCCCTCGAGGACAAGCTAGCCAGCCTCGGCCGACTGCGCCTGCTCACCGAATCGGCCCGGCTGAAGGACCTGGCCCACGAGCTGGAGGCGGCCTGGCGCGACAGGCGCGCCCGCTCTGGATTCCACCTCCGCCGCCAAGCCACCGGCCTGCGCGACGGCAGCCAGCGGCTTGGCGTCCGGGCCGACAACCGGCTGCGCCAGCGCACCCAGGCCATCCTGCACGCGGGCAAGAACCTGTTGCGCGACGCCCGCCAGACCGCCCAGGACCGCGAGCGGGAACTTGTCCAGGCCGGGAAGAGCCAGATCGCCGAGTCCGGGCGCGCCACCCAGGAGCTCCTGTCGCGGCTGCGCCAGGCCGCCGCCGAAGGGCTCGCGACCCACCACCGAAGGCTAGAGCGGACCAGCCTGCTGGGCCGCATGGCCAGCCAGAAGCTGCGCCAAGAGCATGGCATGGCCCTGGCCCTGCGCGCCGAGCGGCTCCTGCGCCTGGGCCGCGCCGCCCTCGAAAGCCAGCGAAAGCACATCAAATTGCTGGAAATGGGCACAATGTTCGCCGATCCGCAGAACCTCTTCGAACGCGGCTTCAGCATGACCCTGCTCGACGGCAGGCCCCTGAAGAACCCCAGCCAGGCCAAGAACGGGGACCTGCTCGAAACCCGGCTGGCCAGCGGGATCCTCCTCAGCCGCGTAGTGTTGGCCTCGCCGACTCCCTCGCCCGCAGAAGTTCACGAAACGACCGAACAGAATCCACCAACGACATGATTAGCAAACACTTGATCGCTTCGCTGTCCCTGCCCGTCGTCCTGCTGCTTTCTTGCCACGGAAACCAACAAAGCCTAGATTTGAAAATCGACGGCCCGCAGCAGGTGGCGCTGGTCAAGGCCCAAGGACAAGGGCAGCCGCAGGGAATCACCATCAGCGCCGAGGCTGACCTCAAAGGAAGGCTGGTGCTGCGGCAGACCAACTTCGACCAGGTGGCCTACGACTACGCCATCGAGGAAAAAGGGCACACCAACTGGCGGACCGACTGGTACGCGGACACCTGCTGGATCGTGTTGCAGCCCGAGGATGGCACCCGGGGAAGCCTCCGCCTGCGCTACGAGTTCTTGGAATAGCCGCGGTCCAAAGCCCCCGGAGCGCTTGGAAGAATGGGAAATTTTGGCTATCATTGCAAACGATTGCGCCTTTTCCTTCGCCCGCCTGCGGCGGCCACTTTCTGGGGGGAAAACAGATGCGCTCGCCGCCCTTTTTCCAAATTTCCGAGAAAAGAAGAATGACCATGCCCGAATACCAAAGCCTGGTGCTGGAAATGGCCGGAAGCGCGGCCACGATCTGGCTCAACCGCCCTCAGGTGCGAAACGCCTTCGATGGCCTGATGATCGCCGAACTGACCTCCGCCTTCCGCCACCTGAACACCGACGAGGCCACGCGGGTCGTGGTGCTGCGCGGCCGCGGCAAGGCCTTCTGCGCCGGGGCCGACCTCAACTGGATGCGCGACGTGGCCCAGTTCACCCCGCACGAGAACTACAACGACAGCCTGGCCCTGGCCAAGTGCTTCCGAAGCATCCACCTCTGCTCCAAGCCCACCGTGGCCATCGTCCACGGCTCGGCCTTCGGCGGGGCCAACGGGCTGCTGGCCGCCTGCGACTTCGCCTTCGCCGAAAGCCAGGCCGTCTTCGCCTTCAGCGAGGTGAAGATCGGCATCGCCCCGGCCACCATCGCCCCCTACGTGCTCAAGCGCATCGGCGAATACACCGCCCGCGACCTGATGCTCACCGGGCGGCGCTTCTCGGGCGAAGAGGCCGCGCGCATCCGCCTGGTCAACGCCCACGCCCCCGAAGACCAGCTCGAGGCCCTGGCCTTCGAGACCATCGAGCACCTGCTCAGCAGCGGGCCCGCCGCCATGCAGGCCTGCAAGAAGCTCATCTTCGACCTTTCCAACATCGTCAACCACGAGCAGTCGCTCTCCTACACGGCCAACCTCATTGCCGAGCTCCGCGCCTCCGAAGAGGGCCAGGAAGGCATGGCCGCCTTCTTCGAGAAGCGCGCCCCCAAATGGCTCGGCCACTGATTCCCAAGCCCCTCACCCACCGCAACCCATGAGCCAGGACAAGACGCCCGCCCTCTTCCGCAAGATCCTCATCGCCAACCGAGGCGAAATCGCCGTCCGCGTCATCCGGGCCGCCAAAGCCCTGGGCATCCGCTCCGTGGCCGTGTTCTCCGCCGCCGACCGCAGCGCCCTGCACGCCCGCCTGGCCGACGAGTGCCACGAACTGCCCGGAAACGAGCTGGCCAGCACCTACCTCGACATCGAGCGCATCATCCGCGTGGCCAAGGCCTGCGGCGCCGAGGCCATCCATCCCGGTTACGGCTTCATGTCCGAGAACGTCGCCTTCGTCGAGGCCTGCCAACGCGAGGGCATCACCTTCATCGGGCCCAATCCTAAGGCCATCCGCCTGATGGGCAACAAGGTGGCCGCCAGGGAGTTCGTCCGCTCCATCGGCGTGCCCCTAACGCAAGGCCACACCGGCGAGCCGGGGCAGCTCATCGAGGCCGCCCGCGGCATCGCCTTCCCCATCCTGGTCAAGGCCGCCGCTGGCGGCGGCGGCAAGGGAATGCGCATTGTCCGGCGGCACGAGGAGCTCCAGGACGCCATCGAGACCACCAGCCGCGAAGCCCTCAACTACTTCGGCGACGGACAGGTTTACATCGAGCAGTTCATCGAGAACCCCCGGCACGTCGAGCTCCAGATCATCGGCGACGAGCACGGCAACCTGCGGCACCTCTACGAGCGCGAATGCTCGATCCAAAGGCGCTACCAGAAAATCATCGAGGAATCGCCCTCGCCCACCCTCGACCCCGCGACCCGCGAGCGCATGGCCCAGGCTGCCCTGCGCATCGGCCAGGCCATCGGCTACACCAACGCCGGCACCATCGAGTTCCTGGTGGATGCCCGGCTCAATTTCTACTTCCTGGAGATGAACACGCGCATCCAGGTCGAACATCCTGTAACAGAAATGGTTACGGGAATCGACATCGCCCAGGAGCAGATACGCGTCGCGGCGGGCTTCCCCATCAGCTTCGCGCAAGAGCAGGTGCGCCAGCACGGCCACGCCATCGAGTGCCGGGTCTATGCCGAGGACCCCGGCAAGGGATTCGCGCCCAGCCCCGGCCCCATGCGCCTCTACGCCGAGCCGGCGCCCAGGCCGGGCCTGCGCGTGGACTCGGCCTTCGAGGCGGCGGGCATGGTCCACAGCTTCTACGACCCCATGATCAGCAAGATGATCGCCTGGGGCCCGGACCGCGAGCAGGCGCGCCAACTGGCCCGCGAAAGCCTGGGCGAGTTCGCCATCCACGGCATCCGCACCAACCTGGCCTTCCTGCAAAGCCTGCTCGACGACCCGCGCTTCGTGCGGAACCAGGTCTCGACCAACTTCTGCGACCAGCAGGCCGAGTCCATCCTGGCCAGCCAAGCGCGGGCCGAGCAGCAAACGCCGCCACTGCCCGCGGCCCTGGCCTTCGTGCTGCACGACATGGCCACCAGCCGCCAGCAGCAAGGCGCCAACCTCTGGCAGCGCATGGGCCACTGGCGCGACATTCCCCGCGTGCCCATCCGCCTCGACCAGAGCGAGCTGGAGCTGGAGTTCGAGCCCGCGGCCTGGCCCGACTTCCGCCTGCGCGTGGGCCAGGCGCGCCACGCGGCCAGCCTGCGCTCCTGCGAGGGCCCGCTGGTGCGCTTCGTGCTCGACGGCGTGCAGCACCAGGCCCACGTCTCGCCCTGCCACCGCGGCACGGGCCAGGTCAGCCTCGGCGGGCGCCTCCATGCCGCCCAGCGCCTGGACGTGCTTTGTCCCGAGATGGACTACGGCAGCGCGGGGGGCCTCTCGGGCGACCCGAGCCGCGTCAGCTCGCCCATGAACGGCAAGGTCGTCAAGCTCAACGTGGCCGTTGGCGACGCCGTCGTGGCCGGCCAGACCCTGCTGGTGGTGGAGGCCATGAAGATGGAGAACCAGCTCAAGGCCGAGATCGCCGGCACCGTGGCCGAGCTCAACGTCCGCCCCGGCCAGATGGTCGAAGGCGGGGCGCTGCTGGTCCGCCTGGAGGCGTGAGCCGCGCGGGCTTGGAACCGCTCTCGAAAAGCAGCGCCAAGTCGGAAATCGCTGCGGGCCAGGCTTGCGAATCTGGCCCGCACGGCGTATTTTTGACTCCGTGGAGTCGAACCTGGCCCCTTGTTCGCGGCCAACGAAAATCATGCTTTCCACGGCAACGGATTGTCCAAGTGTCCCCCAAAAACAAACAGGGAACATGAGAAAAGTTGACAAAATAATCCAAAAGCTAGAAAACTGCCTCACCAACGGCTTGTACGAAGCCATAGAAACCGAAACGCTGGAACTAAAAAACCAACCCGGCAACGCTGAGGACAAGGAATATTGGTCCATCAAAAAAACGATTTGCGCATTTTTGAACACCCTCGGAGGAATCATCGTAGTGGGCATCAAAGAAGACACAAAAAACAAGAAATACAGCTTCACGGGCTACGACAGCCGCTTCGAGGAAAGCATGAAAATGCTGGAGAACAATGCCGTCTTTAGCCTCGATGGCCAACCGATCAACATTTCAGACCATATCCGGTTTGAAATCAGGGACTTTCTGGGAGGCCGAATCCTGCTGATCCACGTCGAAAGACTCGCACACGACGCGAAATTTGTCTTCACCTACAACAAAGAAAACAAACTGGTGGCCTACGAGCGAAAGCTGGAAGGCGATCATCCCATCGAAAAAAACAAGATTGAAGCGCAAGAAGAGTACAAGTCTGAAATCAAAAACAGAAAAGAGCTTCGCCCAGTCATCAACGCGACCCTTGAAAACATATCGGTTGACCAGCTCAACGAGTACATTTTCTGGCTCAACAAGGAAGTGATACCAAACCGCTATCGAGTTGCCCGTTCAATCCAATGGAACAGGCTCAATGATTTTACGACGTTTTTATCCAGATTTCTCAATACTTC
>JAIFMG010000175.1 GCA_020048645.1 Bacteroidota bacterium | reverse complement strand
TCATGTCACCCCTTCGGGGTTCTCTTCTTGGGCCTGGATTCGCTTTCTAGAATCATGTCACCCCTTCGGGGTTCTCTTCTTGGGCCTGGCTGCGCTACAATCATGTCACCCCATCGGGGTTGGGCGAGGCTTCAAGGCAATCCATTGCGTTTGAAGGCAAATGGTATAAGACCTTATCGCTGGGTAAAACCTTAGTAGAAAATCAATTGGCGGAGTCAAAATAACCTTATTACCTTATTTTGACTCCTGAATTTGTAAAGCAAAATGGATGAAAATTACGCTTTGACGAAAATCAGCTTGTTCAGCAAGACCAATCCACCCGCCCAATCCGCAGCATTTCCATGTTCGACCCAAATTATGCCTGACGATGGCGATTTGCATATTCCACCACCGAAAACAACTTGGGCACCCACGGGCGCGACCTCGGATTCACCCTCGAAGGCGACTGGCTATCAGCGCAAGACTTCGAAGGCGTGGCGCAGGCTGGCGCCGTTCTCGTCGGTCAGGGTCAGCACGTGGGGGCCGGGTTCGGTCAGGATGGGCATCTCGTGCTGGCCGCGGGTGTAGCCCAGGCTGCGCTGGTCGAGGAACCAGTGGACCTGGTTGCCGGGCGAGCGGTGGGCCAGGCGGAAGACCACGGGCTGCCGCCGCCCGTCGAAGTCGATGGGCAGGAAGAGCTTGGCGCCTTGCTGCGGGTAGATCATCTCCATGATTTCGCGGCCTTGGCTGAGGGAGGCGTCGGCGCAGTCGGGGCGGAAAGGCGGCAGGGCGCGGTAGCTGGGGTCTCGCTGCTTGTAGTACCACTCCATGGCCGGGGGAAGCACAAGCCAAGGCACGTGGCGCATGAGGTGGGGCGCGAGGCACTGGTCGTTGACCTGGAGGTCCCGCTCGGGGTCGAGGTGCAGGACGCGGTGGTAGGGGCAGACGCCCGAGCGCTCGGCTTGGCGGCAGGCCCAGATCGTGTCGGCCTCAGCGCAGCTTTCGGACAGCAGGAAGCCCGTCGTGGCGCAGGTGGCCACACGCTCAAGGTCGTCGTAGGGCGGGTCGAACCAGCGCTCGGCCCGGGGCAGGAGCTCGAAGAGGTCGAAGAGGATGGGCGCGGCGGCCTTGGCCCCGACCAGCTCGGGCCTGCCCTGTCCGTCGGCGTTGCCCACCCAGACGCCCACCACGCGGTTGGGCGTGATGCCGACGGCCCAGGCGTCGCGGAAGCCGAAGCTGGTGCCCGTCTTCCAGGCGATGGGCCGCGACGACGAGAAGGCCCGCCAGGCGTTCTCGAGGCCCGGCCGCTCGACTTCAAGCAGGGCCTTGAAGGTCAGGTAGATGGCCCCGGCGCCCAGGAGGTGGTGCCGCTGCGTCTGGCCCGCGTCGGGCGGCGCTTGCTGGCCCATGAGGTAGCTGGCCTCGCGGAAGTCGGCCGCGGACTGGCGGCCATTGAGCGCTGCGAAATGGGAAAGGCTGCGGGCCATGGAGGCATAGGCCCCGCAAACGTCCCAGAGGCTGGCCTCGGCCCCGCCGAGGATCAGGGCCAGACCGTAGAAGGAGGCCGGCTTGCTGATGTGGCGCAGGCCAAGCCGCTGGAGCAGCGCGTGGAAATGCTCGACGCCCAGGCGCTGGAGCAGGCGCACCGCGGGGACGTTGAGCGAGCGGGACAGGGCTTCGTCGGCGGGCACGGCGCCCTCGTAGCGGCGCAGGTAGTTCTCGGGCGCGTAGCTGCCCACCTGCGTGGGGTAGTCGGGCAGGAAGCTCTTCGGCAGGATCAGGCCCTGCTGCTGCGCCGCGGCGTAGAGGAAGGGCTTGAGGATGCTGCCCGTGCTGCGGGGCGCGACCACGACATCCACCTGCTGGCCCTCGCGGCCGCGGTCGGCTGCGGGGGCGTTTCCCCAGTAGGCCAGGGCCTGCCCGGTCTCGACATCCAAGACCAGGGCGGCCATGTTGTTGATCTGGTTCTGCCGGAGCTGCTGGTGGTGCCGCGCGAGCACCTCGCCGACGCGCTCTTGCAGCTCGGGGTCGAGCGTGGAGCGGATGGCGGGGCCGTGGCCCTGGGCCATTGCCCTGTCGAGCAGGTGCGGGGCCATGTCGGGGAAAGGCTTCGGCTCGGTGGGTAGGGGCTCCTCCTTGGCCAGGGCGCACTGCGTCGAGTCGAGCTCGCCCTCCGCGCGGAGCTTGTCGAGCAGGAAGTCGCGCTTTCGGCGCAGGGCGTCGCGGTTGCGGCCGGGGTGGATCAGGGCCGGGCTGTTGGGCAGGACCGCCAGCATGGCCGTCTCGGCCCACGAAAGCTGCCAGGGACTGCGCCCGAAGTAGCGCCAGGCGGCGGCCTCCAGCCCCACGACGTTGCCGCCGAAGGGCGCGTGGGTGGCGTAGAGGCGCAGGATCTCGTCCTTTTCGAGCGCCAGTTCGAGCCGCGAGGCCAGGACCATCTCGACGAGCTTCTCGCCATAGGTGCGGGGCTGCCCGTCGCGGGCCAGGCGAATGACCTGCATGGTCAGGGTGCTGCCCCCGCTGACGACCCTGCCGCCGCGGAGGTTGAGCCAGAAGGCGCGGGCCAGGGCCAGCGGGTCGATGCCCCAGTGCTGGCGGAAGCGCTTGTCCTCGAAGGCCACGATGCAGCGCTCGAACTTCGGCGGCAGGCTGTCGGGCGGCGGCAGTCGGAACTGCTCGTCGGCGGCCACCCGCGCGCCCATGAGCTCGCCCCCGCGGCCGCGCAGCAGCGGGCTGAAGGGCTTGTCGAACAAGGGCGAGGGCAGGCAGGCGGCGTAGCCCCACAAGGCGGCCGCTCCCGCCAGCAGAAAGAGCTTCTGCCAGCGGCGAAGGCCCTTCCAGAGGTCGGTGGCGAAGGAGGCCGCGAATGATGAGTGGTGAGCGGTCAATTATCGATTAACAATTGTTTCCTGCGATTTGATTTGTTGTATGGCCCAGTTGAGCAGGTTTTCGTCGTTGGGATTGAACCATTGGTAGTGTTTGTCGCGGCGGAGCCAGCTTAGCTGCTTGCGGGCGTAGTTTCGGGTGTTGGCTTGCACGCGTTCGAGGGCTTCTGCGGGGCTGGTTTTGCCGTCGAGCAGGTCGAAGCACTCGCGGTAGCCGACGGTCTTGAGGGCGACGCGGTGGCGATGCGCGAGCAGGCCGCGGGCTTCTTCGACAAGCCCGCTGGCGAACATGGCCTCGGCGCGGCGGTTGATGCGCTCGTAGAGCAGGGCGCGGTCGGTGTCGAGGGCCATGCGGACGATGCGGAAGGGCCGATCTTTGTGGACGCCGTCGAGCAGGCTGGAGTAGGGGACTCCGGCTATGGAGGTGATTTCGAGGGCCTTCTGGATGCGCAGCGGGTTGCGCAGGTCGATTTTCCGGTAGCTTTCCGGGTCCATGTGCTTGAGGTTCAGGCGCAAGCCCTCCAGGCCTTCGCGCTGGTGTACTTCGTTCCAGTAGGCCCGCGTTGGGGCGTCCACGCTGGGCAGGTCCGAGATGCCTTTGCAGACGGCATCCAGGTAAAGCCCTGATCCTCCGACCAGTAGCGCGGCGTCGGAGCGCTGGAAGATTCCCTCGAGCACGGCCAGGGCTTCCGTCTCGTAGCGGAAGGCGTTGTAGTCTTCGGTTACGCTGTGGCTGCTCACGAAGTGGTGGCGCACGGTGGCGAGCTGCTCGGCGCTGGGCTTGGCGGTGCCGATGTCGAGCTCGCGGAAAATCTGCCGCGAATCGGCCGAGACGATCTCCAGGCCCAGCCGCAAGGCCAGGTGGATGGAAAGGTCGGTCTTGCCAATGGCCGTGGGGCCGGCGATGACCAGCAGCGTTTTGCGTTGTTTCTGGCTCATCGCCTTTTCATTGTTTTGTGCTGCGGAAATGGGCAGCCGCAATGCCCCTGAAAACCCGCGGTCGAGCGGGCTTCCGCGGGGCATTCGCGGCGGTGCGCTGGCGGCTTCAGTCTTGCGCCGGGCTGGCTTCGCCCGAGTTGATGCGGGCAATATCGACTTTCAGGCGTTGCGAGAGGTCTTGGGTGAAGCGGTTCAGCAGCGCGGCCTCGTTGGGGTCAATTCCGGCGCTGGCTTTGGCCACGGTCTCAAGCACTTCGAGCAGATAGACGTACTCTGGGTCAGGGCCGTTTTGCTCGAACACGTTGATGACCTTTTTGTAAACATATTCCGGCGGGTTGTTCTTCTGGATTTCGTAGTCGAACGACCAGCGGATTTCCTCGGCCCAGGGGTGTTTGCGGATGATTTCCTCAAGGGCTGCCGTCTCTTCGGGCTGGATGACCCCATCGGCCATTGCCACCAGGTAAATCAGTTCGCCAAAGGCGTCGTAAAGTCTTTCTCTGTCAATCATAGCGTTGAATGTGAGTTTGGTTGTCGTGGGTAAAAGTACGTGTTTTTCGATTGCGAGGGGAAATTTTTTTGATCTTGGATGCGTTAAAGAAACTCGATTTCTTTAACACGTCTTGCCAATCGGTTATCAAAATGCCGTTATGATGACATGTGCGTGCTTGGAGCGTTGAGCAAGAAATCGTACAGTGCCTTGTTGATGTAAAAATTTGGTTCTTTATAAGAGTGTGTGGGTAGCGCAAAAAAGATGGATACTGGCAAAATCAAGTTTTCGGGTCAGAATGTCGATGGCGGCCGTTATGAAGTGCGTTGTGGTAGTATTCATTATTTTGCCATTAGTTTAATTGTGTTGTTGTAGATGTAATCGGCAAATTCGTATAGTTCTTTTGCTGCCGACAGGCTTGGTTTGCCGTCGGGTAACATTCCAACATCGCTCGGATATCGTGTTTCGGTATAAACGGCATCTTTTTTTTCTAATAAACATTCATCTAATTCAAAATCAAGATATTCTGAAATTGCATCGTACAAACGCAAAAGGCTGTGAATGCGTGGTACTTTTAGCTCGTTTTCTTCATAAACGGCTTTAAAGCATTTTTCTACCACTTGTTGGGCGTGAAATGCTACGCTGTTGGTAAGAAATTCGTCTTCCAATAATTTTTTGCACGATTGCAAATCTATTTCGGCATAAGTAAATTTCTAAAATTAGTTTTTGCTATTATTTTGGCCTCAACAAACACATAAGCACATAGTTTTTCCATCTGTCTATGTGTTTTAGA
>JAIFMG010000077.1 GCA_020048645.1 Bacteroidota bacterium | reverse complement strand
TGCATCCCTCGCTGAGCGTGGCGGCCTCCGAGCTGGTGGCCAGCGCCTCGGCGGTATCGGCCAACACGGGCGCCGTGCTGACGGCGATCGTTGAGCCTACCTTTATCAGCATGGCGGACGACGGCGAAATCTTGGAAGGTTCCGAATCGGGCGAAATTGTCCTGGTAACGGTATCCGAAAACCAGTTCGCCGCCAACCTGAACCTTTCGGCCTGGCTGGCGACCAACTTGCCGCTGGGCGTTTCGCTGGGCAGCCTCAACCGCCTGAGCGACACGCAGGTGGAAATGGTCTTGCAAGGCAACGCGTTGGTGGATTACGACGTGGACATCACGGACATGAGGCTTTTCGTGGGCGCGTCGCAGTTCGCCATGAACAGCGCCGGGGCCGAGGCCACTTCGGGCGTTACCTTCACGGCCATTGTCGAACCTGCCAGCTTGAGCATGAGCAACGACGGCATGATCGTGGAAGGCTTTGAAAACGGCGAGGTGATTTTCGTCTCGCTGGCCGAGGATGAGTTCGTGGCCAGCCTGACCGTGGCCAACTGGAGCCTGAGCAACCTGCCGCAGGGCGTGAGCATCGGCAGCGTGCAGCGGGTTTCGAGCCAGCAGGCGCGCATCCAGCTTTCGGGCATCCGTACCTTGGATTACGACGTGGACATCACCGACGTGGCCTTGAGCATCGCGGCGGCAGAGTTCGTTTCGGGCATGGCCCTTTCCGTCAACACGGGTGCCGTCTTCACGGCCATCATCGAGCCTGCCGAAATCCAGATGTGGGACGACGGCATGATCGTGGAAGGCGCCGAGGACGGCGAGGTAATCACGGTCCACTCCGACAACACCTTCAACGCCAACTTCAACCTTGGCAGTTGGACCCTGGTGAACCTGCCCGCCGGCGTGAGCCTGGGCAGCGTGAGCCGCCTGAACCCGACCACCGCGGAAATCGTGCTGGCGGGCAATGCCACCGAGGATTACGACGTGGACATCATCGACGCCACGCTGACCATCCTGGCCTCGGAGTTCGCGAGCTGTCCGGGCGACCCGAGCACCAGCACGGGCGTCCGCTTCCGCGCGACCATCGAGCAGACGACCCTGCCGGCGCCGACCATCGACAACGCCAACCTGAGCACCTGCTTCGGCACGCAAAACCCGTCCTTCACGGCCACGCCGGTTTCGGGTGGCACGATCGAGTGGTACGCTTCGGCCAGCCTGGACGCTGGTAGCTTCCTGCTGGCAGGCAACAGCTTCCAGCCGTCGGCCAGCCAGCCGGGCCTCTACACCTACTTCGTGGTCGAGCGCACCGACAACGGCGTCAGCGTCATCGAGACGGTGATCCTGAACATCTTCGCCAACCCGGCCGCGCCGGGCATCCAAGGCCTGCATTTCATCTGCGGCCAGGACATCGAGCTGCGCGTGGGCACGGGCTTCACCGAGTACCAGTGGTATCTGGGAGGCAACGCCTTGGCGGGCCAGAACGGCAACACGCTGCTGGCGCAGTCCTTCGGCCAGTACACGGTCTCGGTGGTCGATGCCAACGGCTGCGGGGCCACCTCCGCACCGCACGAGCTTTCGGCAGGCGAGTTCCTCGAGCCGCAGATCGTCCCGACCTCCGAAGGCGGAGTCATCTGCCCCGGACAGGACGGCCTGCAATGCGTCCCGGCCAACTACCTCAGCTACCAGTGGTACGGCTCCAACGGCCAGGCCCTGGCGGGTGAGGACGAGTCCATCTTCTTCCCGATGGCCAGCGACGATTACACGCTGCAACTGACCGACACCAACTACTGCACGGGCAGCGTTACTTTCGACGCCTTTGTGCCGGAGGTCTATGGTGCCGAGATCGTCCACAAGGGCGACAACCTGCTGGTTTGCAAGAACCTTGAGGAGGCCTTCGTCGCGTACCAGTGGCATGACCCCATCATCGTGCCCACGCAGACCAAGCAGTTCTACGAGGTTCCCGTCTTGGAAGGTGAGTTCTTCGTCATCGCGACCGACTACAACGGCTGCGAAGTCGAATCGAACCACTTGATTTTCAGCAAGTCTCTCGAAGTTTCGGCGGCTTCGCTCTACCCGAACCCCAGCCAGGGCGACTTCGTGGTGAAGCTGGAAGACGCGGGCGAGGGCCCCGTGCGCATCCGGGTATTCTCGATGCAAGGCGTTTTGATCCGCGAGGAAATGGCCACCAAGTCCGGGCCGGTGCTGGAACATCCCATGCACCTGCAAGGGCTGAGCACGGGCAGCTACCTTGTCGAGATCATGCTGGGACAGGATGAGCTTTTCCACCAGATGATGCTGGTTGACTGATCCTTGCGGGCCCCGCGGCCGTACCGTGCCGCGGGGCCATTTTCCCATCCGCACTGAAAATCCAAGCAAAAACCTTCAAAACACAGCAAGATGAACCTTTTCAGCCATAATTTTGCCCAGAAGCACCGCCCCGCGAAGGGCCTCAAAGGCATCAGCCTGATGTTCTTGGCCTTGTTCCTCGGTTTCGGGGCCCAGGCACAAGACGCTTCCGAACTGGTGGGCCCCGTCAACCAGATCTTGCGGGACTACCAGAAATACTCCCGCATGACCGAGGACGAGGAATCCATCTCGGAGGCCTACAAGCAGGGCTACATGGACCTGTTCGAGACCGAGAACGCCCCGGTTTACAACGACATCAAGAGCCTCAACAACACCGACGAGAGCGTTACGGCCCTGACCTACGCCGAGCAGCTCGAGTCCTGGTACGACATCGGCGTAACCTCCGAGCTTTCCCTGCCCGTGGGCGAGGACGCCATTTCCAAGCCTTTCCGCGACACGGTGGCCAACCGCGAGTACGTCTATGTGCTGGTGGAGCGCCGCGTCTATGGCTTCTACAAGGACGACAAGATCCACCGCCTGCAAGATTCGCTCTACTTCAAGATCAGCTACCAGGAAAGCGAAGGCAAGCCCACCGAACTGGCCATCAAGGAGATAACCAAGATCTACCGCGAGCCAGAGCGCGAGGGCAGGTTCTTCTACGCCGGCCTGCACGCCGCCCCGGGCTTCTCGATGGTCAACAACCGCGACGTTTACTACAACGACTACCTCAACATCAACCGCGCCTTGGGCTTCCAGCTCCGGGCCGAGCTGTCGTACTACTTCAACGACTTCCTGGGCGTCGGCGCCGGCATCGGCTACACGCACTACGGCTCGCGGCTGAACCTCTCGCGCTACGCCAACAGCTTCGACACCCTCGACATCGACAGCGAGGCCTACCTGCGCAGCGCCTTCGGCGAGGAAATCCTCGAACGGCAGACCCTGGGCTACCTCGACATCCCCATCGCGCTCAAGGTCCGCATCGGGCAGCCCATGGGGGCGAAGTTCTACCTTTCTGCGGGCCTGCAATTCGGCGTGCCCATCGTCAAGCGCCTCGAAGCCGACGGCACCTTCACCTACGAAGGCTACTACGCGGCCTACAACGCCCGCATCTACGGCCTGGAGACCTACGACTTCCAGACCGACGCCAAGGTGGAGGCCGCGCAGGAGCTCGAGGCCAAGACCAACCTCTCGGCCTTCGCCTCCCTGGGCGCGCTCATCCCCCTGAACAAGTCCTTCCACGTGAGCGTGGCCGGCACCTTCATCCAGGGCCTGAGCAACGTCTCGCCCTTCCAGAACCCTGATTTCCAGTTGTCCCGCACGGTCAACTCCTACGAGAGCATGATGCGCTCTGCCGAAAAGGCCAACACGCAGCTCTTCGGCTTCGAGCTCGGACTGCTCTACCGCTTCCGACTCGGCCAATAGGCCCCCGCGCCCCACCACGAAAAACCCCGGCCCGCGCGCGACGCGGTCCGGGGTTTTGCATTGGCTGCATTTTCACGGGTAGTGTTAGTTTTGTTCCATCTCGTTGCGCAGCGCTTCTATCATTTCAAGGTCCAAGCCAGTGTCTTCTGCGATTTCCTCGTTGCTCAGCTTGCGTTTGATCAGTTTTTTCGCGATTGCCATCGCTTTTTTCTCCTCGACAAGCAGTTTCTCCGCAATTTCATCGGTTTCACGCATCCGCGAATATTCGTACTCCTCCAATTCCTCCTTTGTCCATTTGTGCCGGTCTGCTTCTTGATAGGCACTTTTCAAGCCTTTAACATCCATACTTGTGGGAATTTCGTTTAGGTTTTTTGTGGTTTTAGTGACGGAAACGCACTTATGACGGACGCCTGAGATGGATTTAAGTAGCTTAGCTGAACAAAACTTACCGCAGATATCTGGCATTAAGTGCAATGTTAAAGGGACTTTATTTTCATTCTTTAAATTATCGAATATCCCATAACGTCTAATCCAGTTTCAAAGTTGTAGTCTTTCAAATCTGCAAGAACTCGGATGTTAAAATATTCTTTGTTAGGGTTTGAATAATTTGGTGCTTCATTTTTTCTATTTTCATAAACCCTCACTTGCAGTATTCGTTTGCTCATTTCTTTCATCTTTTGGGTCACTGCTATTTTATATTTCTTTTTCTCTTCATAACTTTCCGCATTAATAGAATTAAACATCAATTCGATTAATTCTTCGTAGCTCTCGTCTTCGTAATTATTACGAATGTAATATTGGTATTGCTCACCGAATGTGCTTTCTGGAATTAATTTAAATTTGCCAAGCGTTTCGAATTCTCCATTTTGAACACACTCTAGCATATTATATTTTTTGGTTCCAATTTCAAATTCGCCAACAACAAGATTCTTTGCAACATAGTCAAAGAAACGATGTTGAATATTGAAAAGGTCTTTCTCTTGAATTGTTGCTTTTATCTCTTCGCGAATGAAATCTAAAAACTGCTTGGCTTCATTTTTGTAAATTAGTTCGGCACTATGTGTGCCATTTTCCTTTGTCAATTGAAAAAACCAGACTTGCCCAATTGATAAATTTTTATTTCGATTACAGCGTCCCGCACTTTGAATTAAACTTGGCAAAGGGCATAAATCTCTGTACACTATTGGGAAATCAACATCAACACCAGCTTCTATTAATTGAGTTGATATTAAAATTATTTTTTGTTCTATTCCTTAAAGATGTGATTTGGCTGTAATGTGTTGTAATTCTTGTAGGTTTCGAATGTGTTTCTGTGCCTTGGATATGCTC
>JAIFMG010000041.1:64531-77864 GCA_020048645.1 Bacteroidota bacterium | reverse complement strand
TCCAAGGCACAGAAACACATTCGAAACCTACAAGAATTACAACACATTACAGCCAAATCACATCTTTAAGGAATAGAACAAAATTCGTAATTAAAAATTCGTAATTAAAAATTCGTAATTCGTAATTAAAAATTCGTAATTCGTAATTAAAAATTCGTAATTCGTAATTGACAATTCGTAATTAAAAATTCGTAATTCGTAATTCGCAATTTCCCTTATCCCCTGGATGCCTTCTTGACCCCTCGGATGCTCTTGATCTTGCGCAGGAGCAGGCCCAGGTGGTTGATGTCGCGGACGCTCAGCTCGATGCGTCCGAAGAAGGCCCCGTCGCGGGTCTCGAAGTTGACGTTCTGCATGTTGACCTTCAGGTCGTCGGAGATGATCTGGAGGATGTCCTTGGAGATGCCGATGCGGTCGTCGCCGCTGACGTGGACGGTGGCCTGGAACGATGCCTTGCCGTCCTTGACCTGCTTCCACTGGGCCTCGACGACGCGGTAGGGATGCCTTTCGACCATGTCCTTGGCGTTGGGGCAGTTGGTCTTGTGGATTTTGGTGCCCTTCGAGACGGTGACGAACCCGAAGATGTCGTCGCCGGGGATGGGGTTGCAGCACTTCGCGCGCTCGAAGTCGATCCAGTTGTTGTTGTCGATGACCAGGAAGTCGCCAGACTGGTCCTTCTGGGCGGGCGCGGCCTGCTGGCTGATCGCGTTGCTGGCGATGTCCTTGGCGGCCTCGGCCTTCTGCTCGGCCTGCTGGTCCATCTGGCTGAGGGCCTCCTTGACGCGGTTGAGGTCGAGCTCGCCACTGCCGATCTTGTGGTAGAACTGGTGGTGGTTGCTGAACTCGAGCTTGGCGAGCAGGTCGCTGAACCGCTTCTGGTCGGGCTGGATCTGCCACTGCTCGAGCTTGCGCATGAGGGCTTCCTTGCCGATTTCGGCCTTGCTGTACTGCTCTTCGAAGGTGGCCTTCTTGATCTTGGCCTTTGCCTGGGCGGTCTTGACGTAGTTGAGCCAGTTGGGCGAGGGCTTCTGGCTCTTGCTGGTGAGGATTTCGACGGTGTCGCCGTTCTGGAGGACGTGCTTGAGGGGCTTGAACTCGCCGTTGACCTTGGCGCCGATGCAGGTGCAGCCGAGCTGGGTGTGTATCTTGAAGGCGAAGTCGAGGACGGTGGCGTCGCGGTCGATCTTCTTGAGCTCGCGGTTGGGGGTGAAGATGAAGATCTCGGTGTTGTCGTAGAGCTCGCGCTTGGCCTTGCTGTCGGTGGGCAGGCTGAGCGTGGAGTTCTCGAGCATGTCGCGGACCTTGGCCAGCCAGGAGTCGCCGTCGGAGGCCGTGCCGCTGGTCTTCTTCTTGTACTTCCAGTGGGCGGCGTGCCCTTTCTCGGCGATCTCGTCCATGCGCTCGGTGCGGATCTGGACCTCGACCCAGCGGCCGGCGGGGCCGAGGACGGTGGTGTGGAGCGATTCGTATCCGCTGTTCTTGGGGTTGGAGATCCAGTCGCGCAGGCGCTTGGGGTTGGGCAGGTAGTGGTGGGTGATGATGGAATAGACCTTCCAGCACTCGGATTTCTCGCGCAGGAAGTCGGGCTCGCCCACGGGGGAGCCGAAGTCGGCCGTGAGGATGACGCGGATGGCGAAGAGGTCGTAGATGCCCTCGAAGGGGACCCCCTGGCTCTTCATCTTGGTCCAGATGGAATGGATGGACTTGGGGCGGCCCTTCAGCTTGCACTGTATGCCCTCGCCCTTGAGGAGCTTTTCGATGGGGGCGACGAACTCGCTGATGAAGCCCTCGCGCTCGGCCTTTGTGGCGGCGAGCTTTCGGGCGATGTCGCGGTACATGTCGTTGTGCCTGAACTTCATGTCGAGCTCCTCCATCTCGGTCTTGAGCTTGTAGAGCCCGAGCCGGTGGGCTACCTGGGTGTGCGAGAGGGAGATCTTCTCGGCGATTTCGTCGCGGGTGTTCTGGGGCTCTAGGGCCAGGCCGCGGAGGCGGTGCAGGCGGAAGGCCAGGCGCAGGAGGATGGCCCGGACGTCCTTGGCCAGGGTCAGGAGCATCTGGATGAAGTTCTCGGCGTGCTTGTCGCGCTTGGCCTTCTCGAGCTCGAGGTCCTTGCCGGAGTCGATGGCCTTCATCTTGTAGGAGATGTCCTTGGTGTCGATGTCGGAGAGCTTCTTGAGGCCGGCCAGGATCTCATCGACCTCCGGACCGAGCTGCTCGCGGGCGAAGTCGGGGGGCAGCACGCCGAGCTTCAGGGGCCGGAAGGCCAGGGCGGCCAGGAGCGAGGGAGCGCCGAGGCTCATCTGCTCGAGGGCGACCTGGCAGACGGTGAGGACCTCGGCGCGGTAGTCTCCGTGTCGAAGGAGCGCGGAGTCGGCCAGCAGGGGCAGCATGCGCTCCATGCCCAGGTTCAGCGCGGCGGGAGGCTCCTCGGCCCGGTGCTCGCGGTATAGGCCCGCGATGGACATGAAGGTCTGCTCCAGGAGGGCGCGCGGTTCGATGTCGGGCTTGTCTTCCATGCTTGGGTTGGCTTTGGTTGGGAAAGAAGTCGTCAGGCGAAAAGTTTCTTGGCATTTGATTTGCTTCGCCTCCACAAAAGTAGCTTTTTTTGGTTTTGGGTGCCAGCCCAGCCATTGGGGCGGGGGGGTGCGGACGCCGTCCGCGGCAAGGGCCGCGGCCTTTTGGTCCTGGAGGGCCCCTGGCCGGCAAGGCCAGCCAGGCGCTCGCAATTTGAAGGCTCCGGTTCGCGTATTGCCAAAAAAAACTAAATTTACATTCGAAAAAAATGAAACGATGGCATCCCGTCCTGCGTTGAAAACCAGAGCCAGCAGGCGGGTGGTCAGATCACGTTCCACATCCGGGGCAAGGCGCGCACTTGGCCGCGGCAGAGCAGTTTGAAACCACCAAAGTCCGACCCTAATGAAACAGTTCCTCTTTTTCACCCTGATTTCCTTGTTTGTCTCGGCCACCTCCTTCGGTCAGGCGGAAGTGAACGACGACCAGATCGAGAACCGCGGAGGCATCGTCTATCTGAACGGCAAATCGGAGCCTTACACGGGCATCGTTTACAGCCTGTACCCCAACGGCATAAAGAGAGCCCAGAAGAACTACGTGGCGGGCGTCCTGAGCGGCGTCTACATCGAGTGGCACGACAACGGCAACAAGAAGTACGAGGCCCTCTACAGGGACGGCATGGTGTCTGGCGCCTTCACATCCTATTTCAAAAACGGGAACAAGGAGCGGACCGGGGCCATGCAGAACAACAAGAAGGTGGGGATTTTCCGTTCCTGGTACGAGAACGGGCAGATGGAGCAGGAGGCCACCTACGTCAACGGCGAGCTCCACGGCATTCGCAAATACTGGTTCGAGGGCGGGGCCATGGAGGCCACCGAGAACTACGCCAACGGGGTCGAGGACGGCACCTGGAAATGGTACACCGAGGAAGGATGCCTCGAGTACGAGGAATACTACGACGATGGCGAGTTCGTCGATTCCAAGGAGTACAGTTGCCCTTGAAGCCCCAGGGCCTGCCAAGGGTTGCGCCATGTCCCCTGGACAGGGTCATCCGCTTTTGGCCCGATGACCCACAAGCCAGCGCATGAAGTCTTCCTACCTGTCCTCGCCGAAGATTCCCAAGGGATTGCTCTCCGCGTTGGCGTTCCTGGCCAGTTTCATCGTGCTGGTCTTCCTTTTTCCCAAGGAAGGCAAGTTCCGGTACGAGTACCAGCTCTTCACGCCCTGGCTCCATGAGAACCTGATCGCCCCCTACGATTTCCCCATCAACAAGCTGCCCGAGGAGCTTGCCGCCGAGAGGGACAGCATCAGCCGCAACAAGCGGCCCTATTTCCTGCGCGACGAAGCCCTCGGCCGGGCCAAGGTGGAGGACCTCCGCTCCGACTTTGGGAAAAAATGGCAGGAGGCCCTCGACGCCCTGGCCGCCGACGACCCCAAGGCGGCCGAGAAAGCCTTCCCGGAGGCCCGCGGCGCCGAGCTCGCCCAGGCCCTGTCCGACTTCATGGGCCAGTTGTACTCGGTGGGCGTCATCGGCCCCGTGGAGCAGCACCTGCCCGACTGGAAGCCGGGGATTCCCGTGGTCGTGCTCAAGGACAACATCGCCCAGAGCGTCACCTTCGAGGAGCTCTACACCGTCGAGGAGGCCTACGCCGAGATCCTGGCCGACATCGACCTTTTCTTCGCCAAGGATACCGGGTCCAGGGTGTTCTTCCTGCTCAAGTCCATCAACTACTACGAGTTCATCAAACCCAACCTCCTGTTCGACCAGGCCACGACCCAGCGCGAGTTCCAGGGCCAGCTCGAGTCCATCTCCCTGACCAGCGGCCTGGTGGTCGAGGGGCAGAAGATCGTCCTGACCGGCGAGATCGTGGACCTGGAGGTCTTCCGCATCCTGGAGTCGCTCAAGGCCCGGTACGAGACCGAGCTGGGCCTGGGCAGCACCTTCGGCATGATCCTGCTGGGGCACTCCATCATGGTGGCCCTGGCCCTGGCCCTCCTGCTGGGCTTCCTGCTCGAGTACCACCGCGAGAGCTTCCACAACTTCAAGCACGCGGCCTTCCTGCTCTCGATGATGGTGGGCTTCGTGGCCGTGGGCAGCATGGTCATCAACAAGGACTTCTTCAGCCTCTTCCTGGTGCCCTTCGCCATCCTTCCGATCATCGTGCGGACCTTCTTCACGGTGAACATGGCCTTCATCCTGCACTCGCTCACGGTGCTCCTGGTGGGCTTCATGGCCCCGAACGGCTTCGAGTTCGTGTTCATGCAGTTCACCGTCGGCTACGTGGCCCTTTTCAGCATGAGCAACTCCTACAAGCGCGGGCGGCTCTTCGCCGCCGCGGCCGCAACCGTGGTGGCCTACGCGCTGGTCTTCCTGGCCATCAGCCTGGTGCAGCAGGGCGAGTGGGCCAACATCCAGTGGCCCGCCATGCTCTGGTTCCTGGGAAACGGCCTGCTGATGCTCTCGTCCTACCCCCTGATCTACCTCTTCGAGAAGGCCTTCGGCTTCCTCTCGGAGCTCACCCTGGTCGAGCTTTCCGACTACAACCAGCCCCTGCTCCGGCGCATGGCCCAGGAGGCCCCGGGCACCTTCCAGCACTCGATGCAGGTGGCCAACCTGGCAGAGCACGCCACCCGCGAAATCGGCGGAAACGCCCTGCTCGTGCGCGCCGGGGCCCTCTACCACGACATCGGCAAGATGGCCAACCCGCTCTTCTTCACCGAGAACCAGCAGCAGGGCGTCAACCCGCACGACAAGCTCGAGTTCGACGAGAGCGCCCAGATCATCATCGAGCACGTCAGCAAGGGCGTCGAGATGGCCCAGCGCGAAAAGCTCCCCGAGGCCATCGTCCAGTTCATCCGCACACACCACGGCACGTCGAAGGTCCTGTTCTTCTACCGGTCCTTCCGCAACAAGCATCCCGACAAGGAGATCGACATCGAGAAATTCTCCTACAAAGGCCCCCGGCCCTTTTCCAAGGAGACCGCCGTGCTCATGATGGCCGATTCCGTCGAGGCCGCCTCCAAGAGCCTGCGCGTCTTCAACGAGGACAGCCTCACGGAGCTGATCGAGAACATCATCAACGCCCAGATCAAGGAGGGGCAGTTCGACATGGCCGACATCACCTTCAAGGACATCACCACCGTCAAGGCCGTCTTCCTCGAAAAGCTCCAGAGCATCTACCGCTCCCGCATCGCCTATCCCGAAGAAAAAAAGTCAAAGGCCGAATAGACCTTGTTTTCCAGCGAGGTTTTTTTATTTTTGCTGGACATCTTGGGATGCCAGCATCCCAGAGTGAGCTTCTTTCCCAACCGATCCTCGCACCTTAGGTCCATGGAGCTAGAGTTGTTCAAAATCATGATCCAGTCGGCCTGCTCGGATGGAAACCTAAGCCCCGCCAAGAAGAAGCGCTTGGAGGAGAAGGCTCGGGAGCTTTCCATACCCCCCCAGGACCTCGACTTCCTGATCGAGAACGAGCTAGGCAAGGCCAGGCGCTCGGACCTCTATTTCAGCTCCGGCTTCGAGCTCACGGGCCTCGAGCACAGCGACGGCTCCGGCAGGGGCCCCGGCCTTTCGGGTTTCCTCAGCGACGGGTTGGGAGGCGCCGCCACCCCCCAGGACGGATTGTTCCAGTCCGTCAGCCTGCTCTCCGAGCAAGGGGCGATGAGCCTCCTGCAAAAGGCCAAGCTCTATGGGAAATGGGTAGCCATCAAGCGGCTCAAGCCCGAGCTGCGCGCCCACCCCGACTACCTCGACCTCTTCGAGAAGGAGTTCCAGAACGCCTTCGAGCTGGACCATCCCAACATCGTCCGCGTCATGGGCCGAGGCCTCGACCCCCTGGGGCCCTACTACTACATGGAGTACGTGGACGGCCAGAGCCTGGCCGCCATGATAGGCCCCGACGGGCTGCCCAATGGGAGGCTCATCAAGAAGATAGCCACCGAGCTGCTCGACGCCCTGGAGTACGTCCACAAGCGGCAGGTGTTCCACCGCGACCTCAAGCCCGAGAACGTCCTGGTGACACACAAGGGCGACAACGTCAAGCTCATCGACTTCGGCCTGGCCGCCGCCGACCAGTTCGAAGACCACCTGCGCAAGGCCGGCACGCCCAGGTACGCACCGCCCGAGCAGAACGACCTGGCCTTCGCCGCCGACGCCCGGAGCGACATCTTCGCCTTCGGGAAAATCCTCCTGGAGCTGCTCACCGGCCAGACCGACAACCTGTTCCTGGTGGACAAGCGGAGCCCCGCGCTGCACAAGATCATCAAGAAAGCCATCGAGCCCATCCCCGCCCACCGCTACTCCAGCGCCAGCCAGATGAGGTTCGACCTCAGCGCCCTCAGCATCCCCGACCTGGTCTTCCGGCCGACCCTCAGCCCCGCGAGGCTGGATTTCGGCAAGGTGCCCCTGGCCTCCGAGCGGACGGCCAGCGTGGCCATATCGAACGCCGGCGCGGGGCTGCTCCGCTGGCAGGTCAAGAGCTGCCCCGAAGGAATCCTTGCCATGCCCAGCGGGCAGAGGCTCGAGCTCGTCCTCCAGACCGACAAGGAGCTGAGGATTTCGGACACGATCGTCTTTTCCAGCAACGCGGGCGACTTTGAGCTGCCCGTCGAGGCCCAGGTCGTGCCCCTGCCCAAGCTGGGGCTGTCCACCCACGACATCGACTTCGGCACCCTGGAATCCGGCCAGACGGCGCAGGCAGACCTCCTGGTCCACAACGGCGGCAGTGGCCACCTGGCCTGGCAACTGGACCACCTCCCGCCAGAATGGCTGGCCGTGGAGCCTCTGCCCGAAGGCCTCCGCCTGAGCTTCCGTCCCGACCACGTCATGGTCTATCACACCGTGCTCTTCCTCAACAGCAACGGCGGCAACGCCCAGGTGCGGGTCAAGGGGACCTTGGCCAGCTCCGACAAGCCGATCCTCCAGGTTGAGCCCGACCAGATCCACTGCGACGACTTGGTCCTCGGGCACACGAAGACCATCTTCCTGACCATCAACAACATCGGGGCGCAAGATTTGAAGTGGTCGGTCAAGTCGGCCCCCAAGTGGGTCATGATGCGGCGCTGCGAAGACGGCCTGTGGATCGAATTTCGGCCCCGGCGGGCCAAGTTGCACATGGGCAACCTCGAGCTGGCCAGCAACGGAGGCAACCTGAGCATCCCGCTCAGCGCTGAGGTCTTGCCGGCCGACAAGCCCCATCGCCTCACGGCCCAGGGCATCAAGCTGGCCTCGGTCTCGCTGCTCCTGGCCGGCGGAGTGGTGGGCGCCCTGTTGTTCATGGACAAGGCCGCGGGGGAATCGCCCAGGCCGGCGGCCCCGACCGAGGTGCCCGCGCCCGCCCTCCCGCCCGTTGCCCAGCCCCCTCTGGCCAGCAAGGCCTTGCCGGCGCGTGCCGACCGCGCCCTGCGACCCTTTGCCGGAAGCCCCCGCGAGCGACAGCTCTGGGACGACTTCCGGCTCCAGCCCGGCTGGGCCCGGCTCGAGGCCTACCTCCGGGCCTTCCCCGACGGCCAGCACGCCGGGCTGGCACTGGCCGAGGCCCAGACCGAGGCCATGCGCTGGCAGAAGGCGCTCGCCCAGGACGAGGCCTCGGGCTACGACCAGTTCCTCAAGGACTTCCCCCAATCCGCTTCCGCCGAGCTCGCGGCCCTGCTGCTTTCCTTGGAGTCGGCCGAGATTTCCTTCTACCTCGACGATCCGCTGGTGGCCCGCATCGAGGAGGAAATCCGGCTTTCGTTCCGGGGCAAGCAGGTTTTCGGCAAGCTGCGCGGCAGTTCCTACTCCGAGCCTGTCGGCTGGCTGGGCGACCTCAGCGGCGAGCGGAGCGGCCAGGAGCTGCTGCTCCGCCGGGCCGACTACGACGGCACGGTGCAGCAGTTGCGCTTCCGCCTAGAGCCGGGCAAGCTGGTCCGCGTCTTCGACGGCGGCCAGGAGCTGGCCTATCCGATCAAGTGAGGCCGCCCAAGGATTGGCCCTTTTGCAGGAAACCTTCATCAAAAAAGAAACCGCGGCGCCAGGCGTCGCGGTTTCTTTTTTGGGCCGATGGAAAAGGCCTCGCGGCCTCAGAAGAGCGATTGGGTGATGGTGAAGCGGTGCTCGAAGAGGGTCTGCCCTTGGGCTTCGACGCGGATCATGTAGTTTCCGGCATCGAGCCTGGGTTCGATGGGCAGGCTGGCCTGGCCTTGGAAATTGCTGATGGGCACGTCCTTCTTGTCGTAGCGGTGGGCCACGAACTGGCCCTGCTGTTCGAGCAGCAGGCTGAGCTGCACGCCGGGCACGGCCCTGGGGACCACGAAGGAGACGTCAATGTTGCGGACGTTGCGCGCCTGGTGGACCTCGGCGGTGTTGAGCGCGGTGGTGATCTGGCCGCGGCGGCCTTCGCGGAACTTGTAGGTGGCGGCGAAGGAGCTTTCGACAGCCTCTTGGATGAGGTCGTCGTTCTTGCCGATTTCCTGCTGCATCTCCTCCAGCTCGGTCTCCTTCTGGGCCATGAGCTGCTGGGTCTCCTGCTGGAGCTCGCGGTAGTTGCCGGTCGCGCGCTCCAGTTGCGAGCGGAGCTCGACCAGGGCGGCCAGGTCCTCGGGGGCCTCGCCCTTTTCGAGGGCGGCGAGCTTGTCGGTCAGCTCGAGGATCCGGCGCTGCGCGGCGAGCTTGGCGTCGCGGAGCTGCTGGTTCTCGGCCCGCAGCCCCTCGATGTCGCCCCGGGCGGCGATGACCTCGGCCTGCAGGCGCTGGTTCTCGGCCAGGATGCGCTGGGCTTCCTCGTCGTTGAGGCTGTCGTGGGTGGCGCTGTTGAGCTGGCTGAGGGTCTCCTCGTAGCTCATGATCTCGTCGTTGAGCTGGGCCAGGAACTGCTTGAGCTCCTCCTGGTCTTGGGAGCGGGCCATCTGGGGCAGTTGGTTGCGCTTGGCCACGATGACCTGCTGGAGGTTGACGAAGCTCGACCTCAACTGCTGGTACTGGTCCGTCAGCAGGCTGTTCTGCTGGTAGAGCGAGTCGAGCCGGTCGATCTTCTGGGCCACGTCCTGGTTCAGCTCGATGACCTTGATCTGGGATTCCTCAAGCTGTTCGCGGGTGTTCTCGCTTCGCCAGAACAACAGGGCGATGATGACCGCCACTAGGAATATCACAATGAAAATGACCAGCTTCTTGTCGCTGGTCAACACGATGGATTGTTTTGCCATGATGCTCGGACGAACTTATGCTGCCTTGGATTTGGCTTTTGGGGAATTGCGAATTTTCCCTAAAATAAATTTTTGGTCCGAGATTTCAAAACTCTCGACGATCTTTTGGATCAGAGAGGGGTTCTGGGTGCGAAAGGCGTTCTGCAACTGGTTGATTTTCAAGCTGATTTTTTCCAGTTGATTTGCGTAGGTATCCATTTTTTGGCTCATCTTTCCCATCAGGAAAGCGAAGAAGAGGCCGAAAATGGCCGTGAAGCTGGCCAGCGCGACGCTCGAGAAGGGCATCGCGAGGCGGCCCGCGCCGGTGGCTGGCCCGCTCAGGTGCGCGTAGGCCACCGAGTAGAGCCCAAGGCTGGCGAGTGCCAGGGTCAGCAGCAGGGCCAGGGACATCCGCTTGCGGGCCTTCAGCGCGGCGATGGATTCCTCGAGCGAGAATTTGAACTCGACGACGTTGGAGATGATGTACTCGAACTTCGCCAGGTTCTCGGTGTAGAGCTGGCCGAACTCGAAGGCGTTCTCCTCCTTGATGCCCTTGTGGACGAGCAGCGGGATCTCCTCGGCTTTCGGGGTGGGCGCGCCCGCGCCTTGGCTGTAAACCATCCGGACGGTCTGGGCGTTTTTCGGGGCGAGCATCGTCTTGAGCTGCCGCTCGGAAATGCCTTTCTCGCTCAGCTCGGGCTTGACCACGTCGGCCTCGCTCTCATCGAGAAGGTAATGGTACAGCAGGAGGCCCATGCCGAGGCAGAGCATGAAGACGCCCAGGCCGGAGAGGTCGCTCGTTGACAGATGGGTGACTTGCGAGAGCGTGGTTCGGGTCTGGAGGAAAAGAAAGCCGATGATGAGCGACAGCGCCGCGGACAAGACTCTTATCATTCCTTTCATGGGGTGGTGGTTTGGTTGAGGAAACGAGAAGGAAATTGCCAAATTATTTTTGGCGTCATCAGCCGTTCGGAAACGCTTGTCCGGCCGATTGGGGCAAATTGGCTCTTCGGTCGGGACTCGCTGGGAAACTTCGCTCCCGGCGAGGGGGTTTTTCCCGATGGTCGAAGGCCATTCAATGATCACTTTCGCATTTGGATTTCCAAAAATACTTAAAATCAGGAAATTTCGGAAACGAAAGCAAAAATTGGAAGGTATTCTTGTGGAGAAAACAGTTTTTTTTCCTGCTTTATTGCCATGTCGGAGAATTTCCCGCGCCCATCCACCGGTTTGCTTGGTTATTTTTCCCCGGGGATCCCTTCCAGAGGCCTGGGCTGGGCTTGGCCTTCCATCCCTGGCCAGCCATTGGGAATGACACTCTGGCTGGTAGTCCGGTCCGCTGGGCTGGATGGCGGAGGGTTGGCTTTTCCCGGGCCGATGTTCGGGGAAGGATCCCAAAAAGAAAGTTAGCTTTTTCACAAGCAGAGGAGGGCTTTGCCAAGCGGACGGGTACCGACGGCTTTCCGAGGCGATTGTTCCCCGGCATGGCGTCCTGCCGCTCGACTGGGCCGCCGAACAAGAGCCGGGAATCTGAAATTGTCTGGTATTCGCCGTCGATGGCCGGGCAGAGGCTGGCCGGGGGCGGATCCGTGCCCGGCGGGTGGGGCAGAGGCTGGCCGGAGGCAGAAAAAAAAAGCCCATCCGTGCCGCGTGTCCTTTTTCCTATACTTTTGCATGGCAAAAAGACAGCAGATTCTCCATTCCTTTATCCGACAAAATGAACGAAAAACTCAGGAATATCGCCATCATCGCCCACGTTGACCACGGCAAGACCACCCTGGTGGACAAGATGCTCGTGGCCGGGCACCTCTTCAAATCGCACGAGGAGGTCGGCGAGCTGATCATGGACAGCAACGACCTCGAGCGAGAGCGGGGCATCACCATCCTGGCCAAGAACGTCTCGGTCCGGTACAAAGACCACAAGATAAACATCATCGACACCCCCGGCCACGCCGACTTCGGCGGCGAGGTGGAGCGGGTGCTCAACATGGCCGACGGCGTGCTGCTGCTGGTGGACGCCTTCGAGGGCACCATGCCGCAGACCCGCTTCGTGCTCCAGAAGGCCATCCAGATGGGCCACAAGATCGTGGTGGTCATCAACAAGGTGGACAAGCCCAACTGCCGCCCCGAGGAGGTGCAGGAGCAGGTCTTCGACCTGATGTTCAGCCTGGGCGCCACCGAGCGCCAGCTCGACTTCCCCACGCTCTACGGCTCGGCCAAGGAAGGCTGGATGTCGGGCGACTGGCGGGAGCGCGCCACCGACATCACGGCCCTGCTGGAGGCCATCGTCCACCACATCCCCGGGCCAAAGCGCGAGGATGGCGACCCGCAGATGCTCATCACCTCGCTCGACTACTCCTCCTACGTGGGCCGCATCGCCATCGGCAGGCTCAAGCGCGGCGTCCTGCGCCAGAACCAGGACCTGGTGCTGGTCAAGCGCGACGGCAGCATCAAGAAGATCCGCATCAAGGACCTGCTCGTCTATGAGGGCTTCGAGAAGCTCAAGGTCGAGAAGGTCCAGTCGGGCGAGATCTGCGCCATGGTCGGCCTCGAGGGCTTCGACATCGGCGACACCCTGACTACCTTCGAGAACCCCGAGCAGCTCGACCCGATCTCCATCGACGAGCCGACCATGAGCATGCTCTTCACCATCAACAACTCGCCCTTCTTCGGCAAGGAGGGCAAGTTCGTCACCTCGCGCCACATCAAGGACCGCCTGGACCGAGAGCTGGAGAAGAACCTGGCCCTCCGCGTGGAGCAGGGCGAGAGCGCCGACGCCTTCATCGTCTTCGGCCGCGGGGTGCTGCACCTCTCGGTGCTGATCGAGACGATGCGCCGCGAGGGCTACGAGCTCCAGGTCGGCCAGCCGCAGGTCATCATCAAGGACATCGCCGGCATCAAGAGCGAGCCCATCGAGGAGATGAGCATCGACCTGCCCGAGGAGTTATCCGGCACGGCCATCGACCTGGTCACGCGCCGCAAGGGCGAGCTGCTCAAGATGGAGCGCAAGGGGGAGCGCACCCACCTCGAGTTCAAGATCCCCTCGCGGGGCATCATGGGCCTGCGCACCAACATGCTCACGGCAACCGCCGGCGAGGCCGTCATGTCGCACCGCTTCGTGGCCTTCGAGGAGCACAAGGGGCCCATCGAGAGCCGCCTGAACGGCTCGCTCATCGCGATGGAGATGGGCAAGACCTTCGCCTACGCCATCGACAAGCTGCAAGACCGCGGGCGCTTCTTCATCGACCCGGGCGAGGATGTCTATGTCGGGCAGGTCATCGGCGAGCACTCCCGGGCCAACGACCTGGTGGTCAACGTTACCAAGTCCAAGAAGCTGACCAACATGCGCGCCTCCGGCTCCGACGACAAGGTCCGCCTGGCCCCGCCCATCAAGTTCAGCCTCGAGGAGGCCCTGGAGTACATCCAGGTGGACGAATACGTCGAGGTTACGCCAAAGAGCCTCAGGCTCAGGAAGATATACCTCGACGAGACCGACCGCAAGCGCTTCCAGAAAAAATAATCGCCGGCTAGTGCGCGCGAATCAAAAGTTTTTATACTTTTGACGCCCGCAAGCCCGCCCAGGTGGTGAAATGGTAGACACGCTAGTTTCAGGGACTAGTGGCCGCGAGGCCGTGAAGGTTCGAGTCCTTTCCTGGGCACT
>JAIFMG010000041.1:0-64524 GCA_020048645.1 Bacteroidota bacterium | reverse complement strand
CCAAGAGGCCCAGGTGGTGAAATGGTAGACACGCTAGTTTCAGGGACTAGTGGCCGCGAGGCCGTGAAGGTTCGAGTCCTTTCCTGGGCACGTCAAAACGTCTGAAAATCCCCCGAGCGGATCGCTTGGGGGATTTTCGCTTTCGAAGCCTTTCCCAAGGCAGGGCCTCGGGCCGCGGCCCCGCTCGACTCTCCGAGGAGCTTGGGCATCAGGGTTGTGCCGTCGCCTCGCTGGCCTGGCCCAGGGGCTTGGCGTCGATCTTCAGGGCCAGGACGGTGATGTCGTCGATCTGCTCCTGCGAGCTGCCTATCCAGCCGGCCAGGCTTTTCTTGAGCATGTCGTACTGCTCGGGCAGGCTCAGGTGGGCGTTCTCGAGCAGCATCCTGCGGAACCTGCCATGGCCGAAGCGCCTGTCCTCGCGCCCGCCGAACTGGTCTTTGTAGCCGTCGGAGGCCAGGTAGAGGATGTCGGAGGGCCTCAAGCGCATCTGCCAGGTACGGAAGGGCCTGTCGTTGAAGTAGAGGCCCACGGGCACCTTCTCGCCGGGAACCTCGTAGTAGGCCGTCTCGCCGTACTGGAAATGCTTGGGCTGCCATTTCGAGGGGTTGGGCTCTATCCAGGTGAAGTCGGGCTCTCGCAGGAACTGCCGCCGGACGACGGCCAGCGAGAGGTTGGCCCCGGCGAACTTCAGGCGCAGGCTGGCCTTGTCGAACACGCAAAGGGCCATGTCGAGGCCGTCTTGGGCGGAGGCCTCGTCGCCGTTCTGGAGGGCCTTCTTGATGCGGTGGCGCATGTCCTCGAGCATCGCGCTGGGCTCGAGCCAGGCGAAGAGCGGCTGGTCGTCGCCTTGTCCCGGCGCGGCCTTCGCGAGCCGCTTGCTGATGGCCTCGTCGAGGAAGTTCATGGCCAGGACGCTCATGAAGGCTCCGCGGACGCCGTGCCCGGTGCAGTCGCCCAGGCCGAACACGACGGATGGTCCGGTGTCCTGCACCCAGACGAAGTCTCCGCTGAGCACGTCCTTGGGCCGGTAGAGCACGAAGCTGTTGGAGAAGTGGGCGCGGAAGTCGCTGAACTTGGGCATGAGGGTGCGCTGGAGGTTCTTGGCGTAGGCGATGCTCTCGTCGCGCTGCTTGTTGATGGCCTCGATTTCCTGGCTCTGGCGCAGGATGCGGTCTTGGGCCACCAGGAGCTTGAGGGCCTGCTTCTCGAGCCTGGCCTTGTGCCTGTTGATCTGCTCGATCCTTTCCTGGGCCTTGGCCCTCTCCTCGCGGGCCATTTCCCGCTGGGCCTGGTAGCCTCGTTTCAGGGAGGCGATGGTCCAGCCGACGAAAAGCAGGTTCAGGCCCGAGAGGAAGGCCATGGTCCAGAGCTCGGCGGCCTGGATTCCCCCGGAAAGGTCCTGCTCGCGCCAGCGTGCCCAGAGGGCGGCGGCCAGCCCGGCGAGCATGGCCAGGATCAGGGCCATGTAGCGCCGCTTGGGCAGGGCCAGCAGCAGGAGCACCTCGGCGAACAGGAACAGGTTGCCCACCAGCAGGAAACCCCTGGGAACCAGCGTAACGACCAGGGCCAGCGCGGCCAGGACGCCCAGGATGAGCAGGCTGAGAAGCTGGCGGGTGGCCTTGTCCTTGAAGGCCAGGGCCGAGAGCAGCCCAAAATAGGCGGACCAGGCCAGGCTGGCCACGGCTTGCCGCCAATCGCCCACCAGGGCGAAAAACAGGCCCAGCGAGACGGAGAAGCCCAAGGCGGAGTGGCAGGCCAAGGCCGTGTAGAACTTGCGCAGCGAGCCGCTGGGCTCGCTGATCGACGCGCGGAGGGAATCGGGCTTGGTGCTCATTCCAAGAGAATGTGTTCCTGGTCAGAAGGGAAAAGAAGTCGCAGCCTAGCGGGAGCAGCGGGCTGGAGGTGTCCTGCCAAGCCCTGAAAATAAGCCGAATCGGACAAACTGCCAAAAGCGCGGGCCGCTGGAGCCCTTCCTGGGGGCCACGGCGGCCAAATATTGCTATATTTGGCAAGGCCTTCGCCCAGGGCTAGCCGCCCGGGGCACAGGCCGCCGTGCGTTCCCCTGACCCAATACACGTAAGAAACCCTCAAGATGCGAGAAGCCCTCGAAGCCCTTGACCCGATTCGGCTCAACTTCAGCCCCCAAAGCCTGCATTTGCTGAACATCACCCTTGCTTTTATAATGTTTGGCGTGGCCTTGGAAATCAAGATGTCCCACTTCCGGGATGTCGCGCGGAACCTCAAGTCCGTGTGGGTGGGCATGTTGGCCCAGTTCGTGGTGATGCCCGCGATGACCTACCTCGTCGTGGTGAGCCTGGACCTCTCGGCGGGGGTGGCCATGGGCATGATCCTGGTGGCCAGTTGTCCAGGGGGCAACATCTCCAACTTCATCTCCTCGATGGCGGGCGGCAACACGGCCCTGTCGGTCAGCCTGACGGCCATCGCCACGCTCGCGGCAGTGGTGCTGACCCCGCTCAACTTCGCCCTCTGGGGGGGGATTTACACGGGCCGGGCGGACCTTCCACCGCTGGAGATCGACGCCTGGGAGATGTTCCAGAGCGTGTTCATCCTCCTGGGCATCCCGCTTTTGCTGGGCATGGCCTTCAACCATCGCTTCCCCGACCTGACCCGCCGGTTCATCCGCCCGGTCAAGCGCCTGTCCATCGTCATCTTCATGGGCTTCGTCGTGGTGGCCTTCGCCAACAACTTCGACTACTTCCTGAAGTACATCAAGTACATCATGCTCATTGTCCTCATCCACAACGGCGTGGCCCTGTTCGCCGGCTACCTGACCAGCTCCGTGGCCCGCGTTTACAAGCGCGACCGGCGCACGATCACCATCGAGACCGGCATCCAGAACAGCGGCCTTGGCCTGGTCCTGATATTCAGCCTCTTCGATGGGCAGGGCGGCATGGCCTTCATCGCCGCGTGGTGGGGCATCTGGCACATCATCTCCGGCCTCGGGGTGGCCTACCTCTGGAACAAGATTCCCGTATCCGAGGACGAGCTCAGCTATATCCTTCGCCTGGGACGCCCCAGCCGCGCCTCTTCCGACAAGGACAAGGAACCCATTGATTGAACCGTTTCCCAATGCCCATGCCAACACAAGCACAACCAGAACCACAAGAGAGCCAAGAATCCAAGCTGGACCTTTCCTTCATCGACCGGGTTGACCAGCATTTTTTCATGCACGAGCCGCTCAAGCGCATCGTGATTGGCTTCTACAGGCTCTTCTACCACCAGGTACACGTCGAGGGGCTGGAGAACCTGCCCCGCGGCCAGGCCCTCATCCTGGCGCCCAACCACCAGAACGCCCTGATGGACGCCCTGGCCGTGGTCTTCAACACCCGGCGGCCGGTGGTCTTCCTGGCGCGGGCCGACATCTTCCGCAACCCCAGGCTGGCCAGCGTCCTGACCTTCATGCGCATCATGCCCGTGTTCCGCCTGCGCGACGGCAAGGACACCCTGGCCCTGAACGAGCGCATCTTCGAGAAGTCCATCGAGGTGCTCGAAAAGAAGGAGTACCCGCTGGCCATCTTCCCCGAGGCCACGCACATCGACAAGCACCACTTGCGCGTCTTGCAGAAGGGCCTCTCGCGCATCGCCTTCCAGGCCGAGGAGCGCAACCACTGGCAGCTCGGGCTCAAGGTCGTGCCCGTGGGCCTGCACCTCTGGCACTACACCAACGCCCGCACCGTCGTCCATGTCCGCTTCGGCAAGCCCGTCGAGGTGGCCGACTTCCGAGACGCCTACCTCGAGAACCCGCAGCGGGGGATGCTCGCCTTCCGCGACCGCCTCTCCGACGGCATCTCGGGCCTGATGCTCAACATCCGAGACCTCAAGCACTACGCGGCCGACGACTTCCTGCGCCAGTTCTACCGCCTGCCCCTGCTCGGCCGCATGGGCCTCGACGACAGCTACCCCAACCGCCTCCTGGCCGACCAGCGCTCCGCCGAGGGGCTGCACCGCCTGCGCAAGGCCGACCCCGAGGCCTACGCCCAGCTCGAAGAAAAGGCCCTGCGGCTCGACAAGGAGCTCAAGGCCAAGGACATACGCCCCTGGGTCCCGCATCGCCCCAGCTCCAGGCCCGCCTTGGCCGGCCGCGCCCTGGGCCTGCTGCTGCTGCTGCCTTTCTTCCTCTACGGAGCCGCCATCAGCTTCCTGCCCCATTTCCTGCTCGAACGCTTCACCCAGCGCAAGATCGCCGACACCCAGTTCCGAAGCTCCATCAAGTTCGCCCTGGGGGGAGTATTTTTGTTCCCCATCCTCTTCGCGACGCTCTTCGGGCTTTCCTTCCTCTGGTTCGGGCCCTGGTGGCTCAACCTGCTCTTCGGCCTGTCCCTGCCGGCCTCGGGCATCTTCGCCCTGCACTACCACCGCTGGTGGCGAAAGCTCGGCGCGCGGTGGCGCTGGCAATCCGACGCGGACCTCCGCCGGCGGGCCGGGGGCATCGCCCAGGAAATCAAAAGCCAGATGGACCCAATCGTATCGGATACCAAAATTTGACACCATTAAATTTCCCCCAAATGAAGAAGACTTTCTTGCTCTTGGGCGCCTTGGGGCTGTTCCTGGAGGCCAGCGGGCAGTTCTCGCTCGCGCCCGACACCTACTGGATCCAGTTCACCGACAAGGACGATTCCCCGTATTCGCTCGAGCGCCCCGAAGAGTTCCTATCGCCCAGGTCCATCGAGCGCCGCCAGCGGATGGGAATCGGGCTGGCCGAGCAGGACCTGCCCGTCAACCCCGCCTACCGCCAGGCCGTGAGCCAGGCTGGCGGAGACATTCGGAACGTATCCAAGTGGTTCAACGCCGTCAGCGTGGTGGCCACCGACCCGCAGGTGCTGGAGCGCATCATGGACCTGCCCTTCGTGGTGGACAGGCAGTGGCTGGACAAGCCCGCCGAAAAGGCCCCGCCGCCCGCGCCCCAGCCCCTGGCCGTCCTGCCCTTGCGCTGGCGGCAGGCCGAGCTGGAGGAGGCGAACAACTACGGCAGGGGCCTGGCCCAGATCGAGCAGCTCAAGGGAGTGGACCTGCACCGCATGGGCTTCGAGGGCCAGGGCATGCAGGTGGCCGTCATTGATGCCGGGTTCTACAAGGCCAATTCGTTGGACTGCATCGTCGGCGCGTTCGAAAGCGACAAAGTCCTCGGCCACTGGGACTTCGTCCGCGGCGGGCCCCTCAAGTTCAACACCTCCACCCACGGGATGCAGGTCTTTTCGACCATCGGCGCCAACAAGCCCGGCACCTTCGTCGGCACCGCGCCCGAGGCCCAGTTCTGGCTCCTCCGCTCCGAGGACGCCGCCAGCGAGTTCCCCGTCGAGGAGTTCAACTGGACCGTGGCCGCCGAGTACGCCGACAGCGTGGGCGCCGACGTGGTCAACACCTCCCTGGGTTACAACGACTTCGACTCTGGGCCCGACTACACCCACGCCTTCCTCAACGGCAGCAGCGCCATCATCAGCATCGGCAGCGACTGGGCCGCCCACAAAGGCATGCTCATGGTGACCAGCGCCGGAAACTCGGGCGACGAGCCCTGGCGCAAGATCACCAGCCCCGCCGATGCCGACAGCGTCTTGACCGTCGGGGCCGTCGGGTCCAACGGCGCGCCCGCCTACTTCACCTCCGAGGGCTTCAGCGAAGACGGCCGCGTCAAGCCCAACGTCAGCGCGATGGGCCTCAACTCCATCGTCCAGAACGCCTATGGCGATGGGGTGTCGCAGGCCAGCGGCACTTCCTTCTCATCGCCCATCATGGCCGGCATGGTGACTTGCCTCTGGCAGGCCAACCCCGACCGCCAGCCCATGCAGGTCATCAAGGCCCTCGAGGCCAGCGCCAACCGCTACGCGTCGCCCAGCGTGCAGCTCGGCTTCGGCATCCCCGACTTCCTGCTGGCCGACGCCTTCCTGCGGGGCATGGGGCGCCGCACCTTGGCCTCCCATCCCAAGGCCCGCGTCAGCTTCGTCGGCGCCAGCCAGCGCGTCGAAGTCGAGGCGGCCCCAGGCGCGCCCGCCCTGGAGCTCCGCCTGCAAGACAAGAACGGCGTGGCCCTGCGCGCCTGGCAGGAGCCCCTGCTTCCCGGCTGCCACCAACTGGGCCAATGGCCAGGCCTCGAAGCCTTGCCAGCGGGCGAATACACCCTCATCGGCGAGCTCGACGGAGTGTCTTTCCAACAGGATTTCAGGAAGTTGCGCTGATAATCAAGCTCCTCTGGCCTGCCCATCCATCGCGGACGCGGATGCCTCCTTCGGGAAGGAATCCGCGTCCGCTTTTTGGGGCCCTCGACGCTTATGCCTCGTAGCCATCAAGCGTCATAGATTGACTTGGAAAGTTTTGGTTGCTGCATTCAAGCCCTACGGGGGTCTGGTTCGCTGCGGTTCCCCCGGATTTCATCAGGGGCTATTGACTTGAATCCAGGTGGACAAAAAAACATTCGCGAGACAAGTTTCGTGTTCTTCGTGCCTTTGGTGGACAAAAAAACATTCGCGAGACAAGTTTCGTGTTCTTGACAAGTTTCGTGTTCTTCGTGCCTTTGGTGGACAAAAAAACATTCGCGAGACAAGTTTCGTGTTCTTCGTGCCTTTCGTGGACAAAAAAAACTTTCGTGAGACAAGTTTCGTGTTCTTCGTGCCTTTCGTGGACAAAAAAACATTGGCGAAAAATATGGCGGCCAATGGCTTTCCGGTTCGCGGGAAAGTGCTTGGGGCAAGCTGAAAATCAAGCTCCTCTGGACTGCCTATCCATCGCGGACGCGGATGTCTTCTTTGGGAGGAATCCGCGTCCGCTTTTTGGGCCTTGGCCACCGCTCAGAAGCGGTGGCTGATGGCGATGGAGCTCTTGCGCAGCGCTTGCGGCGCCCTGGCCACCAGCCAGCCGGTCTCGTTGTAGGGCGAGGAGCCGTAATAGGCCGTGTTCAGGACGTTGTCCACCGCCAGGCTCACCGAGAGGCTCTCACTGGGCGACCAGACCAGGTTGGCGTAGAGGATGGCCAGGTTGGCCGGCAGGAGGTAGCTCTTGTCGCCCAGCTCGCCGTAGAGCGTGTTTTGCGGCGAGGTGTGGATGTCGGAAAAGTAGCGCATGTGCAGGGTGGCCGAGAGTTTCCGGTGGCGGAAGGTCAAGGCCGCCTGGACCTTGTGCGTGGAGATCTTCGGCACGGAGAGCCCGCTCTCGAAGTCCTCGCCCTCCAGCAGCGAGTAGGCCAGCGATGGCAGGAATTTGCCGACTTGCGCGCTGGCGGCCAGCTCGATGCCCTGGCTGGTGATGCGCCCCAGGTTGCCGTTGTGCTCGACGCCGCCATTGCCGTAGGGGTTGAAAAAGGCCCTGCCGTTGTTGTGCTCCTGGGGCGTAAGGCCCGAAATGGGGCGGATGATGTCGCGCATGTCGTTGTGGAAAAGGCTCAGCCGCAGGCTGATGTCCTGTGTGGGGAAATAGTTGGCGCTGAACTCGTAGGCCCGCAGCCGCTCGGGTTTGATCTTCGTGTTGGGGATGTGCATGTAGCCGGGGATGGCCCAGTTCTCCCACTTGTCGTAGTTCGAGGGCTGGATGTAAGCATGGCCGTACATGGCCTTGAGCTTGAGCTTCGCGAGCGGCTCGAACACGAGGCCCAGCCGCGGGTTGAGCGTCGGGCCGAAGCCGCTGTTGTAGTCGTAGCGGAGCCCCGCCGTTGCCGAAAGGGTCTGGATGGGGCGGTAGTTGGCCTGGGCGAAGGCTCCGAGGTTGCTAAAATCGCGCCGCCCGAAGTAGGGGTCGCTCAGCTCGTAGGAACCGAAGACGAAGCCCAGCGCGTCGGTGTAGAAGCGCAGGTCGTCGATGAGCTCGCCGTTGGCCGCGAAGGGCTCGGGCAAGTTCTGGGTCTTCGGGAACGACTTCACCCAGGCGTAAAGGCCGCCCGCGACAAGCGAGAAGCTCTCGGAAGGGGTCCAGGTGGCCTGCACGGAGCCTTGGATCTGGGCCGAGTAGGCGTATTTGAAGGCCGCGCCCTTTTGCGTCAGATCCGAGTTGACCGTGGTGAAGTTGCTGGCCGGGTCCACCTCGTAGTCGCCCAGCGAGAGGCTCGCCCGCAGGTCGAACTTTTCGCGGTCGATGGTCTGGTGCGTGAGGTTCAGGTGCCGCAGGTCCTGCGCCCAGACGTTCTCGCGCACGTAGGCGTAGAGCCAGGGCAGTGCCGTGTAGGCGTTGGTCTCGTAGTAGCGCTGCCAGTCGAGCGAAAGGCTCAGGCGCTTGTGCCGGATCTTGGCCAGGAGGTTGAAGTTCTGGATCGGATACTCGTTCTCCAGCTCGCCCAAGGCCCCGGAGTACAGGCCTACGGGGCCGTAGTCGTCTGGGTGGGTGTAGTGCTCGTGCAGGGCGAAGTCCTGGCCGTGGAAGGCCCGCAGGCCCAGCACGAAGTCCGTGTGCTGGTCAACCCGCTTGCCAAAGAGCGCCGAGCCATCCCAAGCCCCGGTCGAGACGTAGCCCGAGCGCAGCTCGAACCCGTCGAGCTCCCCGCCGTCGCGGGTGATCAGGTTGATGACGCCCGCGTAGGCGTCCGGCCCGTACAAGGCGGAGGCCGGCCCATAGACGATCTCGATGCGCTGGTAGAAGTCCAGCGGAAGGTTGTGCCCGAAGACGAACCGCTCGCCGGAGAGCGGGTTCAGCCGCTGGCCGTCTTGCAGCACCAGCAGCTTGTTGTTGCCGTTGACGCCCCGCGCCACCACGACCGACTTGACCTCGCCCCCGCTCTCGTAGGAGACGTCGAAGCCCGGAATGGCCCGGAAAACGTCCTTCAGGTCGCGCCAGCCGTATTCGCGCATCTGCTCGCGGGTGATGACCAGCACCGTGGCGGGCGCGTCGCTGGCCTTTTCCTCGAACTGCGAGGCCGTTACCACTTCCAGGTCCATCAACTCCTCCAGGCTCATCTCAAATATGTCCGCCTGCCCCATCGCGTTGGAAATCCACAGTGAAGCGAAAAGGAAAATAATGGTTTGTCTCATGCGAAAGGTGTGTTGGTTTTCACCATCGAATTAAGGCCGATCTGGAGTCAAGGCCAAGCACAATATCCCGAAATGTCATTTTTGGACCGCAAACCCCATTCTCCAACACGCGAATGGTGTCTCCCGAACTTGCTTTCGAACGAACAGGAGGATGCTTTTTCCTTCTTTTGGGTGAAAAGCTAGGACCCTGGGCAAAGAAGAGTTGGAAATGAGCTGATTATCAATAATTATCCGCCAAATTCTCCAAATCTGGGTCATAAGATTGCTCTGCGACCCAGATTTTTGTCCGCCGTAGGTGGTTTTGATTTTGCAGCATCGGACGCGATCGAGTAACCACAATACCAAGTTGCGAGCATTGGTGGAACATCCCAAGTGCCTGCGTCCGACAAAATCGGGCTGTTCCGCCAATCCCGAAGGGATTGAATGTGGATAGCCTCGGATGAAATCCGGGGAGCAGAGAACCGCCGCGAACCAGAACCCCGTAGGGATTCCATGCGAAAACCAACACGTACCAAGTCCATCTATCACCTTGGATAGCAACTTGGTAGAAAGGCATCTCGCAGCCGACGCGGAAGAAGGGCTACAAAAAAAATGAGGCCGCCCCACTTTGGGGGGCGGCCTCGTTCAGGGAAGAATCGGGAAAGGTTTGGAAATCAGTGCAGGTGGATGTGCTCCGGCAGGTGCTCCTGCGTGCCGAGCGTGTGCAGCATCTTGGCATGGCTGTAGAGCGCGCCGAAGAAGGTGGGGTTGGAGTTGTACGGCAGCTTGAACTCCTGGGCCGTCTTGCGGACGATTTCGGACAGCTTGCGGTAGTGGATGTGGCAGATGCTGGGGAACAAGTGGTGCTCGACCTGGTAGTTCAGCCCACCGACGAACCACGAGAGAACGCGGTTCTCGTGCGAGTAGTTCGAGGTGGTCAGGAGCTGGTGGATGGCCCAGTTGTTCTCCATGGTGCCGGCCTCGTCGGGGGTGGGGAACTCGCACTCGGGCATGACGTGGGCCAGTTGGAACACCACGCTCAGGGTGAAGCCCGCCACGAAGTGCAGCGAGAAGAATCCGGCGATGATCAGCCAGGGAGAGACGTCCAGCAAGACCAGCGGCAAGACCATGATGTAGCCATAGTAGGCGATCTTGGTCAGGGTCATCTGGAGCATCAACATGCCGAACTCGCCATGCTCCTTGGTCAGGTCGCGCCGGCGGTAGTCGGCCAGTTGCAGGAACTCCTTGGAGGTTACCCACGAAAGGGTCAGGAAGCCGTAGAAGAACCACGCGTAGATGTGCTGGAAGCGGTGGAAGAAGCGCAGCTTGGAGTGCGGCGAGAAGCGCATGATGCTGATGCGGGTGATGTCATCGTCCATGCCGTCGATGTTCGTGAACGAGTGGTGCAGCTTGTTGTGCTGGATCTTCCAGTTCGTGGCGTTTCCACCGAGCATGTTCAGCGTATAGCCGATCACCTTGTTCAGCGTGCGGTTCGACGAGTAGGCGTTGTGGTTGGCGTCGTGCATCACCGAGAAGCCGATGCCGGCCATGCCCAGGCCCATCAGGACCCACAGGCCCAGGAAACCCCAGGTGGAGCTCACGGTCCCCGATAGCATGAACGCGTAGGGTACGAAATAAAGCGACAGCATGAAGACCGTCTTCAATACCATCGAGGCGTCACCGAAGCGGGTGATGCCTTTTTCTTTGAAGTAGTCGTTGACGCGGTTGCGAAGCGTGCTGACGAACTCCTTTCCCGTTTCGTTCGGGAACTTGATTGGTGCGTTGCTCATGGGCAGAAAAGAGTTGGTGAAAAAAAGAGGAAGGGACTAGCCCGAAATCACATCGGGCTTGGCGTTTTTCAAAGCGTTTAGGAGAAAGCGTGACCATTGCATCTGTTCTCTCCCGCCGCGGCGGATTACAGAACTTCCAGCCCAAAAGTAGATTTTTTTACAAAAAAAAGACAATTCCAATATAATTAGTTACGAAAACGTTTGCGGATTCGAGCCTGTTTTGCGTTTTTTTGCGTGAAAACCCTAAAAAAAGCGCCTTTTTCATCGAAAAAGGCGCTTTTTGCAGACGAATGGAAAAACGCGTTCGGCCCAAAACCGGCCCGATTTCAGCCCGTGTTCCGCAGCGCGCTGGCGATGGCGTTGATGCTTTTCAGGAGCTCCAGCAGGACGGCCTCGGCCTCCTCGAGCCGCTGCTCGTCCTTGAGCGTGCGCCAGCGGTGCAGGAGGTTCACCTGGAGCTTGTGCAGCTCGGCCAGGGCCTCCTCGCGGACGATGTTCGAGTAGTAGTGCTGCTCGCGGCGCTCGTGGATGCCCCGTCCGAGCAGCTCCGAGAGCATCTCCCGGGCCAGGCCCAGCTCCTCGAGCATCATCCCCAGCACCTGCGCGCGCACCTGGTGGTCCTCCACCAGCAGGGCGTACTGCCTCATCACCTGCTCGTTCGTGGCCGCCAGGCTGGTGTCAACGTTCGTGAGCACGTAGCGAACCAGCGCGTCGCCCCGCGAGGCCTGCCGGAAAAGCTCGAAGTCCTCGGGCCTCTGGTCGCGCAGGGCCTTCAGGGCCGTGCCCACGCCGAACCAGCCCGTGATGTTGTACCGCGACTGGCTCCAACTGAACACCCAGGGGATGGCCCGCAGGTCGTCGAGCGTGCGCTTGCCCGAGCGCCGCGAAGGCCGCGAGCCGATCTTGCTCATCTCGATGGCGTCGATGGGCGTGGCCTGCCGGAAGAAGTCGATGAAGTGCTCGTGGTGCGTCAGGGCCTTGTAGCGGCGCTCGCTCTCCTGGGCGATGAACTCGAAGGCCTGCGCCAGCGGGTAGCCGTTCTGCTCCTGGTGCTGGTGCAGCAGCGAGTTGGCCACCGTGCCCGCCGTCAGCAGCTCGATGTTGTAGGCAGCGTTCATCTTGTTGGCGTACTTCTGCGCGATGGTCTCGCCCTGCTCCGTCTGCCGGACGTCCCCATCGAGGGCCGAGTGCGGCAGGGTCTTGAGGAACCAGTGCGTCGGGCCGGCGCCCCGGCTGATCGAGCCGCCCTTGCCGTGGAAGAAGCGGATCTTCACCCCGTGCCGCCGGCCCACCTCGGCCAGGCGGCTCTGCGCGTTGAACAGGTTCCACTGGCTCGACAGGATGCCCCCGTCCTTGTTGCTGTCGCTGTAGCCGATCATCACCTGCTGCGAGCGCTGGGCCGCGCCCCGCGCCGTCCGCTGGTACTCCAGGCTGCGCCGCGTGAACGGGTGCGAGAGGAACTCGTCCAGGATGCCCGCGCTGCGGTGCAGGTCGTCGATGGTCTCGAACAGCGGCACCACGGGCAGCGGGCAGACCAGCCCCGCCTCGGTCTGGACCAGCAGGCCGGCCTCGCGGGCCAGCACATAGACGGCCACCAGGTCCGAGACGCTCCGGGTCATGCTCACGATCAGCGATCCCAGGCCCCAGATGCCGTGCTTCTCGACGTGGTCGCGCAAGACCACGTAGCTGTCCACAACGGCCTGCGCCTCCGCCTCCAGGTGCATCTTGGGATGCGTGAACGGGCGGTTCGAGCAGAGCTCGGCGTCCAGGAACGCCCGCCGCTGGGCCTCGTCCCAGTCCAGGAAGCGCTTGTCGCGCAGGGCCGCGGCGTCGATCAGTTGCTGGAGGGCCTTCTCGTGGAAGCTGCTGTTCTGCCGCACGTCCAGGTTGGCCAGGTGGAAGCCGAAGGTGCTCACCACCCGGATGGCCTTGTGCAGGTCGTAGTAGGCCGAGGCGTGCAGGCCGTAGTCCACCAGCACATCCTGGAGCAGCTCCAGGTCGCTCAGCAGTTGGCTGTGCCGGGTGTAGCAGCCCGGGCGCTCCTGTATCTCCACCGCGTGCTCGCGCTTGATGTCCAGCGGCAGCTTGTGGACCATCAGGTTCACGAACTGCCGGAAGATCTCGCCCCGGTTGCGGTGGAAGGCCTTCTGCCCCAGCTCGCCCAGCTCCTCGCGCATGAGCTCCACCCGCTGGCGCAGCAGGTAGGGGGCGTCCTTGAAGTCCACCGAGTAGCTGAGCTTCTTGACCAGGTTCATCAACTGCCGCTTGATGATGATGAAGGCGTTGAGCTGGAGCTGGTGCAGGGTGTGGCGCGTCACCTCGGCCGTTACCAGCGGGTGCCCGTCGCGGTCGCCGCCCACCCAGTTGCCGAACGAGAGCTGGCAGTGGTGCTGGTGGTCGTTCACCAGCTTCGTGTCGAAGCCCAGGGCCTCCCAGGCCTGCTTGAAGCGCAGGTCGTGGATTTCCAGCACTTCGGGGAAAACGTTCGTCAGGTAGTGCAGCACGTTGTTCAGCTCCGAGTGCAGGTCGGGCTTCTCGGTGAAGATCTCCTCGGTCTTCCAGAGGCGGAGCATGTTGAGCTTGATGTTGCGGCGGATCTGCTCGCGCTCCACCTTGGTCCACATCTGGTTCTCGCGGTCCACCATCAGCAGGTAGAGGCGCCGCTGGTGCTCCAGCACCGTGGCGCGCTTGGCCTCAGTGGGGTGGGCCGTCAGCACCGGCTCCACGCGCATGTGCCCGATCGCGCGGGCGATCGCCTCGGGCGAGATGCCCGCGTCCTTGAGCAGCTTCAGGTTGTGCGCCCAGAGGCCGTTGACGCTCTCCAGGCCGTGCTCGTCCTCGCTCGCCCGGCGGGCCTGGACCGCGCCGTTCACCTCTACGATGTTCAACAGCTTGAAAACCAGCGAGTAAAGGTGGACGTGCTTGCCCGTGAACTCATCCTCGGCGAATTTCTTGTCGGGGTTGATCCAGGGGATGGCCTTGGCCAGCTCGGCGTCTCCGGTCTCCTCAAGCACCTCCTTGAGGCAGTTGAGCAGGAACTCCAAGTCGCTGTAAGGCTTGCCCAGTTTTTCTTTGACCAGTTCTAGTGTTCGCATCTATCTAGGGGGATTGGTTTGTCGTTCCGATGGCGTTTGGGCAAGGGCTGGAAGGCAAAAGGCATTTTCTAGGAAAGTTCATGGCCCTTGGCCACCTCCGATGGAAATGATACTTCTCGCGCTTCAGAATCGGCGGAGGCCCACGCCTCCGCCCGGGCTCGCCCAGTTTCGCCTAGGCCACTGGTAGCCAGCTATCTAGGCGGCTTCTGCCCTTGACCTATGGCTTAAAGATGATCAAAAAGCCCCAAATCCCCAAATGCTTGGCCCGGAAGGAGCGCTCTTCGGGCCAAGTGGATTCGGCGGCCGTACCTGCTCGCGGGCTGCTCCCGGCCTGCGGGGGCGAATCTGCCCAAAAAGAGCTATTTTTGGCACGCATGGACCTGCCGAAGGCTGGTCTTCTCATGCTTCACAAAATGGATTTCCTTCATTCCTCAAAAACTCAAATCATGGAAGCAAACATGGGCAACCTGGACCGGGGCGTGCGCCTGGTCATCGCGGCGGCGATTGTCGCGGCCTACTTCATGGGCATGCTGGCGGGCACGCTGGGCATCGTCATGCTGGTCTTGGCGGGCGTTTTCGTCCTGACCTCGGTCATACGCTTTTGTCCGCTCTACCTGCCCTTCGGCATCCGCACCCTGCCGAAGAAGTCCTGAGCGGAAGCGCCGCTTCGCCAAAGGAGAAAGACGACCCCGCGCGGGCCGTCTTTCTCCTTTGGGATGGGCGGAAAATGCCCGCGCGGCGCCCCTGGGCGCATACAAAGTCGCGTTCAAGGGTGATGGATTGCCTTGAAAACTCGCCCAACCCCGGAGGGGTGGAATTGTCCTCATCGGGAGGATGGGCCAGACAATGCCACCCCTCCAGGGTTCCCCTCCAACCCGCGCTGGGCTGGCTACAACAATCCCATCCCTTCGGGATTCGCCCCGAATCTTCCCATTATCGAAGGGTGCTGCCGATTTGTATTCATCACCATCGAACGCAACTCGGTATAAGACCTTATTTTTGGGTAAAACCTTAGTAGAAAATCAATCGGCGGAGTCAAAATAACCTTATTACCTTATGATAGCCCATGAATTTGCGATGCAAAATGGATGGAAAAGCAAGTTTTGAGGAAGATTGGCTATTTCAGCAAACCCCACCCAATCCGTATCCTCAACGTCCACCTCGATCGAAATTTTGCCCGGTGCTGGCCATTGGTATATTGCACCATCGAAAGCTACTGGGGCTCAGAAGCCCAGCAGGTGGCGCGTGAAGGCGTCGTAGTCGTCGCGGGCGGTGTTGCGGGCGGCCTCGGCGAAGATGGTCTGGTGCCTTTGCAGGGCCTTCGAGAACTCGCTGCTGGTGCGGATGGGCATGGGCGCCAGCTTGTCGGGGTGCTGGGCGCGGAGCAGCTCCAGGGCTTCCACGCCGATCTTCTCGCGCTTGTCGAAACGCGAATAAAGCAGCACCACGCGGGGCGCCGCCAGCGAGAAGGTCTCGGTGATGGACTGTATCTCCTCGAGGGTCAGCTCCAGGCCCTTGAACGAGAAGGGGTCGCTCCAGACCGGGATGACCACGCGGTCGGCGGCGCAGATCGACGAGATGGTGGCCGCGCCCAGCGAGGGCGGGCAGTCGATGACCACCAGGTCGTAGCCCAACTGGCGCAGCACCTTGACGCTGGAGGCCACGGCCTGCTTGAGGTTGGCCGGCTTCGAGAGGCTAGAGTCGAGCAGGGCGTTCTCCAGGCTCGAAGGCAGGAGCGCGAAGCCGTCCTGGATGGGCTTGAGGGCCGGGGGCAGGTCCTGCTCGGGCCGTGCCCAGACGTCGTAGAAGATGGGCTCCTGCTCCTGGGGCAGCTTGTCGAAAAGCAGCGAGGCCGAGCCCTGCGGGTCGAGGTCGAGCAGGGCCACGCGGTAGCCGTACTGGGCCGCGCGGCTGGCCAGGCTTGCGGCGCTGGTGGTCTTGCCGATGCCGCCGCGCAGGTTGATGTGCGCCGAGACCGTGAAGCCGAAGCCGTGCCCGCGCTCGGCGAGCAGCCGCCGCACGGCCGCGGGCTCCACCCATCCCAGGCGGGTGCTGGCCGATTCGCACTCGTGCGGCTCCAGCAGTTGCCGGGCCTGCTTCTCGGTCCGGCGGGTCAGCACGGCCAGCTCGGCCAGGCTCAGGCGGTAGGGTTTGGCTTGCATGGCGGCGGGGCTCAAAGTTCGATGTCCTTGTCGGTCCGGGTCTTGTCGCGCAGGTCTTTGGCCACCTGCTTGCCTTTCTCGAAGGCGCTCTTGTAGAACGACTTGGCCTCGTCGAGGCTGATGCCCGCCAGGTTGCCCTTCTCGGTCAGGTACTTCTTGAAGACGCTGCCCATGGCGTAGGTGGAGGCCCCGAACAGCACCGCGCTCGACACCCCGCCGATCAGGGTGCCCACGCCGGGGATGCTCTTGATCAGGCTGGCCGCCCCCCGCGAGATCAGCCCCGAGGTCAGGGTCGAGATCAGCGCTTTGCCCGAGACCTCGTTGTAGTCGGCCTCGTAGAGCGCGCAGAACTCGTGCAGCATGTCCATCTGGATCTTGGTCAGCACCGCCAGGTCCACCAGCGGCAGGGGGATGATGCCCGCGCCCATCGACTTGAGCACCTTTTCGGCCACGATGGTCTTGGCCCGCACGTCCTTCCATCCTCCGAGCCCGTGGCCCGCCTTGGGTTTGTCGTCGTCCATTTTTTTTCTTTCTTTTTGGGGTGGATGCCGTTGATTCGCCACTAGGGGCCGAGGATCAGGCAGTTTCGATGATGAGCAGGCTGAAGGTGGCGAAGAAGACGATCAGGCCGGGGAAGTAGAAGGCCATGTAGATCCTCCAGTGCCGGTCTTCCTCGCGGCTCGCGAGGTGGCGGTCCAGCCGCCAGCCCTGCCAGATGGCCAGGGCCATGAGCAGCATGGCCAGCAGGCTTCCCGCGCGGGTCAGCCAGCCGAGCGCCTGGGTCGAGAAAATGGCCGAGACCACGGCCAGCACCGCGGCGATGAGCGTGAACAGCAAGATTATCAGCCTTTTGGTTCTAAAGTTCTGCATGGGGCAAATTTCGATTCGAAGCCGAGGGCCAGCGCCAACAAGACAAAGGCATGAAAGCGCGGGCCTAGCCAGCCGTGGATTCATGTCCAAGGCCTGATTTCCAGCGGTTGCCAAGCGGGCGACTGGCTTCCCAAAGGTACCGTTTTTTTCAAAACCGCCCAAGAGGAGGCGCCCATCGCCCGCGGGCCCGGGCTCACATGAAGGCGTAGGCCAAGGCGCTAAGCAGGAGCGCGGCGCTGATGAAGAATGAGAACGAGGCGACAAGGCCGAAGGCCCACCAGGCCCTCTGGCGGGGCGTCCCCGAGAGGACCTTCGGCAGGAGCCAGCCGCCCAGCGCCAGCGCCACCAGGGCCAGCACGGGGGGAGCGATGTACTCGAGCCAATCCGTTCCCGAAGGACTGCCTTCCGAGAGGGCGTCAAGGCCCATCGAGCCAAGGAAGAACAGCGAGGGCAACTGGAGCAGGGCCAGGACCAGCAGGCCAAGCAGTTCGAGCGTTTTCTTCATGGCGCGGTTGTCATTTTGGTTTCGGGGCGATCTTTTTCGTCAAATGGCTTGCCAGTCCCGCGAAGGCGCAATTCAGAACAGGCCGAACATGTGCAGGGCCGAGGCCACGAGCATCACCATCAGCATCACCCTGATCAGGCCGCTCCCGCCGCGCAGGGCCAGGGCCGCACCCGCCAAGGCCCCCAGCATGCTGCCCAGCCCCAGCGCGAAGCCCGACAGCCAATCGACCTGGCCGTCCCAGACGAAGACCACCAGCGTGAAAGGCGTGAAGATGAAGCTGATGAGCAGCTTCATGGCGTTCGACTTCACCAGGTCGAAGCCCGCGCTCAGCACCAGCCCGGCTATCAGGAAGAAGCCCACGCCCGCCTGGATGAAGCCGCCATAGACGCCGATCAGGAAGAAGATGACCGACTGCCAGGCGTTGGGACGCTGGCTGGCCTGGCCCTCCTTGCCATGCAGCCAGCGCTGCGGACGCACCAGCACCAGGAAGAACATGAACACCAGCAGGAAGGCGATGGTCTGCCGCATCATCTGTTCGTCGATGTCCAAGGCCAGCCGCGCGCCCACCAGCGCTCCGACGATGGCCGGCAGGGAGAACCAGAGGCCCTGGCGCCATTCCAGCACATTGGCCTGGCCGAAGCGGGCCGCCCCCACGAAGGTCTGCATCAGCACCGCCACCCGGTTGGTGCCGTTGGCCAGGCCCGCGGGCATGCCCATCCACATCATCACGGCCAGGCTCACCAGCGAGCCGCTTCCCGCCACCGTGTTCACCAGGCCGACAGGCACGCCCACCGCGAAAAGTATCAAGTAATCTTGCCAGTCCATCGGCTTATTTTTGGCCGCGATGTTAATCATTGCTCCCGAAAATACCCAATGCCAGCCCGCCTTCGGGGCTTGGCACCTCGACCCGCGAAGGTTTTTTTTGCAGGGGCGCTTGCCGATTGGCGGCGACTTTCTATCTTCAAGACCGAAACAAAACGAACAAGCATGAGCCCCAACACCACCAACCTTCCGGCGCCTCCGCTGGGCAACGGAAGCGACATCTTCCTTCAAGGCTTCCACTGGGAGACCTGGCGACACGGAACCTGGAACATCCTCCACCGCCTCGCGCCTGAGATAGCCCGGATGGGCTTCACCATGGTCTGGTTCCCGCCCGTCTCGAAGTCAACCGGCGGAACCGGATACCTGCCCTCCGAGTGGTACAACCTCAACTCCGACCACGGCTCGGAGCAAGAGCTGCGCGAGGCCGTCGCCGCCCTCCGCCAAAACGGCGTCCGCTGCATGGCCGACATCGTGGTCAACCACCGCGTCGGCACCAACAACTGGGCGGACTTTTCCAGCCCCAGCTTCGGCGACAACAAGGCCGCCGTAACGGCCAACGACGAGTGGGGCGTCGGCTCGGGCAGCAAGGATACCGGCGCCGACTTCCACGCCGGCCGCGACCTCGACCACAGCAACCCCGCCGTCCAGAAGGCCATCATCCACTGGCTCAACTGGCTGCGCGACGACGTGGGCTTCTCGGCCTGGCGCTACGACTACGTCAAAGGCTTCCTGCCCAAGTTCATCACCCTCTACAACCAGGCCACCGAGCCCTACTTCAGCGTCGGCGAGCTCTGGCCCGACATCCAGGGCGACTACCACGGCGGAGGCCAAGTGGTGGACGACCACCGCGACGGCCTGCTCCATTGGGTCGAAGCCACACAGAACCTTTCCGCCGTCTTCGACTTCACCACCAAATGGCAGCTCATGCTCGCCTTGCGCAAGGGCGAGTACTGGAGGCTCCGCGACAGCATGGGGCGCGCCTGCGGATGCCTGGGCAAGAACCCCAAGGCCACCGTGACCTTCCTCGACAACCACGACACCGGACCCTCGCCCGACGGCGGACAGAACCATTGGCCTTTCCCTTCCGAAAAGGTCGAGACGGGCTACGCCTACCTGCTCACCCATCCCGGAACCCCTTGCGTTTACTGGCCCCACCTCTTCGACTGGGGACCCGAATTGCGGAAAACCATCGAGGCCCTGGTGGCTTTGCGCGGGCAGCAAGGAATCCGAGCCAACAGCAGCCTCCGCATCCTGGTGGCCGACCGGCACCGCTACGTGGCCCTCTGCAACGACAACACCCTCCTGCGCATCGGCCAGCCCGGATGGCAGCCCGAAGGCGCCTTCCAGTGGAAAATGGCGGGCCAGGATTGGGAAATCTGGGTCAAGGCCTGAACCGAGGAACGCTGGGCGCGGGTTTCAGCCCTTGTCGGGGTCGAGCCTGCGCCGCAGCGCTTCGATCTGCTGGTCTTTCTCTGCGGCAGTCCTACGCTGCTCCTCCATCATGCGCATTTGCTCCCTCATCATCTGCCGAAGCTCGTCCATGTCTTTTTGTTGACGTTCTATCGCTTTCTGCTGGTCTTCTATCGCTTTCTGCTGGTCTTCCATCGCTTTCTCTTCCATGGCTTTCTGCTGGTCTTCCATGGCTTTCTGCTGGTCTTCCATGGCTTTCTGCTGGTCTTCCATGGCTTTCTGCTGGTCTTCCATCACTTTCTGCTGCTCTTCGATGGCCCTGCTTTGCTCTTCCACCACTTTGTTTTGCTGCTCGATGGTTTGGTTTTGCTTGACGATCACGTCCAAGTGGGCCTGGACTTTTTGGGCAAGCTCATCCTCCTTTTCACCGAAATGGGCATAATAGGTTCGCCAGACTTCCTGTTCGCCTTCGATCCGCTGCCGTTCTTCGGGGTTGGTCCCCACGAATTGCAGGATGTCGGTGATGCGCTTGATGCCTTCGTCTTCGACGGATTCGACATAGTACTTGGTAACGCCCTTGTCGTCTGCGAAGTTGTCTTGCTCGAAGATGCTCAGCAGCCTCGAAAGCACCGTGTTCACCTTCGGGTTGGTTCGTCCCATCTGCACGACGTAGCTGTCGTGGGTCAGCTTTTCGATGAAGTCGCTGCGGGTCTCGACGATCTTGTTGTTGACCATGTCGGTGTAAACCCGCTCGACCCGGAGGCAGGGCGTCTCGATGCCCGGAACGTTGTCGCCCAGCAGGTAGATCGTCGTGATGGGCAAGGGCTTAGGCTTGCCCATCATCAGGTCCAGGGTCTTGTACTGGTCGGCCAGGTAGTTGCGGAAGCGCATGATGTCGATGGACTCCAGCGACTTCTGAACCTCGATCAGCACTTTCTTGAGGCTGCCGTCCTCCAGGCGGATGTTGGCAACGAAGTCGAGCCGGTAGAGCCGCAGCGTCTTGTCGGTATCGGACAAGACTCTTTCTTGGGGCAATAACGAGAGGCTCACCACGGGTTGCCCGAGCAGTGTCGAAATGAAGAACTTGGCGACTTTCTCGTCCTGCATCAGCCGCTTGAAGACCACGTCGAAGATGGGGTTGGCGATGATCATGTGCGTTGTCTTTTTGTTTCGCGAAGATAATGATTTATGGCCAGCCTTGCCGACTGGGGCCTCGCTAGTCCGAGACCGTCATGCAGCCTGGGCGGGCTTGGCGCAGCGCCGCCAGTTGTCGGGCCGTCAGCCCGTTTTCGGAAACATCCAGGAAGGAGAGAGGCGGCAGGCCGGCACACTTCTGGGCCAGCTCGGCCTGCCCCGCGGCGCGCAGCCAGAGCGATTCCACTTCGGGGAAGGACCCCAGCCAGCTCCAGAGCGCGCCGGGGTCTGCCAGTTGGTCCAGCCCGCCACAGTCGAGCCCGCGCAGCAGCGGCGCCGATCCGGCGGCGACTACGGGCAGGCTTTCGAGCGGATTGCCCGCGAGGCCGAGGTAGCCCAGCTTGGGCAGGGCCAGCACCGCCTCGGGCAGTTGGGCCAGCAGGTTGCCGTCGAGCTTCAGCGATTCCAGCTCGGCCAGTTGGCCCAGGCCCTCGGGCAGCTCGCGCAGCAGGTTGTTTTCGAGGTGGAGGTAGCGCAGGGCCTCCATCTTGGCGATTTCGGGCGGCAGGCTGGCGATGCGGTTGTCGCCCAGGAAGAGGAACTTGAGCTTGGGCAGGTAGGCCAGGGCCTCGGGCAGGCTGTCGATGCGGTTGTGCGAGAGGTCCATCTTCTCGACGTACTCGAGGTAGGCGATCTCCACGGGCAGGCGCTGGATCTGGTTGCCCCAGGCGTCGAGCAGCTCCAGCGAGAAGAGGTTGCCGATCTCCTTGGGCAGGCCCTGTATCTGGTTGGCGTAGATCTCGAGGGTCTCGAGGCCCGAGAGGTCGCCGATGGTCCAGGGGATCCAGCGCAGCAGGTTGTGGTGCAGGCTGAGGTGCCGCAGGCCGTACATGTTGCCGAGCTCCTCGGGCAGGATGGTCAGGAGGTTGAACGAGAGGTCGAGCTGCTCGAGGTAGTTGAGCTGGCCCATGCTGGCCGGGATGGCCGTCAGGCGGTTGTGCTTGATTTCGAGCCGGCGCAGCGAGGCCATGGCGCCGATTTCGGTGGGCAAGGCCACCAGCAGGTTGTAGTCGAGGTCGAAGTCGCGCACCTTGACCAGCGCGGCCAGGAAGTTGGGCAGCTCGTTGATGCGGTTGCCCTCGCAGTCGAGCTGCTCCAGGCCTTCCATGAAGCGGAGGGCATCCGGCAGGCGCGCGAGCTGGTTGCGCGCCAGGTCCAGCTCCTTGAGCTCGCGCAGGTTGGCCATGCTGGCGGGCAGGTCCGCCAGCCGGTTGTCCGAGAGGTCAACCCGCTGGATGTAGGGGAAATAGCCGATGGCCTGCGGCAGGCTGTCGAAACGGTTGTTGGAAAGGTCGAGCACCTGGAGCCGGCCCAGTTGCTGGATGGCCGCCGGCAGGCTTTGCAGGGCGTTGTCCGACAGGTCGAGCACCTGGAGCTTGGCCAACTGCTTGACGCGGGGGTCCAGCGCCGCGAGGCCTTGCCCGCTCAGGTCGAGCCGATAGGCCGTGTCGGCCTGCTCTAGGGCCTGCTCTAGGCTCGTGAACACCTGGCAGCGGGCTAGGTCGCTGGCCGAGAGCAGGCCTTTTTGGGCCGAGGCCTCGAGGGCGCCGAGCGGCACAAGGCAGAGCAGGAGCAGGATTTTGCGCATCGTGCGGGGGCGGGATGGGGTGGGGCGGGCGGTCATTTCTTCGAGATGTCGAGGTCTTGCTCCAGGTCGTCGAAGAGCTTGTCCAGCTCGCCTCCGGCGCTTTTCAGGCGGCTCTTGCAGAATTGGATGAGCTGGGTGGCCTCTTGGATGCGGGCCACGAGCTCGTCCACGTCGAGTTCGGAGCTTTGGATGCTCTGGAGTATCTCCTCCACGCGGGCAATGGCCTCGCTGTACTTGGTTGTAGGTTCTGGGTTTTTCATGTGGCTTGTTGAGAAGTCTTGGAGATGTTTTTTCCAAATTTAACAACTCGCGCCGAAAAATGAAAACCGGAGCCTCGATAAGCCCGCAGCCACAAAAAAAGCCGCCCCGATTGGGGACGGCTTTCGCGGCGCGGGGCGGGTCTGCTGGCTCAGCGGATCTGGAGGTCGCCGTACTTCAGGTCGATGAAGAGCTCGGCCGCGCCACTGCCGCCCTTGATGGTTTCGCCCGTGTGCCCGACGGCGGTGGGAGCCGCCCAGCCTTGCGGGACGCTCAGGTCGCCATACTCCGCCGAGAGGTCGTAGCGCCCCGCGAAGGCACTGCCGAAGGCCAACGCGATGTCGCCGTACTTGCTGGCGACGCTCACCTTCTCCACCGTCGGGGCCAGCACTTGCACGTCCAGGTCCGTGTACGACAGGTCCAGCTCCAGCAGGGTGTTCACCCGCTCGAAGCTGAAGTCCGCGTACTTCGACTCGGCCACGAACTTGTTGACCGTGCCCACCTCATACTCGTCGTACATCGAGTTGGCCACGGCCATGTCCACTTCTTGCAGCTCCAGCTCCGAGTACTTGCTGACAATCATCAGGGCCTTGCTCTGGACCACGTCCAGGTCCGAGTAGCTCAGGTCAAGCTTGAGCCAGTTGGCCTGCTGGATGCGGCTTCCGTCGCTGTAGCTCAAGCTGATGGACGAGCGGGGCTGGCTGTCGTCGCTCAGGATCTTGTCGGCCACCAGGGTGCCGTAGCTCAGGTCGAAGTTGACCTTCCCGGTCAGTTCGCCCACGGTCAGGTCGCCGAAGCTGTTCTGCACGTCCAGGCGGAGCTGCTTGGGCATCTGCACCAGGTAGTCGATCCGCACGTCCTGGAGGCTGCCCTGGATGCTGGTCTTGCCGGAGATGGTGGCCCCGGTCTGCGCCAGCGCGATGCTCACCTTGTCGAACTCGCGGTCGGCCCGCTCCTGGCTGCTGGCCTCTGTCGAGAGGGTCACCGTGATCTTGACCTGGTTCTGGCTCCAGCTTTCGACCCGCACGTTGCCGTGCTTGTTGACGATGTCCACCATGCTGCTGGCTTCGGGGGTGAAACTTTGCTCGAACACCCGCGTGAAGGTGTCGTCGGCCAGGGCCGAGCCCGCCGCCAGGAAGGTCAGTAGAAGGCTGAGCGCGAGGAGTTTTGTGGTTTTCATGGTTCTATGGTGTTGATTGTTTTCTTGGGATTGTGAAGATGTTTTCAGTTCATTCGCAAGTCGGCGCGACCCTTTCGATGACGCGCTCGAGCAGTTGGTCGCGCACCCTGTACGACTCGATCATGGCCTGGATGACGCGCTCGTCGGCCGTGTTGTTGAGCAGCTCGCGGCGCAGTTGCTGGTAGCTGGTGTCGATCAGGTCGATTTCCTGACGGACGGCCTGCTTGTCGAAGTCGCCGTTGCCGCATTCCAGGCTTTCCAGGGTCTTGAGCTTGCGGTCGAGCTCGCGCTGGTAGAAGATCTCGACCTCGCGGTACTCGGGCGAGATGTCGCCCAGCGAAAGGCCGTCGGCGGTCTGCGAGGCCTGCACGGGGGCGCCGGGGTTGAGCATCAGGTAGAGCAGACCCAGGCCCAGGCCGGCGCCCAGCAGGCTGGCGGCCACCTTCATGGCCCGGCGGGCCAGCATCCGCGGCAGGGCCGGCCGTTGGGTCGGCTTGGCCTGGGCGCGGGCCGAGAGTTTTTCCAGGAACCGATCCTGGTGTCCTTCCGGGAGGTCTTGCTCGAAGTCCTCCGCCCGTCTTTTTGCCAGTTCTTGGAGCTTTTTCATGTCGATTTCTTTGGGTTTTTCGATAGCAGTTCGGCCAGCTTCTTCTTGGCCCTGGAAAGTTGCGAGCGCGAGGCCGAGGCCTCCACGCCCAGGATCTGGGCTATCTCCTGGTGGTCGTAGCCCTCGAAGAGGTAGAGGCTCAGCACCGCCCGGTAGCCCTCGGGCAGAAGCGGCAGCGCGGCCTTCAGGCGGCCCACCATCTCCTGCTCGTCATCCCACGGCGGGTCCTGCTCGTCGTCCGAGGCCATTTCCTGGCCGTCCAGCTCTTCCAAGAAGCCCACCCGCGATTTGCGCGCCCGCAGCACGTCCAGGCTCTGGTTGACCACGATGCGCTTGAGCCACGCCCCGAACTCCACCTGCCCGCCGAACTCGTCCAGCTTCGCGAAGGCCTTCAGGAACGCTTCCTGCATCGCCTCCTCCGCCTCGCCGTTCTGGCCCAGGATGCGCAGGCTGGTGTTGAACATCGCACGGGCGTAGAGCTTGTAGAGGGCCATTTGCGCCTTCGGGTCGCCTTTTCGGCATCGTTCCACCAGCTCGTGGTGGGCTATGGTTCGCGGGGTGGCCAAGGGCTGTCTTCTTTTGTTTGCTCCAAATACGGCCCCGCCTGGGTCGGCGCTGCATCCAGGAGCGAAATTTTTTTTTAGAATTTTCAACCCCTTGGGAAACAGAGAATTGCATTGAGGCCAATTGACTTTCATCCCATTTGCCTTCGATGGGTGAAATGCCCCAGGCAGCAACATCCGACAAAATCGGGCTGTTCCGCCAATCCCAAAGGGATTGAACGTGGATAGCCCCGGATGAAATCCGGGGGAGCAGCGAACCACTGCGAACCAGAACTCCGAAAGGGGTTCAATTCGAAACCAAAGACGCTTCAAAGCAGTCTATCACATTGCAAATTCATGGATTGCCATAAGGTAATAAGGTTATTTTGACTTTGCCAATTGATTTTCTACTAAGGTTTTACCCAAAAATGAGGTCTTATTCCCAGTTGCGTTCAAAGGTGATGGATTGCCATGAAGCCTCGCACAACCCCGAAGGGGTGTAATGATTGTAGAGAGCGGAGCCAGGCCAAAGAATAGAACCCCGAAGGGGTGAAATTGTCCTCATGGGTGATGATAGGGCCTGATTCCTGCGCCACGGACTTTGTCCTTCGCCTGATTATTTCGCCCTTTCAGGGCTTGGCCGTTGGTGGTCGTTTTGTCACCATGGGCTTCACCCATGGCTATGTTATTGCGCCCTTTCAGGGCTTTTGCGGCGATGGTTCCCGCATTTTCACGGGCGTAGCCTTGCCATCTTCGATCGGACTTTGCCACGGCGTGGGATTATTGCGCCCTTTCAGGGCTTGGCCGTTGGTGGGCGTGTTGTCACCATGGGCTTCACCCATGGCTATGTTATTGCGCCCTTTCAGGGCTTTTGCGGCGATGGTTCCCGCATTTTCAGGGGCGTAGCCCTGGCATCTTCGTAGAATTGCGAAGCCCGCGCGTTCTAAAGGGGCGTAGCCCTGGCATTTTCGTAGAATTGCTCACCAGCTCGCGAACCAGGACAGCGTGAGCCAGTACTGGCCCTCCTCGAGGGCTTGGCTTTGGACTCCGGCCCACCGGAAGTCGAGGCCCAGCTCCAGCATCTGGCCGGGGGCGGTCTGGAGGCCCAGGTTCAGCAGCGCGCGGGCCTCCCAGCCCAGCTCGCCCGCGGCGGCGATGCCCAGCGCCTCGGGGCCGAGCTTGAGGTAGAGCTCGCCCGGGTCCACGGCGTCGCCCGCCAGGGGCAGCTCCAGCAGCGGGCGGTAGCGCAGCCGCCACGAGGGCGCCCTTCCGTCGCGGAGGCTGAGGTCGGCCAGGTAGCGGTGGCCCAGGCGGCCCCGGTGGAGCGCCCGCGAGCGCGTGGCTTGCGCCGAGAAGCGGTGCAGGCTGGCGCCGGGCAGGGTGCGGAACATGTAGCCCGCCCCTCCGCGCAGGCCCAGGCCCAGCGGGAAGAGCAGTGTGGAGGCCAGGTCCACGCGCTCGTAGGTCGGGTTCCAGGGCGCGAGGCCGAGGCCGTCGCCGTGCCAGAACAGCAGCCGGTTCTCGGCCTTGAAATTGAAGGCCAGGCTCTGGCGGAGCTTTTTGTTGAGGTTGACGCTGGTGAGCAGGCCCGAGCGGTGCTCCTGCTGGGCCAGGGCGTTGGGCAGGGCCAGCCAGCACAGCAGCGCGGCGGCCAGCAGCCGAGGGCGGAGGTGTTTCGGCTTCATGGCTCAGTGGTCGAGGTGTTCGGTGTTCGGCAGCACGAGCCGGCTTTCGCGCAGCAGGCGGCCCTCGGGGTCGAAGAGCAGCTCGTAGGTGTGGACGCCTTCCGCGTCGCGGCCCTGCACGACCAGCTCGAAGCTCGGGCTCCAGGCCACCTCGCCGGGGGCCAGCACCCAGGCCAGCACTTCCTGCTCGGGGCCGACGTACTGGGCCTGCGCCCGCTCGACGCGGTGGGCCGAGAAGCGCGCGTCGAGCGCCTGCCCGACCTGCTCGCGGGCGGGGCTGGGGATCTCGTGCGGGCGGATTTCCACTTCCAGGTCCAGCAGGTTGCCCAGGCTGTCGAACTCGATGCTCAGGTGTCGCCCGTCGTGGCGCGCTTTGGCCTCGTAAGTCAGGCCCAGCTCGCTGCGCTCCTCAATCCAGCGCACCTCGCGGCGGAACTGGCAGAACTCGACGAAGGCCAAGGCCATGCCGGGCACCTGCTCGGGCCGGACGCCCGTCTCGGCCTCGTGCTTCACCTGGGCCAGCGCCGGGAGGCTTGCCCCAAGAATGAAAAACGCCAGCAGCGGAAGCAGGCGAATGGAGCTTGTCGGGTGGAACGGAATGCTCATGGTTTTTCCAAAACTTGGTCGTTGAGGCTGGAGGATGCTTTCATGCCTCGGCCGGGCCGGGCAGGAACTGGTCGCGCTGGTCTTCCCAGGCCTCCTCGAGGTCGAGCAGGAGGTCGTCCAGCTCGTCGGGGTCCTGGCCGCCCAGGGCGCTGGTCTCGAGCTTTCCGGCCAGGCCGCGGAGGTCCGCCATGCCCAGGTAGAGGAAGGAGGTCCGCAGGGCGTGGGCCATGACGCCGACCTCCTTGGCCTGGCCTTGGGCGAGGTCTTCGCGCATCTTGCGCATCTGCCGGGGGATGTCGCGCAGGGTCTGGTTGAGCAGCTCGTTGAGGCGCTGGGGGTTGGACTGGTAGATCTTCTTGAGGAAGGAGACCTCGAGCAGGGCTTTGTTGCGGGCCACCCAATCGAACTCCTGGGGCGGCGGCGCGACGGCGGCCTCGATGTCGCGGACGGCGGGCGTCTCCTCGGCCAGTTGCCGGTTGACCTCGTCGGGGGCCAGCAGCGAGTCGATTTTCCAGAAGAGCTCCTCGGGCATGAAGGGCTTGGTCAGGTACGCGTCCATGCCCGCCTGGAGGCACCGCTCCTTCTCCTCCTTGAGGGCGTGCGCCGAGAGGCCCAGGATGGGCACCGAGCGCATGGGCTCGGGCAGGGTCTCGCGGATGGCGCGGGTGGCCTGGAAGCCGTCCATCTTCGGCATCCGCACGTCCATGAGCACGATGCTGTAAGCGTTTTTCCGGGCCATTTCGAGGGCCTTCTGGCCGTCTTCGGCGATGTCCACGCGCAGGTCCTTGTCGAACAGCAGCAGGGTGTCCATCACCAGGGTCTGGTTGAGCGGGTTGTCCTCGGCCACCAGCACGCGGACGCCCTCCCAGTTGAAGGATCGCTTGCGGAAGGTCTCGGCCTTGGGCACCTCGGAGGCGGGCACGCGGCGCAGGGGCAGGTCGAACCAGAAGCGCGAGCCTTTGCCCATCTCCGAGCGCACATGGATGCCGCCGCCGAGCAGCCGGGCCAACTGGCTGGAAATGGCCAGGCCCAGGCCCGTGCCCTCGCGGTTGTCCACCCGCAGGTCCTCGACCTGGCCGAAGCGCTCGAAGATCAGCTCCAGCTTGTCGTCGGGGATGCCGATGCCGGTGTCCTCGACGAAGAAGCGGATGTCCTGGCCGAGGATCTCGTATCCGAAATCGATCTGGCCCTGGTGGGTGAATTTCAAGGCGTTGCCCAGGAGGTTGGCCAGGATCTGGTGGAGGCGGAAGGGGTCGGTCAGGATGCAGAAGTCGTCGTCGGGCTCGGCCTTGTGCGAGCGGATGGCCACGAGCTCCTTGCGGCGGTCGATTTTCTGCTTGTTGAAGGTGATGCGCAGCTCGTCGAGCATCTTGTTGGGCAGGGTGGGGGCGGGCTTGACCTGTATCTGGCCGGCCTCAATCTTGGCCACGTCGATGATGTCGTTGATCAGGTTGAGCAGGTTCTTGCCGCTGCTGTGGACGAACTCGGCGTAGGCCATGCGCTTGTGCTCAGGGATCTCGGGGTATGAGAGCAGGCGGGTGAATCCGATGATGGCGTTCATGGGCGTCCGTATCTCGTGGCTCATGTTGGCCAGGAAGGTGGACTTCATGCGGTCGGCCTGCTCGGCCTTGCGGCGGGCCTCCTCGAGCTCGGCCTCGTGCTGCTTGAGGGCGGTGATGTCGTGCGATACGCCGATGATGCCCAGCACGCGCCGCTGGCTGTCGTAGTAGAGGACCTTGAGGGTCTTGAAGACGCGGCGCTGGCCGTCGTGCTGGGGCAGCTCGAGCTCCTCCTGCACCGCGAGGGTCTTCTGCTGCTCGATGACCTGCCGGTCTAGCTCGTGGTGGAAGCGGGCCAGCTCGCTGGTCAGGATGTCCTGGTAGGTCTTGCCGACGATGCCCTGCTCGTCGCGTCCGACGAACTGCTGGTAGGAGAGGTTGCATCCCAGGAAGCGGCTGGAGGTGTCCTGGAAGTAGATCATGTCGGGCACGGAGTCGATCAGGTGCCGCAGCCTCGAGCGCTCGGTGCTGAGGTTGGCCTCGGCTTCGGAGCGCTTGGCTATCATGTGGTTGGCGTATGAGGCCAGCTCGCGGAACTCTTCGAAGCTCAGGCCGTCCTTGTCGATCTGGGCCGATTCGCGGGCGGCCTTCTGGAAGAAGGAGGTGAAGACGCGGAAGTTCTCGCGGGTGGTGCTGGCCAGGTAGCGCGAGACGCGGGCGGTGGCCAGCATGAGCAGCAAGACCACGAGCAGGATCAGGGAGACCTGCTTGGTGAGGTTCCGGCCCAGCTCGCCGCGCTGCTCGGCCAGCTCCTGGGCTAGGCGCAGGTCCATCTCGATGCCCAGGAGGAACTCCCAGTCGGGGTAGGCCTTGACGTAGGTGGCCCGGCTCTGGTCCTGGTCGATCAGGAACTGGCCTTGGCCGGAGCTGTCGGCCAGGGCCAACTGGCAGGTGGCGCGGCGCTGGGGCGCGACGTCCTGCCAGCCTTCGCGCACCTGGTTCTGCCGGATGCCCTGGTCGAAGAGCAGCGCCCCGCCGTAGGTGCAGACGAAGATTTTCTGGCCGTCGAGGCCCATCTCGCCGACGCGGTCCATGACGAAGTTCTGGACGTCGCCCATGTTGGCCTCGAGGTAGTCGCCGGCGCCGACCAGCAGGTCGAGCCCCTCGATGCGCTCGAAGTAGGCCAGGCTGGGGCCCAGCAGGGTGTCGTTGTCCAGCGGATGCGGGAACCAGTCGAAGAGGAAGGCCTGGCGCACCAGGGCCGAATCGACGATCTGGCGGACGGGGTAGCGGCCGTCGGGGAGCTGGTAGTCGCCCAGGTAGGTTCCCTCCTGCTCGGGGCGCAGGGGCATCATGACGTTCCATCCGGAGTTGTCGAAGACGCAGAGCGAGGCGCGGCCCTGGTTGAAGCGCAGCGGCTCGAGCACCTGCTTGAGCAGGGTGGCCAGGCGGGCGCGGTCCATCCCGGGGTTCTGGCGGCGGAGGTTCTCGGCGATGCGGACGGCGTCTGCCACCTCGCCGCGCAGGGTGCGCTCGAGCTCGCGCCCGGCCTTGGCGCGGTGGTACTCGATGGTGTTCTCGACCTCCTGGATCAGGGCCTGCATCCGCGCCTTGCGCGCCTCAAGGTAGTTCTCGCGCAGGTCGTCGGACTTCTGTCGGTACCAGCGCCATTCCTTGGCCACCGAGAATCCGCCGAGCACCAGGGCCACCGCGAGCGTGAGCACGGCCATGTACTGCGAGAAGAAGCGCGAGAGGCTCTTGGACTTGATGCCGCCATGGGTAGTCTTTTCTTGCATGGTGGGGCTGCATTCGGGTTATGACGGGCGGGGCGGAGGCACCGCGCGCCAAAGCGCGGCCGCGTGCCCACCCATCCAAAAACGATACAATATGGGCATTTCCGCGCGTCGGAGCAAACGCCCGGGGCAGAATACCCGCCCATGATCCGCGCCAAGGGCCCTCGGGACGGCTTGCCAAACGCTCGAAATCTTTTGGCGAAGGCCATCTTTCCAGCCCATTCTTGTCCCATCCGCAGGGAGGGATGGACAGCTTCCGGGCCGGCTCTAAATCTTATTGGTCCTTCTTTATTTTTGGGAAACAACTCTTTTGTGATTTTTTATGTTCCTGATTCGAAAGCAATGCTTATAATGGAGGCTCCTGTTCCGCGGCTGTTCCCACCAAGGGCTCCCTTGGCCATTCTTTGGCAGTCGTTGGGGGAAATTTGGCCGGCATGGCATTCTACAAGATTTGACGGCTTCAATTAAAAACGCTTATTTTAGCGTCCCAAAGCCACCTTTCCCCAAATCCAATTGTCAGTGAAACGCAATCCATTTCCGGGCATACGAAGTTTCCGTACCGATGAGGCCGACCTGTTCTTTGGCAGGGAGAGCCAGGTGGTGGAGGTGCTGAAAATCTTGACGCACAACCGCTTCTTGGCCCTGATCGGCTCATCGGGCAGCGGCAAGTCCTCCCTGGTCCTGGCGGGCCTGATTCCTACGCTTCTGCGGAGCCAGACGCAGTTGGAGACGAGCGAGTGGCGCGTGGTCACCTTCACGCCTGGCACCGACCCCATCCTGAACCTGGCCAGCGCCATCTTCGACCGCTTGCGGCGCAGCCCCGAGACCAAGGGCCTGTTCGAGTCGTCGCGGCAGGTGGCCGACGAGCTCCGGCACGGCCCGCCCAGCCTGCTGCGCCTCTTCGAGAAGGTCAACAAGACCAGCCCCAAGAAATGGCTGCTGATCGTGGACCAGTTCGAGGAGATCTTCCGCTTCAAGATTGAGAACATCTCCCCAGAGACCCACGAGGACAACCTCCGCTTCGTGGACCTGCTGACGGAGTACTCCACGGCCTCGCAGGAGAACTACTACAGCGTGGTGACCATGCGCTCCGACTTCATCGACGACTGCACCGAGTTCCGCGGCCTCAACGAGATGATCAACGAGGGCGCCTACCTGGTGCCCCGGATGAACCAGGAGGAAATCCGCACGGCCATCTACGGCCCCATCGAAATCAACGGACAGCTCTACACCCCCAAGCTGGTCGATAAGGTGATCGAGGACTTCGCGAACAACTACGACCAGCTTCCGGTGATGCAGCACGCCCTGATGCGCACCTGGGACTACCACGCCAACAACTTCCAGGACGACGTGCCCATCGACGTCCACCACTACGAGACCGTGGGCGGAATGGCCAGCTCGCTCTCGCTGCACGCCGAGGAGATCTTCAACGGCATCCCCGACGAGGGCGGCAAGCGCCTGGCCGAGAAGGTGTTCAAGACCCTGACGATACTCGGCCCCGACAACCGGGCCACCCGCAAGCCCACCGAGCTCAGCAAGATCAGCCAGGTGGCCGGGGTCAAGGAGCACGAGCTGGTCGAAGTGGTCGAGCGCTTCCGCGGCGAGGGCAACTCCTTCATCATGCCCCCGCCCTCGGTCATCCTGACCTCCGAGACCATCCTGGACATCTCGCACGAGAGCATCATGCGCATCTGGCGCAGGCTGCGCGAGTGGGTGGAGGAGGAGACCAAGTCGGCCGAGCTCTACCTCCGCCTGTCCAACTCGTCCAAGCTCTACCACACCGGCCAGACGGCGCTCTGGGTCAACCCCGAGCTGGAGGTGGCCTGGAACTGGTTCCAGAAGCAGCAGCCCACCCAGTTCTGGGCGGCCCGCTACGACCCCGCCTTCGACAGGGTGGTGGGCTTCCTGCGGACCAGCTACTCGGAGGCCCAGCGGCTCGAAAAGGAGAGGGAGGCCAAGCGCGCCCGCGAGCTGCGCCGCGCACGGACGACCTCCGTGGTCCTGGGCGCGGCGGCCCTGATTTCCATCGCGCTGCTGCTGATCGCGGCCCTGCTCAAGTTCCAGGCCGACCAGAGCCTGGCCATCGCCCTTTCGCAGACCAACGAGGCCAAGCAGCAGAAGCAACTGGCCGAGAAGGAGCGCCAGGTGGCCACCTCGCAGCGCAAGATTGCCGACCAGCAGCAGGCCATCGCCGAGCAGCAGGAAATCTTCACCAACCTCGAGAAGGAGTTCGCCCTCGACCAGCAGCGGCTGGCCATCATCGCCCAGCGGGCTGCCCAGAAGGAGCGCGACACGGCCGTGGTGCTGGGCCTCGAGGCACGGCAGAACCTCCAGCGGGCCCTGCTCAACGAGCGCCGGATGCGCCAGGAGCGCGACAGGGCCGACTCCACGGCGGACGTCGCCCAGGAGCAGCGGGCCATCGCCGACAGGCTCAGCCAGATAGCCACCTCGCGCGCCGTGGCCATCAAGGCCCAGCAGCTCTACGAGGCCAGCGACGAGAACGCCGAGCTGGCCCGGCTCCTGGCCCTGGAAGCCTACGCCATCCACCTGGCCAACGGCGGCGACCACTTCTCGCCCGACCTCTACAACTCCCTGCTCTCGGTGGCCGACCTCCAAAACGTCACCCGGGCGGGCGGCGACGGCATCCGCACGGTCAGCTTCGAGAAGGCAGGGACCTATTTCGTCTCGGCCAGCGACGAGGCCAGCGTGCAGGTCTGGGACGCCGCCGGCCAGTCCGTCGCCAGGCTCGAAGTCCCCGGCAACCGCCGCGAGCGGGTCATGCGCTCGGTCTCCTTCGGGGCCGAGGGCGACGTGGTGGCGGGCACCCACACCGGCAAGCTCTACTTCTGGAACGACTGGCGCGACGGGCAGGCCGCGGCCCTGCCGAGCGACCACAAGGACATCGTCACGGCCATCGAGTTCTCGCGCTCGGGCCAGATTTTCATCGCCGCCTCGGCCGACAGCGTGGCCTCCATCTGGGTCAAGGATGGGCAGGGCTTCTCGCGGGTGCTCTCCACGAAATTCCCCACGCGCTTCGTGGCCGCCGACATCAGCCCGAGCGAGACCGGCTTCGCGCTGGCCGGCTCCGACGGCAGCCTGATCCTGGTGGACCCGCAGAGCCAGCGCTACTCGAAGTTCGTGGTGGCGCCCGAGGTGCCCATCGGCGCCGTGGCCTTCCTCGACGACAAGGGCCTGGTGGCCGTGGGCCTGCATAACGGACGGGTCGAGATCTGGGACTACGAGAACCGCCGCAAGGTCAGCGAGTTCATCGGCCACTCCACCCAGGTCAACGCCATCGACTTCGCGACCAGCCCCGAGGGCGACCGGCTCATGGCCACGGGCAGCTACGACGGCACCGTCCGCCTCTGGCGCCGCGACCTTCCCAACACCGAGCCGGTGGTCATCGGCACGCACCAGAACTGGATCTACGACCTGGAGTTCGTCGAGCAGGGGGCCTTCCTGGTCTCCTCGAGCGCCGACCGGACCATCCGACGCTGGCCCGTGAGCCTCCCGGCCCTGGCCGGGCAGGTCCGCGCCATGGTGGGCCGCACCCTCGACGAGCGCGAGCGCGAGAAGTACATCGGGGTCGCGGCCCCATCGCAAACGACAGGAGGAGACAATCCATGAACAAGAGCTTTTCGAAATTGGCGCTGGCGGCCCTGCTCTGGGGCCTGCCTTTGTTCGGGGCTTACGCCCAGTGCGACCGCGACGGAATCGAGGACGCCCGCAAGAATTTCGAGCGGGGGGCCTTCGACCGGGTCATCCACGACCTGACGCCCTGCACGGCGCCCGAGCGGCCCAACGACGATTACAAGGTGCAGGCCCTGATGCTGCTGGCCGAGACCTACCTGGCCAAGGACGACTACGCGGCGGCTGGCCAGAACTGCTCGGAGCTGCTGAAGATCTCGCCCAACTTCAACCCCAACCTCATCTCGGGCGCCTCGCCGCGCTTTGTCGAGATGGTCCGCCTGCTCAAGCAGATCGGCAGCAACCGACAGGTTACCTCCGTCTCCAAGACCACAGAGAGCCTCTTCGAGGCACCGGCCACGGTCAACCTGGTCACCCAGGAGCAGGTCTTCAAGTCGGGCTACGGGGACTTCGAGCAGATCATGCACGACCTGCCGGGCTTCGACATCTCCCGCTCCAACGGCAACCTCTACTCGCACATCTACCAGCGCGGATACCGCTCCATCAACACCAACCGGACCTTGTTCCTGGTGGATGGGGTCGAGGACAACGACCTGTGGTCCAGCAACGTTTATCTTTCGAGGCAGTTCCCCATGAGCAACCTCAAGAGCGTCGAGGTCGTCTTCGGGCCCGCCTCTACCATGTATGGATCGAACGCCTTCTTGGGGGTGATCAACATCATCACCAAGCAGCCCGAGGAGTTCATCGAGGAAGGGAAGCTCTTCGGGGCCACGGGCCAGGTCGGCTACGGTTCCTACAACACCCGCTTCCTGGACGCCACCTTCGCGGCCAAGGCCCGCGAGGCTCCAATCTCTTTCTCCATCACGACGCGCCTTTTCGAGACCGACGAGGCGGACTTCTCGCACCTGGAGCTGCACGACTTCGAGCCGCCGGGCTTCGACAGCGTCCGCAGCGACTACTTGCGCAGCCTGACGCTGTCCGACCGGAACGAGGTGGCCGGGTTCCTGCTGGGCCACCCCACAAGCCACGCCTATTACCAGGTCTTCGGCGACAGCCTCATCGTCCCCACGGAGGCGGGCTTGCGCCGGGCCTACGACCTGGACAAGTCCTTCTTCGACCCGATCGAGTACTCCGACCATGCCGAGTCTTTCGCGGTGAATGCCAAGCTGCAGATCGACGACTTCACCTTGGGCTTCTACCATTGGTACAAGACCGAGGCGCCCGGCGTGCAGTATTCCGACATCGACTACCTGGGGGCCGACCAGGGCCAGAGCTGGGCGCCCGTACACCAGTTCCTCTACTTGCGCTACGAGAGGGAATTGATTCCGAACGTGCTCAGCATCAGCAATCTAACCCAATTCAAGACCCACGACTTCCACCGCGACAACCGCATCGTCCGCTTCCGCAACTACCGGTACTCCACGGGCAGGGCCTACGGCCTGGCCGAGCTGATGGAGGACATGGCCCCCCGGCAGGACAGCACCTACCTGTTCCAGAAGTCCAGCCAGTTGCGGAACGAGTTCAAGATCTTCCTGGTCCCCAACAACTGGTTCAGCCTCGTGGCCGGCATCGAGAACCGCTTCAGCTCGGTTCAGGGCGACTACTTGATCTCGCTCCAGAACGATGCCGAGCAGAACGGATTCCCGGGCACCGAGATAGCTGGGGGCAACGTCTTGTTTTCCACAGACTTGGGCCTCTACTCGCAAGCCCGCTTCAACTACGGGGACTTGCTGAGCCTGACCCTGGGCCTCCGCTACGACAACAACCGCATCCGCGACAACCAGGGCTACGGCAATGTCTTCAACCCCCGCTTGGCCCTGGTGGCCACGCCGGGCGACTTCATCTTCAAGGCCATCTACTCGGAGGCCTTCAAGGACGCGACCAACCGCGAGAAGTTCTCGACCGTGGCGGGCAAGCGCGAGCTGCCCAACCCGAACTTGCAGCCCGAGAAGGTCAAGAACGCGGAGCTGAGCGTGGCGCGGCAGTGGATGGGCGGCCAGCTCTACACCGACCTTTCGGGCTACCTTTCCTATTACAGCAACATCATCCAGGAGGTCTATGTCGATAGCCTGCGCACCAACCAGAACCAGCCGGTGGGGCGGCAGCGCGTCACAGGCCTGATGGGCAACGCGCTGCTGGACATGGGCAAGCTGGAGCTCTACGCCAACTACACCCACACCCGGCCTTTCCAGCTCGACCCCGTCAACGAGCGGGGCGTGCCGCTGGTCTCGGAAGGGGGCGACACCCTGCGCCAACTGCGCGTGGCCGACATCGCGGCGCACCAGATCAACATCGGGGCCTACTACGATGTCATCCCCCGGCTCAACGTACACCTGCGGATGAACTTCGTGGGCGAGAAGCCCACGGGCGAGAACACCACGGCGCCGAAGAACAAGTTCACCTTCGACCCGTATGCTGTCTTCTTCGCCACGGCCACCTACCAGTTGCCGCACTTCTCGCTTCAGCTCACGCTCAACAACCTGTTCAACAACACCTATTTCTCGCCTGGGCTGAACGAGGCTTCCGGCTATCCGGAGGTTTCGGCGCTGCCACAGAACGGTTTCAATGCGCACCTTCGGGCGGGTTTCAAATTCTAACCAACACCATCATTCCTATGGACCAAATCGTTGAATCACTCAAGGCAGGCAAGGTTGTCATCTGGGAGGAAGTCGCCCGCGACGGCGCCCAGGCCAAGACGCTCCTGACGGGCGAGCAGCGGGTGGAGATTGCCCGCATGACCTCGGAGCTGTTCCGGGGGCATGGCCACCGCCACCTGGTCTTCGCGGCGGGTTTCCCATCGATTGGCAAGCGCGAGTTCGAGGCCATCCGGGCCTTGGCCGACCAGGTCGATACCTGCCACCTGGCTTCCAACGGTAGGGCCATGCGCGAGGACGTGGATCTTTGCATCGACTCGGTGCGGGGCGCCAGGCATCCGCGGGCGGCCATCGTCTTCCCGGTGGGGGGGACGCTCACGCGCTCGATGCTCAAGAAGGAGCCGCACGAGCTGGTTGACTTCGGGGCGGACATCCTCAAGTACGCGCTCGACCGCTCGGGGGGCATCCCCATCGACATGCAACTCGCGGGCGCCTCGGAGAACGAGCCGGAGTTCGTGGCCGAGGTGGCCAACCGCTTCTACGAGCTGGGTGCCTCGACCATTGGCTTCGCCGACTCGATCGGGGTGTTCTACCCGTTCGAGTGCGAGCGCTACATCGACCGGCTCCGGGCCAGGGTGAACCCGGAGATCCCGCTGAGCACGCACTTCCACAACGACCTGGGCTTCGCCTCGATCAACAACATCATGGCCATGCGCCGCGACGTGAAGTTGATCACGAGCTCGTGGCTGGGCCTGGGCGAGCGCAACGGCTTGTTGGCCACCGAGCAGCTCCTGTTCATGCTGGGCTACCAGGAGGAGCGCATCGAGGAGCGAACGGGTATTTCCACGAGGCCTTTCACCGAGGGCATCGACCTGAAGCTCATCTACCCCATCGCCAAGCGCGTGAGCGAGTTCACGGGGGTGCCGTTCAAGATCACCGACCCGATCGTGGGCACGGGCATCAACACCATCTCCACGGGCACGCCTTTCGTGACGCCGGAGGCTTTCCAGCCTTTCGACGCCAAGAAGGTGCTGGGCATCGAGCAGCAGGTGTTCCTGACGCAGCTCGCCAACCGCCGCGTCGTGCGCAAGGTGGCCCAGGAGCTGGGCCGCGAGCTGGAGGACGGGCAGGTGGCCTGGCTGCTCAACTGGGTGAAGGAGACCGCGTTCAGCCGCGGGCGGGCCGTGATCGACAAGGCCGAGTTCGCCCAGGTGATCGACCAGTTGCAGGCGCAGGGCGGCTGAACCGCCTGCGGCCTGGCGCAGAACGCAGACACACACAACCAATTCCGAAGCCATGAAAAGATTCCTCTTCCTGCTGGCCCTCTGGGGCGCCGCCGCCTCCCGGCTGTCCGCGCAAGACTTCGACCCCGAGGTCTGGCACAAGTGGTCGCCGGAGCTGCGCCTGACCATCGACAAGGGCAAATGGGACCTCCGCTTCCGCCCGATCGACCACATCGAGCCTTTCGGCTTGGGCCGGACGGACATCATCCTGGGCAAGACCTTCGGCAAGCTGACGCTGTTCAGCTATACCAAGGTGGACTACTTCCGGCGCCAGCCCGCCGAGAGCCTGGAAAGCCCCTGGGGCATCGGCCGGGCGTGGACGGGCATCCGGGCCGACTACAACACTTCGGCCTTCGCGGGAAAGCTGCTGGTGCAGTTGCAGGGCCGCTACTACTGGACCCTGAACGACAAGGCCAGGGACCACTTCCAGATCGTGCAGTACGTGCGCTGGCAGGTGACTCCGCAGTACCACTTCGGGTTCCTGAGCATCTTCTTGCAGGATGTGCCCTACGACACGCCGAACTGGTTCCTGGGTCCGAGCCTGCACGTGATGAGCGACAGCCGGCTGAGCTTCCTGCTGGCCTACCTGCCCGACTGGTATGCCGAGCACCGCTACATGGCCTACCTGCGCATCGGCTACCGGATACGTCTCTGAATACTAACAACTCCCGCCCCCAATGGCCAAGAGCTCGTGGTTCCAACGCATGTTCAACCTTCGCAAGGGCGAGGGCAAGCAGCTCGTGGAGCTGGTGGCCTTCTCGTTCTTCATAGGTGCGGCCACGGCATTCTTCTACACTTCTTCCACGAGCTTGTTCCTGCTGGAGTTCGAGCGGGGCGCGATCCCGCTGGCTTATGTGATCGGGGGCCTCTTCCTGTTCGGCCTGGGCAAGGGGGTCAGCAAGGTCCAGCAGAAGCTGCCTTTCTCGGTGTTCTCGGTGGCTGGGGTGGTCTTTCTGGCGGCGAGCATCCTGCTGATGGTCTTGGGCTACATGGCCACGGGCAACAAGTGGCTGGCGTTCTTGATGTTCGTCTGGATGCGGGTAATCGTCTTCGTGCAGGCGCTGACCTTCTGGGGCGTGGCGGGCAAGGTGTTCGACCTTCGGCAGGGCAAGCGGCTTTTCGGGCTGATTGGCACGGGCGAGGTGCTCGCCTCGATGCTGAGCTTCTTTTCGGTGCCCATCCTGCTGCGCTACATCAGCACCGAGCAGGTCATGCTGATCAGCTTCGGGGCCATGGCCGTCTGCATCGTGCTGATGATGGCCATCGTGGCGCGCTTCCGCGAGAGGCTTTCGCAGAAGCCCGCGCCCAAGGGGGCCGCCTTGGGCGAGGACGGCAAGCCGGTGGGCAAGAGCATGCGCGAGCTGTTCCGCGAGCCTTATTTCCGCACCTTCTTCTGGGTGTCCCTGCTGCCGATGTTCGGCAACTTCTTCGTGGACTTCATCTTCATGGTCAACCTGAAGGACCAGTTTTCGGAGGCGCAGGTGCTGTCGGTTTTCATCGCGCTGTTCTTCGGCTTCAACACCTTCGTGGAGTTCCTGATGAAGACCTTCCTCTCGGGCAAGCTGCTGAGCCGCTACGGCCTCCGCTTCGGCCTGGCCTCGCTGCCTTTCATCTCGGGCCTGAGCGTGGCCCTGGCGATTTTTTCCGGTTTTTTCTTCGGCACGGCCATTGTGTTCCTGGGTTTTGTTTCCATGACCAAGCTGTTTTTCAGGGTCTTGCGCACGAGCTTCTACGATCCGGCCTTCCAGGTGCTGTTCCAGCCCCTGCCCAAGGAGGACCGCGTGGCCATGCAGAACTTCATGGAGTCGGGCCCCAAGGCCTTCGGGGGCGTGGCCGCCGGGGTCTTGCTGCTGCTGCTGGGCTTCCTGCCGGGCATGAGCCTCATCCACTTCAACGTCATCCTGCTGGCCATGCTGCTGTTCTGGGTTCCGCAGAGCTTGAAAATGGCCAAGGAGTACAAGATGCGCCTCCAGGCGAACCTGGAGACCATCAAGCAGAACAAGAGCCTCAAGAACGAGGAGGAGCTTTCGAATACGAACTTGGCGGCGCTTCGGCTTCGGCTGGCGGAGGCGGAGCCGGAGGAGTTTGCGCACCTGCTGCTGCTGGTCGAGCGGCTTGAGCCTGCCCACATGGGCGACATCCTGACGGAGCTGCTGGGCCTGCGCCCGGACCTCCGCGGGCGGCTGCTGGCGCTCGTGCGCGAGCGGCTGGTCCTGTCGGCCATCCCGACCCTGCGCGGGCTGGCCTCCCGCGAGGACGGGTCCGAGGCCGGCGCCTTGTGCGAGTTCCTCGAAGAGAAGAGCCGCCGCCGGATGAAGGACCTGGCCCGGATGTGCGGCGAGGCCGACTGGGCCCTGCGGCTCGAGGCGGCCCGTCTGCTGGGCTACACGGGGCGGTTCAAGGCCATCCGGCTCCTGCTCTCGCTCATGCAGGACGACAACGGCCAGGTCCGCGAGCAGGCCCTGGTCTCGGCCGGGAAGATCCGCCGCAAGGAGCTCAACGCCTTCGTGGTCAACTCGCTTTCCAGCATCGAGACGGCCACCCTGGCCGCCTCTGCCATCCGCAAGATCGGCCCGCCCATCCTGCCCGGGCTCGACAACTACTTCCAGAAGAAGATGGACGAGCCGCACCGACAGTTCCGCGTGGTCAAGGCCATGGAGACCATCATCGAGGAGGACAAGCTGGAGCTGCTGGCCAACAAGCTGACCAACAGTTCGCTGAAGGTCAAGGCCAACGTCCTGCGGGCTTTGCACCTGTTCGGCTACAAGGTCTCGGAGAAGAACGCCAACTTCTTCAAGGGCCTTGTCGAAAAGCAGGTCGAGCACCACGTCTGGCTCCTGGCCACCAGCATCGACCTTGACCCCGTCTCGCACCCGCGGCTGGTGGACGCCCTCGAGATCGAGCGGCGCAGCTCGCAGGAGAAGATCTTCCAGCTCCTGGGATGCCTCTACGACAACCAGACCATGGCCACCTTGCAGGAGTCGCTCAGCTCGGAGGGCGAGGACCGCAACTACGCGCTCGAGATCCTGGAAATGGTGCTCACCGAAGACCTCAAGGCCCTGGTGGTGCCCATGGTCGAGAACACCGAGATGCCCTTGGCCGTCAAGGCCTACGAGAACCTGTTCCCGCAGCGGCGTCACCCCGTGCAGGCGCGCCTGAAGGAGCTGCTCATGCGCGACTTCTCGACCCTGCGGGTCTGGACCAAGGCCTGCGCCGTGCTCGAGCTCGAGAAGCAGGCCGACCCCGAGGCCCAGTCGCTGCTGCGCGGGCTGGCCCTGCACCCGAACATGCTGCTCCGCGAGGTCTCCTGCCAGGTCTTGCTGTCGCGCTGGCCAGGCAGCCTCGAGGGCCTGCTGGCCGACGTGGAGCTCAAGTATCCGCCCGAGGCCCTCTTCTTGCGCAAGTTCCTCAATTACAGCAAAGATCCGCAGCGGGTCGGCATCTGGCTCCGCATCGAGCTGCTTCGGCAGAACCGCTTTTTCAGCAGCCTGCACCAGAGCTTGCTCGTCGGCCTGGCCTTCTCCTGCAAGCCTATCCGGCTCTCGGCCGGGCAGGAGTTCCGGCTCGACCCCGACAAGGACTTCCTGCTGGTCTGCGAAGGCCGGCTGAGCCTTTCGGTGCCCGAGGTCCCCTCGCGCTGGGCCGCGTCCGAGCTGCTGGGCGAGCTTACCGCCCCCGCCCTGCGGCGCCAGCAGGTCGAGCTGCGCGCCGTCGAGGACTGCCTGCTGATGGCCATCCCCACGGTCTCGCTCTATGACCTGCTCAACTCCAACGTCGAAGTTACCAAGAGTTTCCTCGCGATGCTGTCCAGGCCCGAGCTGAGCGTGGCCGCGTCGTACTAGCCCTGAAAATTAGCCCTTGAAACCATGAAAATCTTCCGCGCGATCTCTTTCCTTTGGCTTGCGACAGGGCTCTGGATGCCTTTGGCCAGCGCGCAACAGGCGGGCAGTCCGCTGGTGCGCTACTTCTCCGTGGAGCAGTACCAGGCGCACGGGCAGAACTTCAGCCTGACGCAGGACGCCCGGGGGACGATCCTCGCGGCCAACTTCGCCGGAGTGCTCGAGTACGACGGCTGGCAGTGGCGCATGATACCGACGGCCGACAACCGGCAGGTGAACGACCTGGCCGAGCTGGCCGACAGCGGGCAGATCTTCGTGGCCGCCCGGGGCGAGCTGGGGCGCCTGCTGCCGGACGCGCTGGGCCGGATGACCTTCCGCCCGCTGGTGCCCGACTCGATGTTCCGCTTCGCCGACCAGACTTTCCACCGGGCGCTGGTGGCCGACAACGGCTGGGCCTACTTCGCTTCCGATTCGGCCGTCTTCCAATGGGATGGCCAGTCCCTGACCCGCATCATCGAGCCGGTTGACCTGGTGGTCTCCACCTTCGTCTTTGGCGATCGGCTCTACATCTTCCGCAAGGAATCGGGGGCGCAGTTCTACGGGCCGGGCCAGCCCTTGGCCAGCCTGGGCATGGCCGAAGACATCCCCAAGCAGATCGAAGTGGTCTCGATGGTCGAGAACCCCGATGGGGGCTACTGGCTGATCACCCGGCGGCTGGGCATCCTCGCGCTGCGCGACGGACGGATTGTCAAGGGCCTGGAAGCCAGCGCGTCGCTGGGATCGATCACCTGCGGCACCTTGCTCCCCAACGGGCAGTTCGCGCTGGGCACCGACGGCATGGGCCTGGTCATCGCCGACAAGGAGGGCCATCCGGTCATGGTCATCGACAAATCCGACGGGCTTGAGAACGAGTCGGTCAACGACATTTTCGTGGACATGCACCACAACATCTGGCTGGCCCTGAACGACGGGCTTGCCCTGGTGGAGTATCCCAGCCCCATCGGCGTGCTCGACGACGAGGACGGCATCAGCGGCGAGGCGCGCGAGGTGGTCCGGCACAATGGCACGGTCTATCTGGCCAGCTCGCAGGGCATCCAGTACATGGACGCCAGCGGCCAGTTCGCCAAGGTCGCCGACGCGGAGAGCCAGGCCGAAATCATCTACGGATGCTTCGGCTTCGCGCAGGCCGGCCCCGACCTGCTGGCGGCCACCAGCCGGGGCGTCTATCGGGTCGAGCAGGGGGAGGCGGCGCTGCTGGTCGAGCTGTTCGCCACGAGCATCATCGCATCGCCGGGCTCGGCCGACACGCTCTACGTGGGCACGACCAGCGGCCTGGCCGTGCTGGCCCGCGAGGGCGACGGCTGGAGGCTCGCACGGGAGGTCCAGGCTGGCGTTTCGGTGACCAAGCTGCTGGCTGTCAAAGGGAAGGGCATCTGGATGGAAAGCCTCAGGCAGGGCCTGGTGCGGGTCGATCCCTCGAACTGGGAGTACAAGCGCTACTCGAGCGACACGATCATCGGCTACGAGATGAACCTGCTGGAGGACAACGTGGTCTTCAGCTCCGAGCAGAACTTCTACGTCTATGACCCTGCCCAGGACCGTTTCGTGGAGTCCTATCCTTTCGGCAGGCAGAACTTCTGGTTCGACCTGTTCAAGCGCGACGCCAGCGGGCGCTACTGGGCCACGCAGGGCAGCCAGCGCGACATCGCCATTCTGGAGCGGCTTGGCGAGGACTCTGCCAAGGTCTTGCGCGAGCCGTTCATGTCGGTTTCGGACTTCGTGGTGAGCAGCATCTACTTCGACGGCGGCCGCACCTGGCTGGCCGGGCCCAAGGGGCTGGTGGTCTTCGACAGCGAGCAAATGGCCGAGCGGGCGATCGAGTTCGGGGCCATGATTCGGCGGGTTTCGACCGTTGGCGACTCGCTGCTTTTCGCGGGGACCTTCCTGCGCGCGGAGGGCGGCATCGCGCCGGGCCAGGCCGAGGGCGCCGCGCCAAGGCTCTCGCACCACTTCAACAGCATCCGCTTCGAGTTCGCGGCGCCGCGCTTCCATGCCCGTGGCCAGTTGCTCTTCAGCTACCTGCTCGAGGGCTTCGACGAGTCTTGGTCGCCTTTCGGGGCCATCAACACCAAGGAATACACGAACTTGCCCGCCGGGGTCTATGTCTTCCGGGTGAAGGCCCGCGACCGCGAGGGCAACATCAGCCAGGAGGCCACTTTCCGCTTCGAGGTGCTGCGGCCTTGGTTCTACAAGTGGTGGGCCTTCGTGTTCTACCTCAGCATCCTGGGGTTGGCCATCTGGTTCGCTTTCAAGCTGCGCTCGCGGCAGTTGCTCAAGGAGAAAATGGCCTTGGAGAAGACCATCGAGGAGCGCACCGAGGAGGTCGTGCGGCAGAAGGAGGAGATGGAGAAGCAGTCGCTGGAGCTGGCCAAGAAGAACGAGGAGCTCGGCAAGATCAACCGCATCGTCAAGACCATCAACTCGCAGATCAAGCTGGAGGGCCTTTTCGATGCCCTGCTGACCATGCTCAAGATGATCAAGGGCACCGAGAAGGCGGGCGCGCTGGTGCTCAACCAGGAGACGGGGAACTTCACCTACAAGGCCACCTTCGGGGTGGACAAGGAGCTGGTCCAGAACCACGAGCTGACCTTCGAGGAGGCCGAGGACCTCTTCTTGCGGGGCTCGATGGAGGTCTTCGAGGACATCTTCTTCAAGAACGAGATCGAGGACCGGGCGCTCAACCCGCTGGGGCTCTCGCCTCCGCCCAAGTCCATCCTGGTCATCGTGGTCAACATCGAGAGCAAGGTGCAGGGCTTCATCATCCTGGCCAACCTCAAGCACCACGACGCCTTCGACAGCAGCGACTTCAGCATGACCAACAACCTCAAGCAGCACCTGATCTCGGCCTTCATCAAGACCCGCATCCTGGAGGACCTCCAGGTCACCTTGCTGAACTTGCGCGAGACCCAGGAAGAGCTGGTGCGCCAAGAGCAGCTCGCCTCGGCGGGCAAGCTCACGCAGGGCCTGGTGGACAGGGTCATCAACCCGCTGAATTACATCGTGAACTTCTCGGACGTAACGCTCGAGCTCAAGGACGAGGTATCGGAGATGCTCACCGAGGAGGCCCCGGACTTGGACGAGGAGCTCAAGGCCGAGCTCGAGGACGTGCTGGGCATGATGCACTCGAACGTCTCGAAGATCCTTTCGCACGGGCGCGTGGCCACGCGCATCATCAAGGAGATGGAGGACGTGATCCGGCCCAAGTCGCAGGAGTTCGCAGCCTTGGACCTGGCGCAGTTCAGCCGCGAGTACGTGCCAAGGCTCTTCACTGAGATTGCCGGCTCTGACAAGAGCCTTCCCAACCCGCAGGTCCAGTTCGAGTTCAAGGAGGCGAGCCTGCCCGTGCGCATCGTGCCGGCGGAGTTCATCAAGATGCTCCGGCACATGTGCCACAACTCGGCCATTTCGATGCGCAACCGGCGCCAGAAGGCCGGGGCTTCGTACCAGCCCTTGTTTAGGGTGGTGGGCCGCGTCGAGCAGGACCACGTGCGGCTCGATCTGGTGGACAACGGCGTGGGCATCCCCGAGCAGGACATCCGCAAGGTCTTCGACCCCTTGTTCACCACGCGGCCTCCCGCCGAGGCCACGGGCCTGGGCCTCTATTACTGCATGGACGTGGTCAAGATGCACAAGGGAAGGCTGGAGGTGAGCTCCGAAGTGGACAAGTTCGCCAACTTCTCGCTGCGCCTGCCCTTGGTCCAGGCGTGAGTTTGATGATCGCTTTTCCGTATTGTAGAAGAATGGACTATATTTAGGCAGACAAACCAAACATCCATCCTAATTCTAAAAGCCAATGCGAAACATCATCAACAAAGGATTGAAACGGACGCTGGCCAGCTTGGGTCTCCTTTCCCTGGTGGGAGGGGCGGCCATGGCGCAGAGCGTCGGCATCTCGGACGTCCCGGGGCAGACCCCCGACCCCTCCGCGATGCTGGATATTTCCTCCACCGAGAGGGGCATCCTGGTGCCGAGGGTAAGCTCGACCCAGCGGGTAGCCATCGCGAACCCGGCCACCGGCCTGCTGGTCTTCGACACCGACCTGGGCAGCTTCTTCTTCTACAACGGCACAATCTGGACCAACCTGGCCTTGCCCTCCACGGGCGACAACCTCTGGCAGGCCAGCTCCAGCTCGGTCTTCCTGACCAACCCTGACCAGAACGTCGGCCTGGGCACCAACAGCCCCGGGGGCAAGCTGGCCGTGCAAGGCAACGGCGCCAGCGGGCCGAACGACCCGCTCTTCGAGGTCAAGAACAGCGAGGGCCAGACCGTCTTCGCCGTCTATCCCGAAGGGGTGCGGGTCTTCGTCGAGGAGGCACCGACCACCGGCTGGGGCGGCTTCTCGGTCGCGAGCCTGAACACGGACGAGGAGATCTTCCGGGTCACCCGCGACAGCACGCGCGTGTATGTGCCCGACGCGGCCGACAAGGCGGGCGCGGGCGGCTTCGCCGTGGGCGGCTATGGCGCCTCGAAGGCGGGCATGAGCAACTTCCTGTTCGTGACGCCCGATAGCACCCGGGTTTACGTGCCCGACGACGCCGCCAAGGCGGGCGCGGGCGGCTTCGCCGTGGGCGGCTACTCGGCCGCGAAGGCAGGCATCAACAACATCCTTTTCGTGACGCCCGACAGCACGCGGGTCTATGTGCCCGAGTCGGAAGCCAAGGCGGGCGCGGGCGGCTTCGCCGTGGGCGGCTACGGCGCCTCGAAGTTCGGCTCGCGCGAGTACCTGCGGGTCACGCCCGACAGCACCCGGGTCTATTACCCTGACAACTCGAGCAAGGCGGGCGCGGGCGGATTCGCCGTGGGCGGCTACACGGCCGCCAAAGAGGGCGAGGCCGAGCAGGCCTTCCTGGTCTCGGGAGCGACGGCGGCCGAGGTGGTCCTCGACGAGCCCCGGATGCTCTGGTACCCGAACCGCGAGGCCTTCCGGGTGGGCCGGGTCCAGATCGGCGGCGCCGACTCGGTGGGCACCAACTCCATGGGCACGGGCTACCACGCGCTGGCCATGGGCGACTACTCGCAGGCCTTCGGCTACCGGCCGCGTGCCATCGGGGACTACTCGACGGCCATCGGCTACGAGGCCGAGGCCCTGGGCGCCTCTTCGGTGGCCATTGGCGACGGTGCCGTAACGCACGAAGACAACAGCTTCGCCTTCGGGCGCTACGCCTCCGCGGAGGGGACGCAGAGCTTCGCGCTGGGCATCGGCGCGGTGACCAATGGTCCGAACTCTTACGCGCTGGGCGCCAGCGCCTCCGCCGACGGGCTGGGGTCCTTGGCCATTGGCGAAAGCTCCTCGGCCATTGGCACGGACGCCTACTCGATCGGCTACAACTCGCTGGCGCACGGCGACGGCTCGTTCGCCATTGGCAACTCGGCCTTCGCGCTGGGCTTCGGCTCGCTGGCGCTCGGCCAGTTCGCCTACGCGGGCGGCGACCAGACTGCCATCGACGGGTCGGGCAACGTGATCGACCCTACGGCGACCTTCAGCGCCAACTCGGTGGCCATTGGCAACAGCTCCTACGCCACGGGCCTGTCGTCCTTCGCCATCGGCATGGGGGCCTCGGCCCGGGGCGAGAACTCCTATGCCTACGGCATGGGCTCGACGGCGCAGGGACGGGGCGCCTTGGCCTTGGGCGGCGAGTCTTACGCCTTGGGGCTTGGCTCGGTTGCCATTGGCCAGTCCGCCTTCGCGGGGGGCGACCAGACGGACATCGACAAGGATGGCAAGGTGTTGCCCGGCAAGACCTTCAGCGCCAACTCGGTGGCCATTGGCTTCAGCGCCTACGCCACGGGCATCGGCTCGTTCGCGATCGGCCAGCAGGCCTCGGCCCGCGGCCAGAACTCCTACTCGATCGGCTTCGGTTCTGTCTCCGAGGGGCAAGGCTCGTTCGCCATTGGCGAGAACGCCTACGCGCTGGGCGACGGCTCGGTGGCCCTGGGCAAGTTCGCCTACGCGGGCGGCAACCCGACGATCTACGACCCGACGATGACGGGCGGCGGCGTCATTTACGGCTCCAGCGCGTTCGCCATCGGCTTCAACGCCTACGCGCAGGGCGACAACTCTTTCGCGCTGGGCACCTACGCGGTGGCGGAAGGCGAGGGCGCCTTCGCCATTGGCAACGAGGGGGTTACTTCCTTCGGCTACCGGACGATGGCTTTCGGCACGAACGCCCAGAGCATCGGCGACGGCTCGATCGTGTTCGGGGACAACTCGAACGCGGGCACGCCCGTGAGCAGCTCGGGCCCGAACGAGTTCGTGGTGCGGGCCGCGGGCGGATACCAGTTCTACACGGATCCCAACCTGAATGAGGACTTGGGCGTCTTTGTCGCGCCGAACACGGGCGCGCTGGGCGTGGGTGTGCGGAATCCGGAGCGGAAGCTGCACATCAGCTCGGCCATGCGGCTGGAGCCGATGGATTCGGAGCCGATTCTGCCCTCGATGGGCGACTTGTACATGCAGGACAACTTCGACGGCACCTGCACGCTACGCTATTTCAACGGCATGGACTGGGTTGACATCAATTGAAAACTTTAAACCGAACGTGATATGAAAACGAAAACAATGGCGCTAGGCGCCGCGGGCATTGCCCTGGCCCTGGGCGCCAACGCGCAAGGGGTCATCAACAATGGGGCGCACATCGTGATCCCCGAAATGGCGCAGGTGCTCGTGCTGGGCGGACAGGCCACGGGGCACTATGTCCACAACAGCGGTTCGCTGCGTGTCGATGGCCAGATGTTCGTATCGGGCGACTGGACCGACAACTCGGCTGCCGGCGATGCCATCGCGGCGGCGAGCACGGGGCACCTGGTGCTCGACGGGCAGGAGCAGCAGACCCTCTCGGGGGTGGCGGAGCTGGGCATCCCGGGCCTGCGCACCAACAACGCCGCGGGCGTTGTCCTGGAGCAGAGCGTGCGGATTGACAAGAGCCTGGTCATGGACGCAGGGGTCATCGTCTTGGGGGACAACCACTTGGTGCTCGGCCCAACCGCGAGCCTTTCCAGCGGCACGGGCTTCGGCCCGGGCAACATGGTGGGCGCCGACGGGCAGGGCATGATGGTCCGCGGGGTGGATGCCGTGGGCGTCGAGTACCTCTTCCCGATTGGCGACATGGACAATGGCGCCGACTACTCGCCCTTCGAGCTGGTCTTCGGCCAGGCCTCGTTCGGCCAGGGCCAGATCTCGGCCCGCGTGGTCAACCAGAAGCATCCGGAGAACGAGAGCCAGACCAACTTCCTGAACCGCTACTGGGTCGTGGGCGCCGAGGGCGTGAGCAGCTTCAGCAGCAACCTGACCTTCAACTACTCGGCCGCTGACGTGGCCGGCACGGAAAGCTCGCTGTTCGGCGGGCGCTGGGACGGCAACCAGTGGGAGCTGCTCAACCAGGCCTCCGCGGGCAGCTTCATGGGCGCGGTCTCGGCCCTGGGCGATTTCACCGCCGGCGAGAGCGACTTCATGACCTTCGTGGAAGTGGTCGAGTCGAACTCCTTCCCGCTGGAAGTCCTCCAGGACGACCGCGGCCTCTACATCAGCGTGGCGCAGGGCAACCGAATCGAGCGGCTCGAGGTGATCAACCTCCTGGGCCAGGTCATGTACAGCCAGCGGGCCGGCGACCAGACGATGAACATCGGCTACGAGCAGATCAACGCGGTGAGCAACTGGTACCTCCTGCGGGTGGGCACGACCCAGGGCAGCGTGGTCCGGAAGATTTTCGTTCCTTGACGCGAGGGCTTTCGAGCGTGGCCAATCTTCGGCTTGGCCACGCTCAATTTATTTGTCGAATAGGATGGGCTTGATACATAATCTTATATTAGCGTGAATTTTTAAGGCAGAGTTTTTTTCATTCCCGACCGATTTCAACCCAAGGAGGCCGCCAGAGGCGGCGAATCCGCAAACGCAGTAGTTTACCATCGAATGAGAATCAGACTGTTGATGCTGCTAGCATGGCTTGTTCCAGGGCAATGGGCCTTTTCGCAAGCCAACCATACGGGTGATCCGCTGACGCATGTTTACACACCCGAAGACTACGACGGCCCGGCCCAGGTCTGGTGCGCCGTCGAGGACAACCGCGGGGTGATGCACTTTGGTGTAGAGGGCGCCGTGCTCCAGTTCGATGGCACGCATTGGAAGCAGATACCGATCGACAACGGCTCGATAGTGTTCTCGATCCAGCGCGACAGCGCCGGGACCATCTTCGTGGGCGCGGCGGGCGAGTTCGGCTACCTGAAGCCCGACGCGAAGGGCCAGTTGCGCTACCAGTCGCTCGTGGGGCTGATCGAGGCGGAGGAGCACAGGGCCTTCTCGCAGGTGCTGCGCACCAACGTTTGGAACGGGAAGGTCTATTTCAACACGCCGAGCCGCATCTTCGTCTATGACTACAAGGGCATCGAGGTGCTGGAGACGCCTCCGTCGAGCTTCATCAACTTCGTGGCCAACGGGCGCTACTTCATCGGCAACTACGCGAACGGGATCTGCGAGCTGACAGCCGACCACCGCGTCCTGGTGCCGCAGAAGAACGTCTTCGTGGAGAAGGACATCTTCGGGATCCTGCCCTATGACGAGAGCCGCGTTCTGGTGGCCACGCGCCTGCATGGCCTGTACCTATACGACCTGAGCGTCATGGACAGCGTCTCGGCCACCTATTTCGAGACGACGGCCCCGGGCATCAACCGCGACGGGGCGATCTACAACGCGGTGGCCCTGGTCAACGGGAACTTCGGCTTCGGCACGCTGGGCAACGGCTTCTTCGAGATCAACCCCGAGGGCGAGCTGGTGCGGCACATCTCGGCCCGCCTGCCGGACCCCATCGTGATACACAGCTACAACTCCAGCTCCTCCTCGGGCAAGAACGTGCTTTGGCTTTCGCTGAACACGGGCATCGTGAGCCTGGAGTTCCTCTCGCCCTTCTCGATCTACGACGAGATTTACAAGCTCAGCGAGACGGTTTACAGCATCACCGAGATCGACTCGACGATCTACATCACCACGGTGCTGGGGGCGCACCGGCTGCGCTATACGGCCGGCGGGCCTATCTTCGACAAGGTGCAGGGCATCGGCGACCAGTCGTGGTGCTTCGCCCAGGTGGAAGTCGAGGGCGGGCAGCGGACGTTCATCGCCAACAACGGGGGGCTTTTCGAGCTGGACGCGGCCAGCAACTCGGCCCGCTCGACCCTGCCTGGGGTGCCGCCCATCTACGCGCTGACAGCGGCCGGCCCTGGCCAGCTCTACGCCGCCTGCCGGGGCCAGTTCCTGCGGTTCGACGTGGAGGCGGGGAGCCTTTCCAAGACCAAGATCTACGAGAACGAGAACCTGGAGTTCAGGGACATCCACCTCGCGGGCCCGGGCGACTTCTGGCTCAGCACCAAGAACAACGGGCTGGTGAACATCCGGGTGGAAGGGCAGGACACCCTGGTGGACATCTACGACGCCACGAGCGGTCTGCGCAGCATCAACGGCCTGGAGCTGGGCGAGCTGGAGGGCGAGCTGGTGGCCTGCAGCGAGGCGGGGATGTTCATCTTCGACGCGGAGAGCCGCTCGTTCGTGCCGCACCCGGTCTTCTCGGCCTATTTCGACAGCAAGCAGGCGGGCGTGCTCAAGTTCGTGAAGATGCCCGACCAGGAGGCCATCGTGGGCATCATCTACCGGGGCAACCGCTACTGGGTGGAGCGCATCAGCGCCAGGCCCGGCGGGGGCTTCGAGGTGGACAGCGTCCCCTACCGGCGCCTGCCGAATGGCGAGACGATGGACCTGTTCATCGACAGCGAGCTGAAGCTGTGGCTGGCCCGGGGCGCCGTGCTCTACAGCTTCGACTACGCGGTGCTGGACCGGATCGAGCCGAAGCTCGACCAGGATTTCCTGGCGGTGATCCACCGGGTGCAGGCGGGCCGCGACTCGGTGCTGTTCCATGGCACCTTCGCGCTGGAGCATCCGCTCAACGACACACTTTCGGTGGCCTGGAACAAGCAGCCCGACGACCTGGTCTTCGAGGTGGACTACGCGCACAACACGCTGGTGTTCGAGTTCGCCTCGCCCTACTTCGAGGGAATCGAGGCCACGGAGTTCAGCGTGCGCCTGAAGAACTACGACAACCAGTGGTCGCCATGGACCAAGGAGACCAAGAAGGAGTTCACGAACCTGTTCGAGGGCACCTACGTCTTCCAGGTCAAGGCGCGGAACATCCACGGCCAGGAGAGCCGGGTGGCCAGCTTCACCTTCCGGATCCGCCCGCCGTACTACCGCACGGTGTTGGCCTACCTGCTCTACCTGGTCAGCCTGGTGCTTCTGGTGATCGGCGTGGTGAAGCTGAACTCGCGGCGGCTGGTCAAGGAGAAGCAGCAGCTCGAGAAGATCGTGCGCGAGCGGACGGCCGAGATCGTGCAGCAGCGCGACGAGATCGCCAAGCAGAAGCAGGCCGTGGAGAGCCAGAAGGAGGAGATCGAGAAGCAGGCCTCGGAGCTGGCCCAGAAGAACATCCAGCTCGAGCAGATCGACATCATCGTGCAGTCGATCAACGAGGAGGTCAACTTCACGAGCCTGATGCGCTCGATCCTTTCGAAACTGCACCAGATCAAGGGCGCCGAGCACTGCTACGCGGTCTTGCTGAACAAGCAGACGCACCTGTACGAGTTCGCGGCCAAGTTCGGCTTCGAGATGAGCGACGAGCAACTGAAGCCCCTGAGCGTGGAGGAGACGCACGCCGAGCTGATCGGCGGCACCGAAGCGCTTGACGAGAGCATCCGCTACCGGGCCAAGCTCGGCGCGGGGGGCGGCCACCCGGCCTTCGTGGGCGCCCACTCGCGGGTGGTCATCCTGATCAACGTGCCCGACAACAAGGACCAGATCGAGGGCTTCATCGTGCTGGACAACCCCGAGAGCGAGGACGCCTTCAGCAGCGAGGCCTTCTCGCTGCTGCGGAACCTCAAGGAGCACCTGGTCTCGGCCTTCATCAAGACGCAGATCCTGGAGGACCTCCAGATGACCCTGATCAACCTGCGCGAGACGCAGGAGGAGCTGGTCCGCAAGGAGAAGATGGCGTCCATCGGGCAGTTGACCCAGGGCATCGTGGACCGCATCATCAACCCGCTGAACTACATCAACAACTTCTCGGAAGTCTCGACCGAGCTGACCCAGGAGCTCAAGGACATCATCGCGGAGACCAGGGAGGCCTTGGGCGAGGACGCCTCGGAAGGCCAGGACCTGCTGGAGGAGCAGGTGGAGGTGATCGAGATGATCAACGGCAACCTGGTCAAGATCAACCAGCACGGCGTGACGGCCACGCGGATCATCAAGGAGATGGAGGCCCTGATGAAGGCCAAGCCGACGCGCTTCTACCCGAGCGACCTGAGCGCCATGGCCCGCGAGGCGGCCCAGCAGGCCCTTGCCGAGGGCCAGAACCAGTTCAGGGGATTCGAGCCCGAGCTGGCCTTCGAGCTGGAGGAGCTCGACCCGGTGAACGTGATTCCGGAGGAGTTCGGCAAGGCGCTGCTCTACATCGCCCGGAACGCCATCTACTCGCTGGCCAAGAAGCAGGAGCGGGTGGGGGCGGGCTTCGCGGCCCGGCTCCGGGTGAGCCTTAGGGTCGAGGACGAGCTGCTGCTGCTGTGCTTCGAGGACAACGGGCTGGGCATCCCGGAGAAGAACCTGCCGAAGATCTTCGACCCGCTCTTCACGACCAAGCCCACGGCCGAGGGCACCGGGCTGGGCCTCTATTCTGGCATCGACATCGTCAAGCAGCACAAGGGGACCATCGCGGTCGAGTCCGAGGACGGGGCCTTCGCCCGGTTCACGGTGTCCATCCCCATCGCCAAGCCCAAGACCGAAGAAAACGAATCCTAACCCAAAAACCACCAACCGTGTCGGAACAAGAAGAAAACATCAGCAAGCTGCGCTCGACGATCCAGCACCTGGACCGCCTGGCCGAGATTGGCAAAATGACCGCCGGCATCATCCACGAGATCCGCAACCCCTTGAACTTCATCAACAACTTCTCGAACCTCAACGCGGACATCGCCAGCGAGATGCTGGAAATCCTTGGGCAGGCCAAGGACCAGCTCGACGCCGACAGCTACGCGGACCTGGCGGAGCTTTGCCAGAGCCTGGCCGAGAACTCGCGGTCGGTGCTCCAGCACGGCCAGCGGGCCTCGCGCATCGTCAACGGGATGCTGGCCCAGGCCCGCAAGGAGGAGGGCGCCATCTTCAGCGTGGACTTCAACACCATGGTCAGCGACTTCACGAACCTGGGCTACCACGGGGTGCGGGGCAGCAACCGCGACTTCAACACCTCGATCGACTACCAGCTCGACCCTGCCATCGGCAAGGTGAACGTGGCGCCCGACCAGTTCGGCCGCGTGGTGATCAACATCGTCACCAACGCGTGCCAGGCCATGGAGGAGAAGATGGTGGCCGAGGGCATGGAAGGATACCAGCCGCGCCTGTGGGTGACCACCCGCAAGCAGGCCGGCGAAGTGGTGCTGACCATCAAGGACAACGGCCCCGGGATGCCGCAGTCGGTCATCGACAAGATCTTCACTCCCTTCTTCACCACCAAGGGCGTTGACCGGGGCACCGGCCTGGGCCTGTCGATGAGCAAGGACATCGTGGAGGTCAAGCACCAGGGCAGGCTGGAGGTGGAGAGCCTCCCCGGCGAGCACACCCTTTTCCGGATCAGCATCCCCGACAGCCTCAAAATCTCGCTTTCGCGCGACTAAGACCCCGATTTTTGCGTTCAGGATTTTCTTGGCATTGGATTATTCGTATTTTTGAAACAACAAAAAAACATCGGCAATGGCTATCAAGATATTGAGCGTGGACGACGAACCGGACCTGGAGCTGCTCATCATGCAGAAGTTCCGGCGGGACATCCGCAAGGGGATTTATGAGTTCGTCTTTGCCAACAACGGCTACCAGGCCCTGGACCGCCTGAACGAGCACCCTGACATCGACTTCATCCTCTCGGACATCAACATGCCCGAGATGGACGGGCTGACCCTGCTGGACCGCGTCAAGGAGCTCAACCGGCCGGAGCTCAAGACGGTGATGGTCACGGCCTATGGCGACATGGACAACCTGCGCACGGCCATGAACCGGGGCGCGTTCGACTTCGTGAACAAGCCCATCGACTTCAAGGACCTGGAGATCACCATCAACAAGACCATCGAGCAGATACAGCAGATCCGGGAGTCGCTCCGGCAGCGCGACCAGCTCGTGTCGATACAGCAGGACCTGAACGTGGCCAAGAGCATCCAGCTCTCGCTCGTTCCCAGCGAGTTCCCCGACCGCACGGACCTGGAGGTGTTCGGGATGATGAAGGCGGCCAAGGACGTGGGCGGCGACCTCTACGACTTCTTCCAGATCGACGACGAGCATTTCGGCTTCGTGATCGGCGACGTGGCCGGCAAGGGCGTGCCGGGGGCCATCTTCATGGCCCTGAGCCGGACCATCATCCGGACCACGGGCCGGGACGGCAAAAGCGCCGAGCTCTGCATGGCCGAGGCCAACGACCTGATCTGCGAGGAGAGCATCGACTCGATGTTCGTGACGGCCTTCTACGGCATCCTCAACCTCAAGACCGGTCTTTTCCGCTACTCGAACGCCGGCCATTGCCCGCCCTACCTGGTCAGGAAGGACGGAAGCGTGGAGATGCTGCCCACCACCAAGAACATGGCCCTGGGCGTGATGGACGGGATGCCCTACGGCCTGAAGAGCGTCCAGCTTTCGCCGACGGACACGATCTTCCTCTACACCGACGGGGTGCCCGAGGCCATGAACCCGGAGAGCCAGATCTACACGGACGAGAAGGTGGGCGCCCAGCTCAAGGAGCTTGCGGGCAAGTCCCCCAAGGAAGTCTCGGAGGGCATGGCCGAGGACGTCGCCCGCCACGCCAACGGCGCCGACCAGTCGGACGACATCACCATCCTCTGCTTCGAGTTCAAAGGATAGCCCATTTCCACCTCCCTGACTAACATTCCACAGAAGATGAGCAAGCAGTTCAAGGTAACCATTGTCAACGACATCAGCGAGGTCACCACGGTGCTCGACCTGTTCGAAGAGTTTGGCGAGGACAACCGCCTGGACCCCGGGAGCGTTTACAAGGTCAACCTGGCCTTGGACGAACTCATCACCAACGTCATCACCCACGGTTACACCGACGACAAGGAGCACTTCATCGAGATCGAGTTCAGCCTCAGCGGCGACCGGCTCCTGGTCCAGATCTCGGACGACGGCCAGGCCTACGACCCGCGCAACGCCCCGGTCCCCGACCTGAGCCTCGACGTGGATGGCAAGCCCATCGGCGGATTGGGCGTCCATCTGGTCAAGAAGATGATGGATTCATTTGATTACGAACGCGTCCGCGGCAAGAACGTGGTGCGGCTTTCCAAAAAAGTTTTCTGAACCCCTGTTTCAACCCAACCTCAAACATACCGACATGGAAATCAAAGAGAGAAAAGAAGGCGAAATCACAATCATAGAACTGGTGGGTAAAGTGGATACCGCCAGCTCGAAACTTTTCCAGGAGAAGTTCTCCGAGATCTCTTCCCGCAAGGAGAAGAACGTGGTCATCGACTGCGAGAACCTCGACTTCGTTGCCAGCTCCGGCCTCCGCGTCTTCCTGATGTTCCTCAAGCACCTCAACAAGATCGGGGGCAAGCTCGTCCTTTGCAGCATGAACGAGCTGATCTACGAGGTCTTCGAGGTCTCCGGCTTCACCCCGATCTTCACGATCACCGACAATCTCCAGGCCGCCCTCGCCGAGTTTTGAGCAGCCTGGCCTCGGGTCTCCGATGACCCACCTTGCCCAAACCCCAGGGCCGACTTTCCCGGAAGGGAAACGTCGGCCCTTTGGCGTCCGCCCTTCCGAGAAAAGAACCTTTTTATCCTTCGTTCTTGCATTCGCCTTCTGCCCCGACGCGCCTATCTTCGCGCCTGTATTCCGAGGATTGGATGCCCTTGGGTTTTTTCTCCGTTATCGGCTCTTGTTCGTTCGCCGACAATGGCTACTTTTGTGAACGAATCTTAAATTTTCCACCGAAACAATTTAATCCAATTTCATAGAACGATGAAAAAAGTGTTTTTCCTTTCGCTGGCTGCCGTGGCTCTGATGGCCTCTTGCAGCTCGGGCCCCGAGGGCGTATCTTCCGAAACCGGCGACGCGCAGGAAGTGGGCGAGGCCTCCCAAACCGCGAAGACCTACGCCGTCGAGACCGCTGGCAGCCGCCTGCGCTGGTACGGCAGCAAGCCCACCGGCGAGCACTGGGGCTACGTCCAGGTCCAGAGCGGCAGCATTCAGGTCGAGGCCGGCAAGATCGTGGGCGGCGAGGTCGTCTTCGACATGACCACCATCGACGTCCAGGACATCCCCGCCAATGACGACAACAACGGCAAGCTGGTCGGCCACCTGAAGAACCCCGACTTCTTCAACGTGGACACCTTCCCCACGGCGAAGTTCGTCATCACCTCCGTGGAGGAGAAGGCCCAGACCATCAACGACTCCATCCAGACCTCGCACATGGTGACCGGCAACCTGACCTTGCGCGACAAGACCAAGAGCATCAGCTTCCCCGCCAACGTCACCGTCACGGACGCGGGGCTGGAGGCCAGCTCGCCGCAGTTCCTGCTCAACCGCCTCGACTGGGGAATCACCTACAACTCCACCACGATCTTCGCCGACCTGAAGGAGTACATCGTCCACGACAACATGGGCATCACCATCGCCTTCAAGGCCAAGGCAGACGCTTCCAAGTGATAGTGGCTTTCCATCGAAAAAGAGAAGCCGCCGCCCTTCCGCATGGGGTGGCGGCTTCTCTTTTTCCGAGGACAGGGCGCGGGCGGGGCTGGGCCGGGACGGCGCGGAGGCCTCGGGCCAGCAAAAAGCCCAATCAGTTTTCTTGCGCCTGGGAGGGCCAGGCGGCCGGGGTCCGCGTTCTTGGGAAATTGGCGCGGCAGCCTGTTCCGAGGCTTTCGCCCTGGCCCCGTGCAGGCGCGGGCGGGCACTGCCCGATTCCGTTTCGAGTGCCTTAGGGCCAGCCTGTTGCGAAGGCAAGCGGGCGGCCCCCGATGCCCCTGGCCGAAGGCATCGCCTCATGGCGGACGGAAAGACTTTCTGGCGGGAAAGCCCGAGCGGCGCCCAGCTCTGGCCAGGCGTTTTAATCTACGGGTATGGCCAGATTGGGATGGGCATTTTTTTGTACTTTTACCTACCAAACAAGCCCACCAGAAGTCCGATGAAAAAAAGCCACTTGCTCTTGACCTTGGCGCTGGCCCTTCCGCTTTGGGGCTGGTCTCAAAACAGCAGGATCAAATTCGATCACATTTCGTTGGAGCAAGGCTTGTCCCAGAGCAACGTTTACAGCATCGAGCAAGACTACCGAGGCTTCATGTGGTTCGCGACCTTGGATGGGCTGAACCGGTACGACGGTTACGAAGTGCTGGCCTACCGGAACAACCCCGATGACCCAAACACCATATCCGACAACGCGATAACGGTGGTCTATGAGGATGCCTCCCGGAGGCTTTGGGTGGGCACCCGCGGGGCCGGGCTTTGCCTCTACGACCGCTACAACGACGTGTTCGTTCGCTTCCAGCACGATCCCGCTGACCCGGGCAGCCTCTGCGGCAACGAGATACGCACCATCGCCGAAGACGGCCGGGGCGGCGTCTGGTTCGGCACCGACTCGGGCCTGTGCCTGCTCGACACCCTGGCTCCCTCGGGGAGAATCCGTTTCAGCACCTTCGTCTCGGGCGTCGGCGGGCGCCTGACCCAGATCAACGACATGGCCGCGCAAGGCATGACCAAGCTCTGGGTGGCCACCGACTCGGCCATCAACGCCATTGACATCGTGCAGGGCGGGATCGTCTCGTACAGGACCTCGAAGGAGACCGACTCGCTGGGCATCCGCAGCAACACGATCAACACGCTGCTTATCGACGGCGACACGCTCTGGCTGGGCACGGACTACGGCCTGCGGAAGTTCAGGTTGGGCATCAGCGGCATGTCCAAGGTGAAGTTCTACACCCGCGAGAACTCGCGGCTGAGCAACGACGCCATCAACGCCATCGAGAAGGACGCCAACGGAATCCTCTGGCTGGGCACGGCAGGGGGGGGGCTGGTCCGTTTCGACCCGTCCGCGGAGACCTTCGCGGCCTACCGCAACGACCCCACCGACCCGAACAGCCTCAGCGTGGACAATGTCAACTGCCTGTTCCAGGATCGCGCCGGGCTGCTCTGGGTGGGCACCTCGCTCGGCGGGGTCAACAAGTGGAGCCGCGCGGCCGAGGACCTGGACCTGTTCCGGCACAACCCCTACGACCCGAACAGCCTAAGCTCCAACCAGGTGCGCTCGATTTACATGGACCGGCAGGGCCAGATGTGGGTGGGAACCGTGGAGACCGGCCTCAACCGCTGGGACCGGAGCACGAACCAGTTCTGGAGATACCGCTTCGACCCCACCAAGCCCAACACACTGCCCAACAACCACGTCCGGGCCATGTTCGAGGACAGCCGCGGCAACTTCTGGGTGGCCACCGACGGCGGAGGCCTGGCCCTGATGGACCGCCAAAAGGGCACCTTCAAGGTGTTCAAGCACGATGAGAACCTGCCGGGAAGCCTGACCAACAACCGCGTCTGGGACGTGCAGGAGGATTCCAACGGAAACCTCTGGGTGGCCACCTTCGGAGGCGGGCTTTGCCTTTACGATTACAACAGCCAGACTTTCAAGGCGTTCCGGCAAGGCCAAGGCCAGTTTGACCTGGCCAACGACTTCGTAACGACTTTGTTCGAGGACAGCAAGAAGCGCTTCTGGGTGGGCACCTACGGCGGCGGCCTGCAGATGTTCAAGAATCCGCCCAGCGACGGGCCGCGCTTTTACAGGTATCCCACCAACGGACAGCCGGGCGCCATGGGCGACGACAGGGTCTATTCGGTCTTCGAGGACTCCCGCGGCTGGATCTGGGTCGGCACCAAGGGAAGCCTCAACCGCTTCAACGAGCACAACAACACCTTCGAATCCTTCGACGAGAAGGACGGACTGCCCAACGATGTCATCATGGGCGTCCTAGAGGACAGGGCCGGGCGGCTCTGGGTCAGCACGAACCGGGGCCTGGGCAGGTTCGAGGTCCATTACGACACCCTCCGCGCCACCGAGGTCGTCGTGGACACCCTCCGCAACATCCCCCTCGGCCGCGGCCGCTTCCTCAACCCGACGAGCATCGAGGTGCGCAACTACGACGTCCGCGACGGCCTCCAGAGCAACGAGTTCCTGGTGGGGTCCTACTTCATGACCGCGCAGGGCGAGATGCTCTTCGGCGGCATCAACGGCTTCAACGCCTTCTTCCCCGACAAGATGCGCGACAACGAGCACGCCCCCGAGGTCGTCATAACAGGCTTCAGCGTCCTCAACCGCGTTTACAACGAGCTCGACACCGTCATCAGCGAGAAAACCCACATCGTCCTGAACCACGACCAGGACGTCATCTCGATCGACTTCGTGGCCCTGGACTACGTCTTCCCCTCGAAGAACCAGTACAAGTACCGCATGGTCAACCTCGACCAGGACTGGAACAACGTGGGCACGCGCCGCTTCGCCACCTACAACCAGGTGCCGCCGGGCGAGTACATCTTCGAGGTGCTCGGCTCCAACAACGACGGCAAGTGGAGCAAGGAGCCCATCCGCCTCTACATCACCATCGAGCCGGCCTGGTGGCAGACGACGCTGGCCAAGGTCGGCGCCGTGCTGGCCATTCTGCTCAGCCTCTACTTCTGGTACCTGGTCCGCACGGCCAAGATGCGCCGGCAGAAGGAGCGCCTCGAAGAGGAAGTCCGCCTGCGCACGGCCGAAGTGGTGCAGCAGAAGGAGGAAATCGAGGCCCAGCGCGACGCCATTGAGGAGCAGCGCGACGAAATCGAGGCCCAGCGCGACGCCGTCGAGAAGCAGCGCATGATCGCCGAGAACCAGCGCGACCAGATCGAGCACCAGCGCCAGGAAATCCTCGACAGCATCCACTACGCCCGAAGGATACAGCGCGCCACCCTGAGCGACCATTTCCCCGACAACATCATCAGCGAGTCCTTCGTCCTGTTCAAGCCCAAGGACATCGTCTCGGGCGACTTCTACTGGTTCACCGCCAAGGAGAACCGAAAGCTCATCGTCCTGGCGGCCGACTGCACCGGCCACGGCGTGCCCGGGGCATTCATGAGCATGTTGGGAGTCAGCTTCCTCAACCGTATCGTCAACGAGACCGACGTCGAGAACCCCACCCAGATCCTCGGACGCCTACGCGACAGCATCATCAAGTCGCTCAACCAGAAAGGCATCGAGAACGAGGCCCGCGATGGCATGGACGGCTCGCTCTGCACCGTGGACATGGAGGCCATGAAGCTCTATTTCGCTGGCGCCAACAACCCCATGATCCTCATCCGCGACGGTGAGCTCGAAATCGTCAAGCCCGACAAGATGCCCATCGCCATTTATGACCGCATGGATCCCTTCACGACCCACGAGTTCGATATCAAGACCGGCGATGTCTTTTACATCTTCTCCGACGGATACCAGGACCAGTTTGGAGGCAGCAGGGGCAAAAAGTTCAAAATCAAGCGTTTCCGGGATGTCATTCTCGAAAACCACCACTTGCCCATGGCCGTGCAAGGCAAGATCCTCGACGACATTTTCGAGGAATGGAGAGGCGAGCAGGAGCAGGTGGACGACATCCTGGTCATTGGCATCCGCATATGAGCAAGCTCATTTCCCTTTCGCTTCCACTGGCCCTGGCCGCCTTGGCCGCCTGCCAGTCCGACGATTCCGAACGCTGGCGCACCGACGCCGAGACCGGGCTGGAGTACCGCCTCTGGCACACGGACGAGAACGCGCCCAAGCCCATGCCGGGCGACGTGCTGGTCCTCAAGCTCGAGTACGGCCCCGAGGGCGGCCCGGCCCTCTTTTCGACCCGCGAACTGCCCGACCTGTTCCGCCTCCGGCTCGAGCCTCCCAAGCACGCCGGCCCGAGCGTCGATGCCGGACTCGCGCTCCTGCGCGTGGGCGACAGCATCCTCTTCCGGGTTCCTGCCGATTCGTTCTACCGGCACAACGCCCGCCAGCCCTTGCCACCCGAACTGCCTGCTGGCTCCACGCTGCTCTTCAGGGCCGAGCTGCTGGCCAGCCAGACCCAGGAGGAGTACCAGGAGCAGCTCCGAGCCAAGGAGCAGCAGCTCCGCTCCGAGGAGATGCGCCTGATTGATGAGTTCCTGGCCCTCAAGAAGATAGAGCAGGAGCCAAGCCTGAGCGGATTGTACTTCATCCCGCAAGGGCCTGCCGAGGGACCGCTGGCGAAGCCCGGGCAGACGCTCGAAGTCCACTACGAAGGCAGCTTCCTCGACGGCGTGGTGTTCGACTCGTCGCGGCGGCGCGCCGAGACCTTCAGCTTCCGGCTCGGCGCCCGCGAGGTGATCGACGGCTGGGAGGAGGGTTTCTCGAAACTGGCCGTGGGGCAGAAGGCCACGCTCATCGTTCCCTCTTTCCTGGCCTATGGCAAGGAGGGCGTCGAGGGCGTGATTCCGCCCTACGCGACGCTGGTCTTCGAGGTCGAGCTCATTTCGGCCCGCTGAGGACGGCCCCGCGCGGGCTCAATGCCGTCGGAAGGCCCCGCTGCGGATGGCCTCGATGAGCTGGGCCCAGGCCAGCGGGTTCATGTTGATGGTCGGCTGCTGGCCGCCGGCGTAGTAGTTCTGGTTGGCCACGCTGCGCATGTAGTTGCGGTGGCCCATCGAGCTGGTGGTGGCGTACTCGTTCATCTTGACCTGGGTCATGATCACCTCGAAGTTGACAATGGCCGTCTCGTAGTCGTCCTTGGGCAGCTCCAGGGCGATGAAGGCCTGCTTGAACTGCTCGTAGTTGTGCCAAGGCAAGACCAGGACCTCGCCCAGGAGGATGTTGTCGAGCTTCATGTGGACGTTGCGCTGGTAGTTGTCGGCGGCGTCCGCGGGGACGACGTGGTAGGCCTTCTTGTAGCCGACCGAGGCGAAGACGATGGTGTCGCCCACCTCGACCGGGAGGTAGAAGTAGCCCCAGAAGTCGGCGATGGTGCCGCGCCGCTTGTGCAGCACCTGCACCGTGGCGAAGGAGACCGGCTGTAGGCTGTCGTTGAGCAAGGTGCCGGAAAACTCGACGATGCGCAGGCTGTCCGACGGGGCGGGCCTTTCTTGCGCCTGCGATTGGCCCGCGAGGAGCAGGACCGTCAAGAGAAATGCCAGTTTCTTCAACATGGTGTCAGTCTCGTTTGTTGATGCGGTAGATCAGTATGGCCACTCCGCCCAGGACGTGGAGCAGGACGATGGCGGCTATGATGTAGAGGAGCGAGTTGTCTTGCATTTCCATGGGCTTTTGGGGTGGTGGGTGTTGGGCTGGTCTGTCGCGTGGGTTTGGGCTTGTTTGGCAGCAAGATTGCTTTTTTTGTCGAAGATGCAAAGCGCCCGCGGGCGATTTAGCTTTTCTTTGACATATTGCCCAAGAGATTCCAAACAGGCAGGCCGTCGCGCCAGTCGGCCAGCAGCGCCTCGACGCGGGTGGGGCGGGGCAGGGGCGGCTCCTCGGGCAGGGGCAGGCGGTACGCGCAGCCGTCGGGCGCCGTGGCCGTCAGCTCCAAGACCAGCTCGTGCCGCTCATCGACGACCTCGCGCCAGGCCTCGACCTTGAGCTTGTAGCGCCCGCCGGTCCGGAGCTTGGGGTGGTCGTGGTGCTGGTTGGTCAGGAAGAAGTTGCCGCGCAAGATGCGGTCCACGCGGCAGAGCAGCCGCGCGGGCAGGGGCGCCTTGGTCTGCCAGCAGCGCGCCGCCGCCCGACGCTCCTGCCCGAACTCGTCGAGCAGCGCGTATTCGGGCCCGCTGTCCTGCCCGCCATGCCCCGCGGGCAGGAGGGCCCGCACCGCGAACCAGTAGCTCTGGCCCAGCTTGTAGCGCGGATGCTCGGGCTCGATCAGGGTCCGCCCCTGGCAGTTCAGCTTCTCGACGATGCCCCGGAACGCCTTGCCTGGCGCCAGGCCGTAGCACGCGTAGTGCCCAGGGTCCAACAGGTGCTTCCTGCCGAAGGGATCGGCCACCACCCAGTACTCCTTTTCTTCCGGCTCGAACCAGGCGCTTTTCACCAGCTCGAAATCGTACCAACCCTTTTCCACCAGTTTCTTTTCCATAGCCTCCCGCAGGGACGTTTCTCCCAAAGCTAGTGATTTTTGGGCAGACTCGACAGCCTCGACCAGCCGCTGGGAGTCCAATAATTGCGCAACTAGGCAAAGTCGATTTCACTCCCAAAGCCTGCCAATTCGGCGCCTGATGGAAATGCCTCTTCGAAATATTGACTTTTGAAATCAAAATCGTAAATTTACCTGAAGATTTGTTTGACGGATGCAAATTCTTTGGATAGGAATGGAAAACCAACTGGAAAGGAAAAAATTCATCTCATATTGATCCCAATTGCAAGTAAGTAAGACTTTGAAATTAGATTGTGTTAAATCTGAAATCAATGTTCGATTTTTTTCCACGAAAAACACGAAGAACACGAAATTTTT
>JAIFMG010000085.1 GCA_020048645.1 Bacteroidota bacterium | reverse complement strand
AAACAGCGGACGAACTGGAAACCAAGTTCGACAAGTGGTGCTATTTCCTCAAGCACCTGGAGGTTTTCGACCACATTCCAGCGATCCTCAAAGAGCCAATTTTCCAAAAGGCCTTTGGCACAGCCGAATTGGCGGGTTTGAGCGCGGCCCAGCGCGAACGCTACGAACAAAGTCTTATCCAATACCGAGACTTGAAAAGCGCCCTGGAAACCGTGGTTGAAGAGCGAGAAATTGAAATCGCCAAAAACGCAATCAAGAAAGGACTTGATAACGAGTTTATTTCAGAATTGACTGGCTTGTCGGTTGAAAAAATTGAGCGGATACGCAGGAGCATGGTAAAAAAGTGATGACTGCATGATGTTTTGAATGCCGCTTGGGCTTACCAGCGGAGCCAGAAGGCGCCCTGTTCGCGGACATCGTGGTAGGCGATGCCGAGGCTGTCGCACTCGCGCTTCCAAGCGTCGAGGGTGGCCTGGCGGCTGGTCGGCTCGAAGACCAGGTGCTCGAAGCGGACGCGGCGCACCAGGGCGGGCATGTCGAGCCGGAGGTCGCGGCCCAGCACGAGCACGTCCACGCGGGCGGGCGTGTCGGGCCGGAACTCGGCGAAGGCGACGTCGGCCACGCGCAGGAAGCGCTTCCCGGCGAAGTCGAGGGCGGCGGGCTGCCAGGCGCCGGCGGTGTCGGCGGCGTGCAGGCGCTCGGGGTCGGGGCTGGCCAGGCTTGTCCAGAGGCCCTCGGCGGCGAACGAGAGGGTCTTGGGGTCGGCGAACATGGCGGTGTCGGCCCAGACGATGTTGCGGCCCGGTGCAAGGAAGTTGATGCCGCCGGCGCCCCGGGTGTTGAACACCACGGCATGGACCTCCTGGCTGTTGTTCCACCGGCGGAGGCCGCGGCCGCCGACCAGCACGATGGCGATGGCCAGGCTTGCGGCCAGCCAGCGAGGCCCGGCCTTGCCGAGCCAGCCGCCCAGGGCCAGCACCAGCAGGAAGCCCAGGGCCATGTCCCAAGTTTCCCAGGGGATGCGGGTGGTGGACGAGTGGGGCAGCGCCTCGATGGCCAGCACGCTGGCGTTGAGCAGCCAGAGCACCTTTTGCAGCGCCCAGGCCAGCGCGGCGGCCAGGGGCGTCCAGAACGAGGCGGCCAGCAAGACCATCCCGCCCACGACCACGAGCGTTGAAAGCGGGATGGCCACCAAGTTGGTCAGCCAGAAGTAGTTGGGGAACTGGTGGAAGTAGAGCAGGCTGAGCGGAGCCGTGCCCATCTGCGCCGCCACCGAGACCACCATCAACTGCCAGGCCCAGAGCGCGGCCTTCGATCGGGGCTGCCAGAACTGCGCCAGCTTGGGCTGCAGGAAGACGATGGCGAACACCGCCACATAAGAGAGCTGAAACCCGACGTCGAGCACCACGGCGGGGTTGAGGGCCATGAGCAGCAGCGCCGAAGCGGCCAGGCTGTTGTAAACGGACATCGAGCGGCCGAACGCCTGCCCCAGGGCCACCATCGAAAACATCGTGGCGGCGCGCAGCACCGAGGGCGAGAGGCCCGTCAGCAGGGCGTAAACCCAGAGCAGCGCGATGATGCCGGAGGCCTTGCCCCAGCGCCGCGCCGCCGAGTCGGGACGGAAGGCCTGAAGCAGCTTGTCGAGCACGAAGCCGAAGACCATGGCCACGATGCCCACGTGCAGCCCGGAGACGGACAGGATGTGCGTGGCGCCCGAGACCATGTAGGCCCGCTGGGTGTCGGCGTCCAGGTCGCCGCGGTCGCCCAGGGTCAGGGCCGCGGCCACGGCGTACTCCTGGCCCTCGATGCCGTTGCGCAGGTAGATGTCGAGCAGGGCGCGGCGCCAGCGGTGGGCCAAGGCGAGCAGGGCCGGGGCGTTGTCGCGGCTGGCCAGCTCCACCTGCCCCGGGCGGAGGTAGATCTGCCGAAGGATGCCCCGCCGGGCCAGGAAGCGCCTGTAATCGAACTCGTTGGGGTTGCCCGCCTGGCCCACCAGCTCGAAGCGGGCCCGCGCCACGACGCGGTCGCCGAAGCGGAAGCCGGCCAGGCTGCTGTCCTTGGCCATATAGACCACGGCCTGCCCTTGGCACGGAACCCAGCGCCCGGCCGAGTCGGCGAAGGCCTCCAGCCGCATCACGGTCTTGAAGGAGCGGGCCTTCTCCTGCAAAGGCTCCTCGAGCACGCCCAGGGCCAGCACCTCGCGGCCCGGCTCCAGCCCCTCGAAACCGCTGGGCCGCAGCGCCCGCTCGGCCTGCAAGCCGCCCAGGAAGAACAGCCCCAGCACCAGCGCCGCGCCCGCCACCCAGCGCCAGCCGTACTCCTCGCGCCGCAGCCACGCCAGGCTGGCCATCAGGGCGAATGCTCCCAGGAAAAGCCCGGCCAGGATGCCATAGCCAGCCCAGCCGCTCTCGAGCGCGAACTCGAGCATCAGCCCCGCCACCAGCGGCAGGGCCAGGCGCGCCAAGGGCGCCATGCGGAGGTGGTGCAGCAGAGGGGACTGGTCCACGTCGCTCGGGTTGGATTGGGGTTAGACGGGGTTATGCTGAATCGGCCCTAAAAATAAGCATTTGTATCCACAAAATGCGAAGTTCCGTCAAATTGATTGAGCGCATGGCAGTTGGCCAATTTTTGCCTTGCGGCAAAAAATGCGTCCAAGCGCAAATGTACGAAATATATCGTGTAGCCGATACCCAATCCAGTGTTGGCTTTCGCCGTCAAGTGGCCGTTTTGTGGAACTTGCTAGGCGCCAGGTCGCTGCGTGCGATGAGGTTCAAGGAGCAAAGAAGCCCTGCGGCGAAACCGAGCATAGCCGCGCATGGGCAAAGGCCAAAGCGCAATCGTAATTTCCAGATTTTCAATGCTTTGGAAAGTCTAGGGCAATTCGGGCCACATGCGGTTGAGCTTGAAAGGGGTGGGCTGTTAGCAAGTTCATTGTGCTGGTCGGCAAGTGAACTGCGATTTTGAATTTCTATACGGATTGTCGGTCGTAAGCAGGTTCTGGCTTTTGGGTTTGGTTTCGCAGGGTATCCGAAATTCCAACGTACTCAATATCAAGATTCTTTTTTTGTTTCTGCTGGGTCGTCTTTGTTAAAGAGAACGAGGTTGGGATTTCGTCCCTCCCACTTTTTTAGTTCTTGATAAAGATGAGTTTGGATGAAATCATCGAATCGATAGGCAACAATAAAAAAAGATTCAAGTTCTTGACCTGATATGTTTTTATTTCCTATCTCTTTTTTTAGCGCAAGCGATAGCATGTTAATTACATCATGGCCATTGCAAAAATCAAACAAGTTAAATTCCTTTTGAGAAATATTTGATAATTCATTTATCAAAGAGGGATTGTTTTTGAAGAAATTTTGTTTTTGTGATTTATTCTCAATCGTTTCAAGCAACTTTTCATTATCAATGCAGAATCTCTGTTTGTCAATGAATTTTGAATAGTCCAAAAAAATGTATTGCCCTTTTGACATTGTCTTAAAGCTTAGGCCTAAATTATTTTGGTTGTTTAAAAAGCGAATGCACGCAATGGGGTGTGCCATTGCCATCAAATATTCTTTTAATGATTTTGAATGTTGTTTTTGAAACTTTTCTAATTTTGTTTTTTGTGTATGGTAACTTATGACTTCATCCCAAGATTTTGCTGCTATGGTCATCATTTCTACATCGTGAAAATCGGTAATGAACAGATTCAATGAGGCAGGCTCTTCTTTAAGAATATGTCGAAAATCCGCATCAATTATTGCCAAGATTCCCAATAGTTCTTTTTCGACATCTTGCAAGACATTGATCGCATTTTGGAAACCATCAACAGGAAAAAAAGTTGTTGAGGAGTTGAAAAATTTCTGAAAAAATAGTTCATCAGATTTAGCTTCGACGATTACAGCGACTGATTTTTCTTTTCTTGCGCTTTTCCACATTCGGATTTCACCTGCGTAAAACTTGCTGTCAATTTCATTTCTCATCGTTCTTATCTTTGTTAAGTTCGACGGTCAAATCCCAATTGCCATTGATTATGGAAGGCGAGTGCGTGGCCAATAATATATCAAAATGCCTAATTTTTACAATATCTTCCAGATCTGTTAAAAATTCTTTTTGCCAGACAACATGAAGTGATATTTCTGGTTCGTCTATCAGGACCAATGAATTTTCGGTTACTTTAAACAATAATTCGTAGAACAAAACAATTTCGTGTTGTTCTCCAGAGGAAAGTTCTGTAACCTGTAAGGGCTTGCCATAGTCGTTTTCAAATACAAATCCTTTTTTGGGATGGATGGATATTTTTTTGTAAGAAAAGCGCTTATGATTTAAAATATCTAAGAATTTTTTTAATCTTTCGTACAATTCGTCAAATATTTTTAGCTTATTCTTCATGTCCTGAATATTCACAGACAAAACTGCTCTTTCGATTTCATCAATCGTGTCAGGGATGTTTGAGTAGTCTTCCTTTATTTCTTCAAAAAGACCTACGCTCTTTAGTTCGTTTCTTTTGGCCTCTAAGACTTTATTTTCTTTTTTTAATTCTTCAAGGTCTGAGTATGTCTTTACTTCCTTGCTTCTAAGCCGTTTGCCCAATGAAAGTTCGTACTCTTCCGAACGCTTGGCATATTCTCTGTGTCTTTCTTGGATTATCTCCGATAATTCTTCGGAATATTTTTTTACGGTTTCAACTTTGTTCAGATTGTAATCTCTTTCCATTCCATATTGTTGTTTCCGTTTCAAGTAGTTAAATGCAATCAATCTTTGTGTCTGAATAAAATAAAGATTTGTACTCTTGATTATTCTGTCTAACTCTGTTTTGTTCTTAATTGAATCTTCTTGTTTTAATTCGGAGGGTAACATTTCTGAATATCGATCAATGATTTCTTCAACTGTCAATATTTCATCAGTCTGATGGAATATTAACTCGTTATCAGAATATTGAGAAACGGGCATGGGGAGAAGACGACGCAATTGTCTTATGACTTTTTCATCCTTGATGTGTTCTGCTGATTTTAATTGGCCTAAATCAAAAATAGATTTGTTTCCTTTGGATTGGTATTCAATAAAAAAATCCTTTTCGGAATTGAAAAACGAGATAGTGTCATTGTTTTCAAATTCAATCATCAATCTGTCAAAGGGAAAACTCACAAGTTTTGAGAAATTTGAATTGAAAAAGCTATCGAGTATTTTGAATAACATGGTTTTTCCAATGCCATTTATTCCATACACAATCGTGATATGCTCTGTTAAGTTTAGTGGGACAATATGGTTGAACATTCCAAAAAGTCCGTTTATAGCTATCTGCTTGATTCTCATTGTGTTTCAGTTTTGAAGTTTTAACGTTAGTGAAGATTCGCAAGGCTATTTCCCAGCCCAGCCCCATCGTCCAAGAAAACCGCCTGCCCTGGGAGGATTCGGCCTTGAACATTTCCGCTCTGGTCGGGATGCCATTTCACCCCGGGGGGATTCTGAAAACCCAAAGTACGCAGGATCCGTTGAAAATGCAAGAGCCGGGCGTTTTTCGAAGCGAGAGGGCCTTGGGTGGGCGTGGAGTTTTTTTTTGGGCTGTCCGGAACGCGCGGGGCTCACGGGACCACGCGGAAGGGCTTGAACTCGAGGACGGGGTAGAGGAAGGGGGCGATGGAGGTCATGGGCGTGTAGAGGTAGGACTTCTCGAGGGTCTGGGGCGAGAACTCGTCGGCCGTGCCTTTGTTGAGGTGGACGTAGCAACTGAAGAACGCGCTGAAGATGAGCCCGTAGCGCAGCATCCCGACGATTGAGCCGAGCAGGTGCTTCATGTCCTTGAGGTTGCCGCCGTGCTCGGACCCGAAGAAGCGCACCCGCTCGAAGAGGTAGCGGCAGGCCACGTGGAGCAGGAAGATGAACAGGAAGTTGACCTGCATGAAGAAGAAGGCCTGCACGTTGAACACGTCCCAGCCGAAGTTGAAGGCCAGGTTGGCCGACACGGCGTTGATGAACAAGTGGTTGAGGTACAGGGCCATCAGGTGCAGCAGCAGCGAGAAGAACTCGATGTTGAGGCCCCGGTAGAGGCCCCGCCAAAGCCCGGCCAGCACCGGCGAGGCCAGGAAGACGTCCAGGAAGGTGAAGTTTTCGAACATGCGCCGCGGGGTTTGTGCGGGCCTCCCTGTTGGTAGCTCGGCCCGATGCGCGAATTTAGAAAAGCTGGGCTAGGAACGTCGGCCTCCGGCGGGCGGGCGGGGCGGCGCCGTCTTCAAATCACGGTCAACCGGGCGTTTTCGATGGCCTTGGTTCGCCCGTTGTTGGCGAGTCTCCCGGTTATCTTCACGGTTTTACCCGTCCTGTGGGCTTCGCAGGCTTGGTCGTATTCTGGTTTGGATAGGGTTACTTTCGCCTTGGATGCCTTTTCTTCATCGCCGAGGATATAATTGAGGACGATTTCACCTTCGGCACGGTTTTCTGCGTCCGGGTCTGCTTTTGTTGATGATATTTTCCCGACAAACTCGCTTTCGGGGTTTTGGTCGGCTGGCTTTATCTTGCTCAGCAGGGTTTCGAGGCCGGGGAGGTAGTCTTGGCTCATCTTCACCAGCGGGCTGAGCTTGGGGCGCGGCGCGAAGGGCGACCAGGACGCCGCGATTTCCAGCTTTGAGTCGGATGACAAGGTGGTGAGCTCATGGACGGCCTCCAGCAGATTGCCGCTGATGGTGTTCTTGCCTTCGAGCTCGACAATGCGGTTGAGTTCGTTCTTGTCGATTGACTTTTTGATCTCGCTCACGGACCACATCAGGCGGGTGGTTACCGCGCGGGTGAAGGACTTGGCGAACAGGTCGCGCTGGTAGATGGTCAGGGGCGTGGGCCTGTCGGCGGCACACGTATCGAGGAAGGGGCAGATGATGGGAGCCACGAAACTGCCCCGCTCTGTCTGGCCCAGCCTGCATTGCTCGATGAATTGCGTCGCGCCTTTCAAGCCCAGCCGCTTGTGGTATTTCTCCGGTTGCAACAAGTCGCAGGCTGACGCGTATATCGCCTTCTTGGCGTTTTCCAAAAAGGAAAACACGCTGTCCAGGGGGAAGCTCCCGTCTCGGGTTGCTTTGTTGTCGAGGCGGAAGCGGAGCACGTCCGACGGTTCGAGCAGGAGGTCGGATACCACTTGCTCCGTGGGCCTCCCTTCCACTTGCGCTATCGTGGAGACGACATCGAAAACCCGGGGCAGGTAGTCGGCAAAATCCCTGGAATGGGGCAGGAGGACTTCGTGCTCGTCCGTGGCAGTGGACTTGCGGAAAAGCGAAATGTCCTCCTTGTCGATATCGACCCGATCCCAGCCTGCATTTTCAAGATATGCCTGGAGGGTGGAGAATTGCAGGAGGCCCAATGCTTGAAGGTCGCTTTTCATAACTTTTCCAATTTTGAGGCTCTCCCCATCAGTTCTTTGAGGGCGGTGGGGGAGAGCAGGTTTGCTGTCGGGAGGTGGACGGTTGGCTTGTCAACGTTCGTCCTTTCGGGCAAGCCTTTGAGGTTGAGGTAGTAGGCGCATTCGCGCAAGACAAGTGCCTCCGGGCTATGGACCAGCCAGTCGTTTTCATCTTTGGGAAGGCAGAGGACGACAAGGAGCCTTGGGAGCAGGGTGTCGGCCCGGAGCTCGTCGTAGTTTTTAATCGGCAGGGGAAAAGCGATTTTTCCTTCACGGTTGACCTGCCAGTTGGTCGTGGCTTTGAGCTGGACTTCGATGCGGGGAGAAATTTTCCCATCGGGTGAAATCCTTCCTTTGGCAGAAATCACGGCATCCACACTGTCGTTGTCGATGCGTGGGCTGTCAACGGCGCAAGCGGCTTTGGCCGCGACTGCCTGCAAATAGGCCAGGCTCAACTCGGATTCTATCTGATAGCGGGTCAACATGTTGAACAGATGCTTTTCGGGTTCTCGGATACCGTTTCCCATTCTGTCAAATCTAACGACTCTATTTTGAAAATCCAAATGGAAATGCTAGGAAAGCCCGCCTCTGCCCTGCCTTCGCCCCAAAAAAAGGCCGGCTCCAACGCCTTGGAGCCGGCCTGAACAAACCTAAACCTAATGGTTCGCTTGACATTAACCCAATATCTATTTGTCAATTGTGATGCCAAACTATTTAACTGATTGTCAATCAGTAGGTTTGTGTAGGATTTATGGCCCACCCAAGCGCACGGTGATGGAACGCTATGTCCGAAAACGGACATAGCGCGCTTCGATTCGTGGGCGCGACTGCCGCGGAGTTTTGTGAAACGCAAAGCCGCGCCCGGAGCGTGTCCGGGCGCGGCTGGCGGATGTTTGGCGGGCTCATGGCTGGGCGTGGCGGCGGTTGAACTCGTCGAGGCCGCGGTCGAGGAAGTCCTTGAAGGCTTCGACGTTGAGGTCGAAGGCGCGGGGCTGGGCCAGGAGGGTCTCGTCGGTGTCGAGCAGGACGTAGTAGGGCTGGGCGTTGACCTCGAAGCGCTCGATTTGGAAGTCGGCGTACTTGTCGCCCAGGGTCGTTTTCCGGCGGCCGTCCACGACCGAGGTATAGGCCTCATCTTCAGGTAGTTTGATTCTCTTCTCATCAACGTAGAGGGCCACGATGACGAAGTTCTCGCGCAGCCTGGCCAGGACTTCGGGGTCGATCCAGACGTTCTCCTCCATCTTGCGGCAGTTGACGCATCCGTGGCCGGTGAAGTCGATGAAGATGGGCTTGCCTTGCGCGCGGGCGCAGGCCAGGGCCTGTTCGTATTCGAAGTAACCCTTGAGGCCGTGGGGCAGGTGCAACTGGTCGGCGTGGAGCGGGGCCTCGCAGAGCTCTTGGGCGGCGTTGGCCCCGTGCGATCCGATGTTGGCGTTGTCTCGGACGATCTGGTTGATGTCGAAGTCGTGGGTGCTGCTGGGGGGCAGGTATCCGGCCAGGAGCTTGAGGGGCGCGCCGAACATGCCGGGCAGCAGATAGACCACGAAGCTGAAGGTCAGGATGGCGAGCATGAAGCGGGGGACCTTGAGGTGCTCGACGGGCTCGTCGTGCGAGAAGCGGAGCTTGCCCAGCAGGTAGAGGCCCATGAGGGCGAAGATGACGATCCAGAGGGCGATGTAAACCTCGCGGTCGAGGATGCCCCAGTGGTAGGTCTGGTCGGCCACGCTGAGGAACTTGAGGCCCAGGGCCAGCTCGATGAAGCCGAGGATGACCTTGACGGAGTTGAGCCAGCCGCCGGACTTGGGCAGGCTGGAGAGCATCTTGGGGAAGAAGGCGAAGAAGGTGAAGGGGAAGGCGAAGGCCAGCGAGAAGCCGAACATGCCCACGATGGGCTCGAGCACCTGCCCGCCCGCCGAATCGACCAGGATGGCCCCGACGATGGGCCCGGTGCAGGAAAAGGAGACCAGCACCAGGGTGAAGGCCATGAAGAAGGCGCCCGTTACGCCGCCCTTGTCGGCCTGGGCGTCGGACTTGTTGATCATCCAGGAGGGAAGCGTTATCTCGAACATGCCGAAGAAGGAGGCCGCGAAGACCACGAAGATCAGGAAGAACAGCACGTTGGGCAGCCAGTGTGTCGAGAGCCAGTTGGCGAAGGCGGCACCGAAGAGCACCGCGACCAGCGTGCCGATGATGGTGTAGATGCCGATGATGGAAAGGCCATAGACCCCGGCCTCGAACTTGGCCTTGGCGGCGTTCTGGCTGTTGTTCATGAAATAGCTGACGGTCATGGGCAGCATGGGGAAGACGCAGGGCGTGAAAATGGCCAGCAGCCCGGCCACGAACGACCAGAAGAACAACTGCCAGAGGCTGGCCTTGCTCAGGTCCATGACGCCGCCGTCCATGACCGAGCCTTCGGAGGCGGGCGCCTGGTCGAGCGGCGGCACGGGCGGGGCGGGGCCGGCCTGTCCGGTCTGGCTGCTGTCGGTCGCGGGCAGGCTGTCGGTGGATACCGCGGGCGTTTCCCCTTGTGCGCCAGGGGTTTGCCCGGGCGTTTCGGTGCCGGCCTGTCCGAGCCCTTTGACGCGGAAGCTCAGGTCGTCGCCCACGAGCACGCACATGCCGTCGTCTTGGCAGGCCTGGCCGTCCACCCGGGCCTTGATGGTGATGTCGCTCGCGGAAGTGATCTTGATCTTCTGGACGAAGGTTCCGGCGGCCACGAAGTAGGCGACGTTGACGCCGAAGATGGGGTCCAGCTCCTTCTTCGGCTGGGGCCGCTCTATGGGCGCGCCCACCAGCTCGAAGCCGGAACCCGGCTCGACCGCCAGGGTCGTGGGCAGCGGCCCGCCCTCGTCGAAATACATCCCGTAGAGGTGCCAGCCCGGATCCACGGCGGCCTTGAAGACCAGCTCGGCCTGGCCGCCGCCCAGCTCGTTCACCTGGGCCGTCCATTTGACGGGGTCCATCATCTGGGCCTGCGCGACGCCCATCCCAGCCGCCAGCGCCACCAGGAATAGCGCGATCCGGGCCTTCAGCGGGAGGGAGGTTTTGTTTCTTCGTTTTTCCATTTGGGAATGTTGGGTTGATGGTTTTCAATGCACAAGACAACTGGCAAAAATACGAAAAATAACGGCATCAAGGCCTTTTGATTGCCATTAACACCTGCTTTGCAATTGTCCCGCTGGCCGAGAGCCGCGTTTCCCGTACCTTTAAACTTTGAAAGGCAGACGCGGAACGCCCCGACCAACGTTATCTCCCTAGGAGCCGCTCCGCCCAGAGCAGCCCTGACCTTACTGCCCAAACCCGACAAAACCCCGAACACCATGCGATACCTGATGCTTTCATTGTCTTTCTTCCTGCTGTCAATCAGCGTGTTGGCCCAGGAGGACATCAAATCGTCCTACGACATGGCCCAGCGCCACCTCCGCGCGGACCAGTACGGCGAGGCCTATCCCTACGCGCAGCGGCTGGCCCAAGCCGACTCGACCAACGCCCAGTTCCATTACCTCTACGGCATGGTCTGCCTGCACCTGGGCAAAAAAGAGCCGGCATTGACCCACCTCGAGCGGGCCGCCACTGCCGCCTCTGCCGACTACCGCGACCGTTTCGACGAGCGCAAGGCCCCCGAGCTGGCCTACTTCATGCTGGGTCGCGCCTACCAGATCAACTACCGATTCGAAGAGGCCATCGCGCAGTATTCCCGCTACCGCGGACGTGTCAGCGACGCCGAGGTCCTGGCCGAGATTGACCTGCGCATCTTCGAGTGCAAGAACGGAGCCGAGCTGATAACCGACCCCGTCAACATCATCGAGCTCAACCTCGGCGACGGCGTCAACAGCCGCTTCAACGAGCACAGCCCCGTCGTTACCGCCGACGAGAGCATGCTCGTCTTCACCTCCCAGCGCGAGGGAACCACCGGCGGGCAGCGCGACCGAAACGGCCTCTACTACGAGGACATCTTCGTCTCATACAAGGTGGACGACATCTGGCAGGAGCCGCAACCCCTCGGCGGAGGCATCAACACCCCCGGCCACGAAGCCTCCATCGGCCTTTCCATCGACGGGCAGAGCCTGTTCATCTACCGCGACGCCGACGGCAACGGCGACATCTTCGAGGCACGGCGCAGCGGCGACTCGTGGACCAACCCCGAGCGCCTCAACGCCAACATCAACACCAAGTACCGCGAGAACCACGCCAGCCTTTCCGCCGACGGAAACCGCCTCTACTTCACCAGCGACCGAAAGGACGGAATCGGAGGCCTTGACATCTATCTCTCTGAAAAAGAAGACAATGGCGACTGGGGCCCAGCCAGCAACCTCGGCCCGACCATCAACACCCCCGCCGACGAGCACAGCCCCTACCTCCATCCCGACGGCTTCACCCTCTACTTCAGCTCGTCCGGGCATGGCGGCCTCGGCGGCCTCGACATTCTCAAGACCGAGCTCCTCGAGGACGGCACCTGGCGAGAGCCCACCAACATCGGCTACCCCATCAACACCCCGGAGGACGACGTATTCTACGTCCCCACCCTCGATGGCAAGCGCGCCTACTACGCCTCCGCCAAGCCCGGCGCCGAAGGCCAGCTCGACATCTACCTCATCGAGTTCCCCGACGTCCGAGCCGTGCCCATCACCCTGCTCAGCGGATTCGTCGAGTCCGAAGACGGCCAAATCCTTGAAGGAACGCAAGTTACCGTCATTGACATGGACGCCATGAGCGTCGTTGGCATCGGCGAGACCAACCAGCAGACTGGGCAGTTCATGTTCGTCCTCAAACCCGAGAAGAACTACTACCTCCTGTTCGAACACGACGGATTCCTCTACTTTTCCGACTACTTCTACATCCACCCCGACCAGGCAGGATCCACCATCAACTATTCCATCGAACTGGAACCTGTACGCCTGGGACAAACCATGCAGATGCAGGAAATAGGATTCAAGCCGGGAACTTCTATGCTCGATGCTTCAGGGCAACTTGATGTCGAGAAAATTGTCGAAGCCCTCAATGCTCATGAGGAGCTGGTCATTGAAATCAGCCACTCCAAAAACGAGTTGAGCGTCCGCCGCTACCAGGCTATCGTCGCCGAATTGGGCAACATCAGCGCAAGCCGACTGCGCGAGAGCTTGCGCAACGACAACCGAGATGATTTGCTGGTGTCTATCATGGACGCAGTTTTCTTGGAAACAAAAGAAAAGACGTACAAGGTTGATTTCAACGAAGACGGGACAGGATTGTCTGCCCGGTCAAAAGAAGAGCTAAGGCAATTCATCGATCTGGTCAAGCGCGAGACACAACTCAAGATCGAAATCACCGAAGCCAACTCGAATGACATAACCAAGGCGCAGACTTCCATGATTGTGGACTACCTCGTAGCCAATGGAATTGAGTTCTACAGAATCAGCACCTTACCAACAACTGCAGATAGTCAAGGACGACAAGGCGCAACTCTTAGCATCGTCAACAACTGGGAAGACTTGATGAATTTTGAAGTCCTGGCCCTGGAAAGCATCTACTTCGAGTTTGACCAATCAACGACCAACGCCAATGATGAACGCTTTTCTCGCATTGCTGAAATGCTGTTGGGAAATCCTGGGAATACCATCGTGCTGACCGCGCACGCCGATTCAGTGGGAAGTTCTGGATACAATGTCGATTTGTCGAAAAGAAGGGCAGAATTTGTAAAAAAGTATTTGATAAGTCGTGGCGTATCACAAGATAGAATCACAATCGATGCCAAAGGCGAATCGTTGCCCATCGCATTGAATTCTAGTTCGGAAGGAAGGACTTACAACCGGAGGGTCGATGTCCAAATTTTCGCCGAAGGGGTGATGAAGGTCGCCAACAGCGAAGTTGAATTGCCTAGTAGTGTTGACCTGCGCTATACTGTTTTTCTCGAAAAGCGGTCGGAACAAGTCGATAAGGACTACTTCGCTGGTTACAGAGGGTTGAACAACATCCGTTCAACTGAAACCGATGGGGGAGTGTATTATCATGTAGGGAGATTCCAGACCCTTGAGGATGCCCGCTCGGTCTATGAACGTGCGAAGTCTTACGGCTTTGAGGGCGCCGAAATCATGCACTCCTACGAATTGGATGCCACGCACATCAACCAGCAGTTGGCCCAGAACGCCGCGCCCAGCCAGCCAAGTGGTCCGGGCAGCGGCCAGAACCCGTCGGGCAGTTTCGACTACGTCAACGCGGGGGCCTTCTACTCCGTGCAGGTTATGGCCCTCAGCTCTCCGAACCGTTCGGCCTTCAAGGATTTGGAAGTCAATGAGTTCCAGGAGAATGGGCTTTACAAGTACACCTATGGGCAGTTCAGCACCTACCAGCAAGCCATGGAAGCTTGGCAGATGGTGAGCTCGCTGGGCTATCACGACGCTTTCATCCGCGTCCCCAAATCGACCACCTCGAGCGAGGCGACGATGTTCCAGCCCATGTCGCTCGCGATGGAGGCTTACACGGTCCAGGTCAAGGCCCTGAAAATCCCGGTCCAGCTCAGCTACTTCAACAACCTGCCCAACGTCCAGGTTTTCAAAGGCTCGGACGGTCTCCATCGCTATGTGACGGGAGAGTACGCCAGCCTGTCGGAGGCCGAGTCTGCCCTTTCGAGCGTCATTCGCCTGGGCTATCGCGACGCCTTCGTCGCGCCCATCGACCGCTACACCCGCAACTGATTCCCCGCGCAGCCATCGGAAAATCGCCTGCCTCCCTTGGGAGACAGGCGATTTTCATTTTGTTTATACGCAAGTTGCGTTCATTGGTGGAACATCCCAAGTACAAGCGCCCGCAAAACCAGGCTGTTCCGCCAATCGCGAAGGGATTGAATGTTGATAGCCCCGGATGAAATCAGGGGAGCAAAAAACCAGCTCGTACCAGAATCCCGTAGGGGATCAAGACGTACCCAGTCAATCCATCACGTGAAGCGGCTTGGTATCAGTCCTCACCCTTGCACTTGGCGAGCTCGCTTTCGAGGGCTTTGACCTTTTCGCGCAGCTCCTTGATCTGGATCCTGCTTTTCTTTTGGCTGGCCAGCAAGGCGTTTTGTTGCTCTTGCATTTCCTCTTGCGAAAGTTCGATTTCCTGCAAAGCCTCTTCGAGCATGGTCTCCTTCTGGGCAAGGTCGGCTTGGGCGTGCTCCAGCTCGGATTTTGATTTTTCGAGGAACTGCTCCAGGGCCTTCAGCTCCGTGATTTCCTGTCCCAGGGCCAAGACCTTTTCCACATGTCCAGAATTTCCCCAGACGGGAGTGAAACTCTCGGAGAGCCAGATGCTCTTTCCATCGACAAGGGTCTCGTGGATGAGGCGCTGGCTTTCGCCAAGCCGTATCGGGTGCCAGAACTCGGGCCCGGCAGGGAAGCGCGGAAATAGGCTGGAGTGGGAGAGGCCGTGTACCTGTCCGGACTCAAGTCCTAATTTGTTGATGGCGAGCTTGTTGAGGTTGATGGCCGTTCCGTCGGGCTTGTATTGCGCCACCCAGGTGTTGGTTTCGAGGGCGTTGATGATGCCCTGCATTTCCGCCCGGCTTTGCTCGGCCTGCTGTTTGGCGCGCATGGCATCCGCCAGGCGCCGCTCGTTTTCCTCGTTGAGCTGCTCGATGGTCTCTTGTTGCTGCAAGTCCTTGAGTGACAGGGTTTCTTGCGTGGCTTGCAGCTCTTCGAGGTTTTGGCGTAGCTCTTCTTCCTGGTTTTGGAGACGTTCTTGGTTGGCTTGGGCGGTTTCGAGCAGGGCCTGCTTGAGCGAGGCGGTCCGCAGGTTCTGGAGGACGGTAGCGGCGTTGTTGGAAAGCACCTGCGCGAAGGCGATTTCGTCGGGGGTGAAGGCTTCGAAGGATGCCAGCTCGACGACCCCGACCGCGACCTTCTCTTCAATCATCGGGATGATCAGGAGTTGGCTGGGCATGCGTTCGCCCAGGCCGGAGCTGACCTTTAGGTAGCCTTCGGGCAATTCGCTCAGGTGGACGTGCTGCCCCTCTTGCAAAGCCCTGGCCAGCAAGCCCTCGGTCGCGGGCAATACAAGCTGGGCCATTCGTTCCCGGTCATAGGCGAAGAATGCGATTTGTCTCAACTGGTTGTTTTCCAGGAGGAAGATTCCTCCCTGCAAAGCATGGAAGAAGCGGGTCATTTCTTTGAGGAGCGTGCGCGCGTAGCTTGACAGCTCGGTTCCGTGCTTGCGTTGCAAGGCGTCGAAATGGGCCAAACCGTCCGTCTGCCATTTTTCAACCCGTTCTTTTTCAAGCTGCTCAAGGTTCTTCTGGTTCTGTTTGCCAATTTCATGCTCCAACAAGTTGAGCGCATGCGAGATGTCCACTTTCTTTCCTTGCTTCTGGCCAACAGTCGCGAGAATTCGTTCACTCGAATGGCTCAGATTGTCGAGCATTGAAACAATTCCGTTCTTCAGTCTTTCAAGTTCCTTGATCGGGATGGTCAAGCTCCAGTCGTGATTGTTTTCCTTGTGATGCTCCGTCTTCTTCGCAAGTTCTAAGATGTGGAATTGGGTTGATGTGATGAATTTCAAGTAAAGTATGAGAAAGAATGTCAAGATGTTGACGAAGTGGGAAATATTGATCCATTTTGCTAATATTTCATGATTTCTATTTTGAAAGTTCGCTTGTTCAATCAAATCATCAAGGATTCGAATTGAATTTTCAATTTCAATGGAGATAAGGTTTTGGCTGTTTATTATCAAAGGGTTTATTGTGCTATCGGACAGATAGAAATCGGCGGTTTCCATCATGTCGATATTTTTACGGATAAAAGTCCAAGACTTGATGAAAGAGTGATAAAAATTATCAATCCAACTTCCAGCGGGTTCAACTGGTTCATCATTTTTGCCAACCTTCGCGATGCCGCCATTTTTTAGCGCATGTACGGAATACTCCACAATTTGAGCATTTTTAATGATGTCTATCAGGTGATTTTTCTGTCCAGTTTGGACAAAAAGGTTTAGACTTGCTCCCAGTTGTGTTGAATTAGTCTTGATGTTCAAAGCTACTTCGGCTGTATAAAATGTGTGTTTTGTGTTTAGTCGTTGGTTAGACCCAATGAGAAGCAAAGAGAATGCTACCGCCACGAATGGCAAGGCAATCATCGCGGCCTTGGTGGCCAGGCTATGGGTCTTGCTAAGGGCCATGTTGCTGTTGGTCATAGTTTTAGCTTGCCTTCGAGCTGGCGGATCTGCTTGTTCAGCTCGGCGACTTTGCGCATGGCCATTTCAAGTTTCTTGTCGGCGCTCTCTTTTTCGGCCTGTATCGTATCGAGTTGCTTGAGCATTTCCTCCATGTTCTGGTTCATGCTGACTTCTTGGGCGCGCAGCTCTTCGGCTTGCTTGCGGATCTGTCTTTCCTGGAGCTTGGAATCTGTCAGGTCGAAGGCGATGTTGAGGACGCGTACCGGAGTGCCCCTGGCATCCAGGATTGGTGTGTAAATCTCTGAAAGCCAGAACTCTTTGCCATTGGGCAGCTCGACGTATTGGATGTCCATGAGGGTTTCGCCCCTGCGGAGCTTGGCCCAGAACTCCTTGTAGTTCTCGACAGGTTCGTTGCGGACAGTGAATTCGCTGTGGCTCTTGCCGATGTAGTCTTTGTGCGAGAGGCCAAAGAACTCGAGGAATTTGTCGTTGGCTTCCAAAACCGTCCCATCCATGTCGAACTCGACGACCAGGAAGATCTGTTGCAAGGCTCCGACGATGCTTCGAAGCTCGGCTTCTCGCCGGGTGGCTTCCTCTTGGGTGGCTTCCATTTCCTCGACGCTTTGCCGAAGTTCCTCTTCCTGCTCCTTCATCCGTGCGGCTTGTTCTTGGGTCTGCTTGAGCAGCAGCATGGTCCGACCGCTGTTCTTGATGGAGGCTATGGTGGTGGCGATGTTCTTTCCAAGTTTTTCGAGGAAGTCAATCTCTTGATTTTCAAAAGGGTAGGAAGAGCCAAGCTCCACGATTCCCATGAGCTTGTCGTGGAGCAGCAGCGGGAAGATGACGATGTGCCGGGTAGGCATCTCACCAAGGCTCGACTGGATGAAGGCGTACTGCGAGGGCAGGTCCCGCAGATGGATTGTGCTTTTTTCCTGGGCGCATTTGCCAACCAGGTCCGCGCCCGGAACCACTTTAGATTTCATCAATTTCTTCTTGCCAAATGCGATGGCTGATTTAAGCTCGAAGTATTCGCTTTCCAGGTCGTCGTCGTTGAGGATGTAAATGCCCCCTTGTAGGGCGTGAAGGTATTCGACGAGTTTCTTGAGCAGTTCAAATGAGAACTTGTCCATGTCTGTATCAGTGTCCCGCATGATTTCGCTAAAGATGGCTATGCCTTCTGTTGCCCAGCTTCGTTTTTGACGCTCGTCTTCATTTCTTTTTTGTTCTTCGTTGAGTTTTGCCAACTGGTTCCTCATCTCTACCAAGCTTCCACCCAGGTCTCCTTTGTTTCCAAAGACGTTGACATTGGTGTCCAGGTTCCCTTTTCCAACCTCAATGGCGAACTCACGTGTGTTTTTGAGGTTTTGGGTGAGATTGTTGATGGAACCGATCATTTCCCCGATTTCATCTTCCTTGGTGGCGAGAATTTCTTCGGGCAACTCACCTTTTCCAAGACGTGTGATGTAGCCCTTGAGATAGGTGAGGGAATCGACGATGTGCTGGGTGATGCTGACGAGCAGGAATATTATCCCAATCGAGAGGATGATGCCAATGAGGAGTATGTTTCGGATGATGCGGTTGACGGCCATCTCGGTCTGGAGACGGATGCTGTCGCTCATCTTGGTGAGCAGGTTCTCCACCCGGCTGTTCTGGCGCGAAAGGATCTTGGTGAGGCCTTGGTTCTCGTTGTAGCCAATCAGCTCGTCCCTTTCCACTATCTGGGCGAATAGGTCTTGATAGGCGCGCAGGTCGCTGATGAAAAAAGCCTTTTGCTTGTAGATTTGCGGGAAGTGAATGGAATCGGAGAAGGATTGTATTTTGCGGATCAGTTCCTCCGTGTTGAAGTTGAACTCGTCGGAGTATCGAATATCTTTGCGCAGGAGGTAGTCCTTCTCGTTCCGGCGCAAGGTGAGGATGCCGACCATGAGTTCGAAGTTCTGGCTTTCGTCGATCCGGCTCTCAGAGCCCCGGATGATCTCCCTCATCTGGCCAATGAGTCCAAACTCCTTGAATCCTTTTTTGAGGGTGACCTCGTTGAGCTCGCGGAAGGTGTCGCGGTAGTCGAGGATGGCTTCCTTGAGGCTGGCGATGTCGCTGGAGATGCCGATTTCTCCGATGAAGCCTTGCGTCTGAAGCTCATCGACCATGCCAAGGGTCTGGCTGAGCTTCTCCTCGAAGGCGATGAGATGTGGGCTTGAGCCGGACTGGAAGAACTCGGGGGTCTTCGTGTCGAAGAGCTGGAAGTTCTTTTCGGTGTTGGAAAGTTGCAACTGGTTGTGCCGGATGCTGCTGATCTGGTGGAGCGCGTCTTCGTATTCGAAGGCTTTGCGCACCATGCCCTGGGTCACCAGCCCGATGACGAGCAGGATGGCAAGGATTCCGGCCGCGGTCAGGTAAAGCCTGAACTTGATGGTCAGGCGGCGGCGCTGGCTCTGGATCCAGGCCCCGATATGGTCGGCCATTCTCGATATGAGGCTCTTGTGCTTCACTTGCAGTAGGGATTTGGGGCAGCGGGTGGGCGCCGCGGCCGGTTCAATCGCTTGTGGACTAACACATAAAGGTAAAAATATCTGGCTCAAGGTGCAACCTTTTTTCTTGTCTTAGAGTCAAGAAATTAAGAATGAATCAATTCTTTTGATGGAGGACGAACTGATCGAAGGCTGCAAGAGGAAAGAACGCAAGGCCCAAAAGGAGCTCTATTCGCGTTACGCTTCCTTGTTCTTGGGTATTTGCGCCCGCTATGCCCGCGACAGGAACGAAGCCGAGGACATCCTTCAGGAGGCCTTCGTCAAGATTTTCTTCAAAATCGATGATTTTGAGGGAAAAGGTTCCTTCGAAGGCTGGATGAAGCGCGTCGTGGTCAACACGGCCATCAACTACTACCACCAGCAGTACAAGCTGCGACACCACAAAGAAATAGATGAAATTCCTGATAGCCAAGCTCTTGGAAATGAACTTCAGACTGCCGACTTCACCCAGGCCGAGCTGATGTCCATCATCACCGCCTTGCCGTTGGGCTATCGCATGGTCTTCAACCTGTACGCCATCGAGGGCTACAAGCACAAGGAAATCGCGCAGATGCTCAAGATTGACGTCAATACTTCAAAATCGCAGTATTCCAGGGCCAAAGGCTTGATTCGCAAGAAGTTGGAAGCTATCGGACATGTTCCTTCACCCCAATGACCACCGCATGATGAAAGAGAATGATCCCTTGGAACAAATCTTTGCCTCGTCTTTCGAGCGCTTTGAGCTCGAGCCGTCCGAGGACTTGTGGGCCCGCGTGGAGTCCCGCATCGGGGGGCCCGTGGTGAAGCCCGGCTTGCCCTGGGGGCGGCGGGCCATCATCGCAGTTGTCGCCGCTGGTGTCGCGGGGGCGGCGGCATGGGGACTGGGCAACTGGCCCGAGCCCAACCCTCCCTTGGCTGTCGTGGCCGTCATGCAGGATTCCGGCTCGCCTGGCCACCAGGCCTCCGCGGAGCTGGCGGCTTCCGGCTTCCCGGCGCAACACTCTCTCGCGGCCCAGCCGTCCGTGGCCGCACCGTCGGCTCCTGTCGCGGCACCGCCTGCTAGTCCGTGGGTGGAACCTGCGCGCCCGGAGATGCCCCAAGGCGCGGCTCCTCTTGTCGCGGCCCAGACCGAAAGCCTGGGCGGCCAGGCCGAAATCCAAGAAGCAGCCCATCCCGATTGGCGGGTCCGCTGGGTGGCGAGCACCACAGAAGGCTGCACGCCTTTGTATATGGATGCGCTGTGCCATGCCGAACGCGGCGACCTTGTCGTCTGGAGCTTCTCGGATGGCAGCAGCATCACCGGCCCCGAGTGCCGCAGGACGCTCACCGGGCCGGGGGACCAGCAGGTCCTGCTCAGCATCACCCGCGGTGGGCAGACCAAGGTGGAGCGCATCGACTTCCAGATTCACGAAAGGCCTCATGCCCAGGCTGTTGTCGATGCCAATGGACAGGCCTTGTCCGAGCATCCTGTCTTCTTCCGCGACTACTCCAGCGGAGCCACCCGCTGGGAATGGTCGTTCGGCGACGGCGCGGCATCGCACGAGCGCGAGCCGATGCACCAGTACGCCCGCCAGGACTTCTTCGACGCGCGGCTAGTGGTCGGCAACGACTTCGGCTGCACCGACACGGCCCACCTGGTCGATGTTCTGGGCCTGCGCCAACGGGGCCGGCTCGAGTTCCCGAACGCCTTCACGCCCTCGCTGACGGGCCCAAGGGGGGGGGCCTACTCCCAGGACAACCCCACCAACCGCGTCTTCCACCCGATCCATTCGGGGGTCCGCGAGTACGAGATGCGGATATTCAACCGCGCCGGGCAGCTCGTGTTCCAGACCAGCGACGTCAACGAGGGCTGGGATGGATACTTCCAAGGCCAGCTCATGCCCCAGGGCGTTTACATCTGGCATGTTGTGGCCAAGTTCGACAACGGACTCGGCTTCGAGAAGATTGGGGACATAACCCTGCTGCATTTTCGTTAAAAAAAACTTAACAATTTTTGTGAAAATTCGTGAAGGTTTTCCGAAGAACTTATGCAACATTTGTTACGGCTATTGGGTCTTGACCTTACTTGATGCAAAATCCTAAAGAAAAGCTCAATGTGTAAAGTATTGAAAACCAGACATTTTCGTTTTGACGATTTTGTAACGTTAATTTTTTTCACATGATGGCATTTTTTTTGAGTAATATCGAGTTGAACTCAATCCCAGAAAGAAACCCTTCTCCTGGGTTGCCGAAAATTCGTATTTTTGTGGTTGATATTTCGATACCAACTGCGCTTTTATCCTGAAAATCAGTCACTTGAAATCCTTTCGCCTGCAAGCGAAGCTCCGATAAGCGTTCATGCAAACTCACTTGGTCATGAGAAACAGTAACCTTCTTGTCAAACAGTTTGTCTTGACGGTGGCGACCTTGGTCGCCGCGGTCAGTTTTGGCCTCGCCCAGGTAGCGACGATCACGACGACAAACCAAACCCTTTGTGCTGACTCTTTCACCGGTCTGACAGGCAACACCCCCACCCTGGGCAACTCAGGGCAGTGGACTGTCGTCAGCGGCTCCGGCACTTTTTCGAGCCCAAACTCGCCTGTGACCAACGTCACGGGGCTGGACAAGGGCGCGAACGAGTTCCGGTGGACGGTTTTCGATGCAGCGCAGCCAGGAGGCCAGACCTCGGCGACGGTTACGATTACCAACGACCTGCCAACCACCGCCAACGCAGGCCCTGACCAGCAAATTTGCACGGGAACCACGGCCACCTTGGCCGCCAACCCTGTAACTTATGGCACAGGCACCTGGTCCAGCACCGGTTCGGCCACTGTTTCGAACGTCAACCTTTACAACTCGGGCGTCATCAACCTTGTTGACGGAGGCAACGAGTTCACCTGGACCTCGGTTTCCGGGGCTTGCTCTTCCTTGGACAAAGTCGTGATATTCAGTTACTCGACTCCCCCCGCCAGCGCCGGTCCTGACCAAACCGGCCTTTGCACGACCACCGCGACGCTTGCAGGCAACGACCCTTCACCTGGGATAGGAACTTGGACGCTTCAAGCAGGAGCAGGAACCATCGTGAACCCGAACTTGCAGAACACGCAAGTCACGGGTTTGAGCACTTCTGCCACCAACGTCTTGCGCTGGACCATCACCCGCGGCACTTGCTCGCGTTCTGACGAGGTCTCCATCACTTCGAGCGCGCCGTTTCCCGTCAATGCCGGGACAGACCAGACCGTCTGTGCCAACTCGACAAGCTTGAACGCCACTGCCGTGGTTTCCGGATCCGGCGCTTGGTCCCAGGTCGCTGGAGTCGCCGCCACAATAACAACCCCTGCGTCCCGCACCTCGGCAATAGCTTCCCTGCAACCTGGTGCCAGCACTTTCAGGTGGACCGTTACCAACGGCGCATGTTCACTTTCAGATGACGTGGTCGTTACCTACGACAATTCCTTCATTTCGAACGCTGGCTCAGACCAGACGGTCTGTTTGGCCACGGCAAGCCTATCCGGTTCCAACCCCGCACCCGGGACAGGTCTCTGGACAGTTGTGGCCGGGACGGGCACCTTCGCGAACAGTGCCCTCTACAATACGTCTGTTAGCGGCTTGAGCAATGGAACGAACACTTTCCGGTGGACGATGACCAAGGGTTCTTGCAGCAGCTTCGACCAGGTGGACATCATTCGCCAAGTCGATACCTACTCGGCGGGAGCTGACCAGACGGTTTGTTCCAATTCGGCATCTCTTAGTGCTGTATTGCCAGTCGGTGGCACGGGCGCATGGTCAGTCGTCTCTGGCACTGGCACTTTTGCTGTCGCCAATGCCAACTCGACCAACGTGTCGTCCTTGCAAGTTGGGGCGAACACCTTGCGCTGGACGGTAACTCTCTCTGGTTGCGTTTCATCGGATGACGTCGTTGTTACCAATAATACTCCATCGACATCAAATGCCGGTCCTGATCAAGTTTTGTGCAACACGTCTGGCACCTTGGCTGCCACCGCGCCCACGATTGGATCTGGTTCATGGACTGTTGTAACAGGGGGAGCCAATTTCACGAATGCCAACTTAAACAACACGGCAGTATCCAATTTGAACTTTGGCGGCAATACGCTGCGGTGGACAGTGACCAATGTCGCTTGCTCTTTATCTGATGAGGTTGTCATAACCAACAATCTTGTGGTTAGCACTGCCGGCCCGGACCAAACGGTATGCAGTAGTTCAACTTCCATGAATGCGGGAAGCCCTGGTGCTGGAGTGGGAACATGGAGCGTGGTTAGTGGTTCTGCTAGTTTCGCTGTCGCTGCTTCGAATACATCTGCAGTAACAGGTCTAGGCAGTGGAGCAAATACTCTTCGTTGGACAATCAACTCCCTGGGATGCATCTCCACGGATGATGCTCTTGTTACGAATGGGACGCCTTCTACCCCAAATGCTGGAATTGACCAAGTTGTATGTGCTACCACTGCAACTCTTTCGGCAACAGCGCCTGCAATTGGTTCTGGTACTTGGACTGTCGTGAGCGGTAGTGCAACTTTTGCGAATGCGAACGCCAACAATAGCAATGTTACAGCCCTTGGCTTCGGGAGCAATACACTGCGATGGACTGTTACCAATTTGGCTTGTTCGCTTCATGATGATGTTGTCATAACCAACAACCTTGTCGTAAGCGTCGCAGGTCCCGATCAAACGGTATGCAGTACATCTGCTTCCATGAATGCGGGAAGTCCAAGTTCAGGTACGGGAACTTGGAGTGTAGTCAGTGGAGCAGCAACTTTCGCCAACTCGGCCCTTAATACTTCGGCAGTAACTGGCTTAGGTGTTGGTGCCAATACGCTGCGTTGGACAGTAAACAATTCTGGATGTCCTTCCACAGACGATGTTGTCATAACGAATGGGATGCCCTCTACTCCGAATGCTGGGCCTGATCAATCGGTATGTTTGACCACAGCAACTCTTGCGGCTACTGTTCCTGTTGTTGGGACAGGTTCCTGGAGTGTGGTCAGTGGCAGTGGGACATTCTCGAATGCCAACGCCAACAATAGCAATATTTCAGCAATGGGCGCTGGTAGCAACATTTTCCGATGGACAGTAACGAATGGGACTTGCTCATTGACGGATGATGTTACCATAGCAAGCACTCCAGCGAGCAGTTCGGCAGGACCAGATCAAGCTGTATGCGATGCAAATGCGACTCTGGCTGCTGTAAATCCTGTAGGAGGTACTGGTAATTGGACAGTAGTATCGGGATCGGGAATTTTTGTCTCTTCAATCCTTAATACAACAGTAGTAAACGGACTCAATTCGGGAGCGAACACTTTTCGTTGGACGGTCAACATTGGCGGCTGTTTGGCAAGCGATGATGTTGTCATCACGAATGAAAGGCCATCGTCTCCATCGGCTGGTCCTGATCAAGTAACTTGCAACACTACTGCAACCTTGGCCGCAAATGCGCCCACATTGGGAACTGGTGTATGGTCATTGTTGAGTGGGAGCGCGACCATAACCAATGTCAACTTGAGGAACTCTGGTTTGACTAACCTTGGGTCGGGTGACAATACTTTCAGGTGGACAGTTACCAATGCTTCTTGCTCGCTTAGCGATGATGTGGTTATCACAAGCAACAGTGTTGCTACTGCCAATGCTGGTACTGATATAGCGGTATGTGCTACTTTTGCGCAGCTCAACGCCACTGAATCAACCAAAGGAGTTGGTATCTGGTCAATTTCGTCAGGTACGGGAACCTTTGTCAATCCTACCTTGTACAATACGATGGTGACAGGAATTGGCCCAGGCATCAACAACTATAGGTGGACAATCAGGATTGGTACTTGCTCGACAAACGACAACGTGTCTGTTCGCAACAACCTTCCTACTGAACCTGCCGCGGGACCTGACCAGTCCGTCTGCAACAGCTCCGCGACCTTGGCAGCGAACGCTCCATCCGTCGGAACACCAGTTTGGACTGTGATCAGCGGAGCAGGAACCTTCTCGAATACTGCCTCACCCACGGCAACCGTTACAGGTCTCAGTTCTGGGGCAAACATCTTCAGATGGACCATCACGAATGGGACAAACCCGACGTGCGTCCTGACCGATGATGTTGTAGTCAACAGGTTAGATGGTATATCCAACGCAGGGCCTGACCAGACGGTGTGTGCCACCACTGCCACGCTGGCGGCGTCAGACCCGGCACCATTGCAAGGCACCTGGACCATCGTGTCAGGTGCGGGAGTTTTTGCCACCTCTACTCTTTTCAATACTGCCGTGGCGGGGCTTTCGTCAGGCGTGAACGAGTTTAGGTGGACTGTCAACTCCGCAGGTTGTTTCGCAACTGACAATGTCATCGTCACCAACAACTTGCCCCCGACCGTCAATGCTGGCGCGGACCAAACGGTTTGTACAACATCAACCAATCTCTCTGGTAACTCGCCTGGTGCCGGTATTACTGGAACTTGGAGCCTTGTTTCTGGCTCTGGGTCAATAACAACTCCCAACTTGTTCAACTCTGGGGTGAGTGGATTGGGTGCAGGGGGCAACGTTTTTCGCTGGACCTTGACCCGCGGGGCCTGTTCCATTTCCGATGATGTGAACGTAACCAGTACTGCCCCATCGGTCAACGCTGGAGTTGACCAGGTCGTCTGCGCGACGACGGCCACCTTGAGTGGAAATAATCCTGCTCCTGCGACAGGAGCCTGGACTTTGGTCAGCGGTTCAGGATCTGTTACGACTCCCGCCCAATTCAATTCGGGTGTAACGGGCCTGGGCATGGGCAACAACACATTCCGCTGGACAATTACATCTGGGGCTTGCGTGGCTTTTGATGATGTCATCATTCGCAACGACAGTCCCATTTCTGCCAACGCTGGCTCTGACCAGACCATCTGTGTGGCCAACGCCACCTTGGGAGCTTCTGCCCCGAGCGTGGGAACGGGTCTGTGGACTATCTCTGCCGGAAATGGTGTTTTTGCCAATTCTAGCCTGAACAACACCACCGTTTCAGCGCTTACTTCCGGGTCCAACGTTTTCACATGGACGGTAACGAACGGTGCCTGTTCTTCTTCTGACAACGTTTCAATCAATTACGCCGTGCCAACCATCAACGCGGGCACGGACCAGTCTTTCTGCGGAACATCCACGACCTTGAACGCATCCGATCCGGCGCCAGCGACTGGTGCCTGGCAGGTTATCACGGGTAGCGGCACTTTCGCCAATCCCAACTCGCACAACACTGCTGTCTCTGGTGTGGGCCAGGGCGTCAACCGCTATCGTTGGACTGTATCTGTCGGCACTTGCACCGGCACTGATGAAGTGTTGATCACCAACGAGGGTCCTACCGTTGCGAACGCTGGCGCAGACCAGAATGTTTGCACAAGCAGCGCTGTTCTGCAAGGCAACAATCCGGTAATCGGAACGGGCGCTTGGACTTCTTCCGACCCAACCATCGCTTTTGGGAATCCTACGGTTTACAACACAACCGTTTCCAACTTGAAAGCGGATGCCAACGTGCTGACTTGGACCATTACCAACGGGGCCTGCTCGTCAGTTGACGCGGTGACCATATTCAACCAAGACCCGACCAACCCTGTTGCCGGCATCGACAGCATCATCTGCTCCGATACCTATGTCCTCGATGGCAATCTCCCCAGCCGGGGAATCGGCACCTGGTCCGTCCAACTCGGCACGGGTGCGTTCTCCAACGCCACGCTTTACAACGCCACCGTGAGCGGTCTGGTCAAGGGCCAGAACCGGCTGCGCTGGACCATCAACTATGGCGCCTGCGCAGAGTTCGATGAGGTCATCGTTTACAACCGCAGTGTGGACGCTGATGCCGGAACGGACCAGGCGGTCTGCGACTTTACCACGCTCCTGGATGGCAACCAGCCTAAAGTCGCCCTAGGCGAATCGGGTGCCTGGACCCTCGAGAGTGGCGGCGCGGCCACGATTGTGAATCCCACATTGTTCAGCACTCGGGTCAACAACCTCGATTATGGGAACAATACCTTCCGTTGGACCCTTTTCGATGGCAAGTGCAGCGATTGGGATGAGGTACTGATCACCAACAACACACCGGATACCAACGTGAACGCGGGTCTGGATACCGCAATCTGCTTCAACTCCAACGCCAACTCCGACATTCCCTTGGTCGATGCCTCGGGCCCCTACTTCCAGCTTGCTGGTAGCCAGCCCAAACCTGGCAGGGGGGTTGGGCTTTGGACAGCCCAAGGTGGCGGCGCCACCTTTGACAATCCAACTCTTTACAATACTAGGTATCGGACCAATAGATTCGGGCCGACAACATTGCGTTGGACGATTTCTTATTTGGGATGTTCATCATGGGACGAGGTGGAAATTTACAACGCGGACCCGGATTCGGCTATCGCCTTACAGGAATGGCAGGACCAGGACGTCTGCGGATCGACCGCCAACCTGGAAGCTGAGCCGATAGGCATCGGATGGGGAACATGGGAGCACGTGGGTGCACCTGTAGAGCCGACTCCGAGCATCTGGAACCCTGCGCAGTTCAACACCGCTGTATCGCAATTGAACTACGGCGGTTGGGATCCTTTCTTGGGGACTAACACTGGCAATCCGGATACCATTGGTGCGTTGAACCAGTTCCAGTGGGTAACTCGCAATACCATAACTCGTCCTTACATGTCTGGTCCTTTGACCTGTACATCTCGGGACACTGTCGATATCAAGGCCTTGGGTCTTGATGAGCTGGCCAGCAACGCGGGTGTTGACACCATTATCTGCGACAACTCGGTCACGGCCCTTTCCGGACGTGTTCCCGCGCCGGCATCATTCTACAGCACTTGGGTTGACGGCGGCCTTTGGACGGTTATCGCGGGTCAGGGAACCTTCGCTGCACCCTCCTTGAACACGACAGGTGTAACGGCTGTTGGCTATGGCACGAACGTTTATCGTTGGACGCTGTTTTGGAACCTTCCGACAACCGGCTTAGGCACTGCCAACCAGTGTATTTCGACTGCGGACGTCGAGGTCTTGAACGACGCGCCGTCGAACCCGGTGGCCAACCCTGATTATGAGGTCTGCCAAAATCAAGGCTTCCTGGTGGCCACTCCCGCAACGCGTGGCATTGGTGTTTGGAGCAAAACGGGAGGGTCCGCCATCATCACCACACCATCGGCCTTCAACACCACGGTAACCAACCTTGGCCCGGGTCTGAGCACCTTCTTCTGGACGATTTCCACTCCGAACTGCATGTTGCGCGACTCTGTCAAGATCACCAACAACACGGTCGTGGCCAGTGTGGGGGTTGACTTCGCGGTTTGTAGCCCCGACACCCTGCTGAACGCGGTCGCGCCCGGCCTGAACGAATACGGAACTTGGACGAACCTCGGCGGCTCGGGCATCCCGACGACCCCGACGCTCTACAATTCGCCCGTTACAGGCATGAGCCCCGGATTGAACACCTTTGAGTGGACCTTCCAGAAAGGCAATTGCAGCGACCAGGCTTCCGTGCAGATTTACAACGCGGCTCCGCAGCCCCTGGTGAATGCTGGGGCTGACGATGCCGTTTGCGGAACTTCCGTGAACTTGAGCGCCGCCGAGCCGACCAAGGGCATCGGCTTGTGGACTTTGGTGGCCGGCGCGGGCGCAATCGCCGACAACACGGCCTTCGACTCTGGGGTTACTGGTCTGGGCGTGGGGGCCAACACTTTCCGCTGGACCGTTACGAACACCGAGACATTCACGGCTTCCACACCGAACATCACCAAGACCTGCGCGGTCTCGGATGACGTCGTCGTTACGAACAACTTCTTCACGGTCAACGCTGGTACGGATATTTCTGTCTGCAAGGCAGATACTTCATTCTTGGCGGTCGTTGTCCCCGGCGGCGTTGGCTCGTGGTCGGTCGTAGTCGGTTCGGGTACGATTGTTACCCCTACGGCACACAACTCGGCGGTAACGGGTCTTGGCCAAGGGGTCAACACTTTCCGTTGGACGGTGAGCAAGAACGGATGTACGAACTCCGATTTGGTTTCCATCACGAACAACGCTCCTTCCTTGGCTGTCGCCAGCGTCGCGAATGCGGAGGTCTGCGTGCCGCAGGTGCAGTTGAACTCGGTTGCTCCGACTTTCGGAACCGGTTCCTGGTCCACCTACTTCACCTCGGGCTCTCCTCTGATTGCGGACAACACGGCGACTTCAACGCTAGTGACGAACCTTGGGCCCAAGTTGAACCGCTTCATCTGGACGGTTGACAACAACGGCTGCCTATCTACGGACACGCTGGACATCATGAACAATACTGTCGTAGCCACGGCGAGCGCCTCGCCGACGGTGATATGCGACAACACGACCATCGCCTACCTCGCGGCCAACGACCCGGCGGTAGGTACTGGCGTTTGGACCATTCCAATCGGTTCGGCCACCTTCGTGGATGGCCCGGCGGTTTACAACACGGGTGTCAGCAGCCTTGGGACGGGTGGGAACACCTTTCTTTGGAGGGTTACCGAGGGCATCTGCGCCGCGCAGGCCACGACGGTGATCAGCAACAACACCTTCACCACTTACGCGGGTCCTGACCAGACGGTTTGTACGCCGAACGTAACGCTCGACGGCCAGCAGCACGTTGGCGGTACTGGAGTCTGGACCATCGCGGGCGGTGGCGGCCTGATTACCACCCCGACGCTTTACAACACGACGGTGACTGGGCTCGACGCTGGCCCGAACACTTTCCGTTGGACGGTGAACTTGAATGGTTGTTCCGCCTTTGACGACGTTGTCATTTTCAACAACACTGTTACACCGAACGCTGGTCCTGACCAGACGATTTGCGGCAATGTCACGAACATGGCGGCCGTTGATCCCGCCCCTGCTATCGGCAACTGGACCCGCCTGGTCGGCTCTGGTGCTGCTACCGTACCTTCAGCCTTCGATGCCGAAATCACGGGCTTGGGCCTTGGTCTGAACGAATTCCGTTGGACGGTTTCGAGTGGTGTCTGCAGCGGATTTGACGATGTCATCATCGTGAACAACTCGCCCACGACGGCCATCACCGCTGCCGACTTCCCGACTTGTACGGATTTGGGCGTTGTTATCTCGGCCAACGTTCCGGCCATTGGCAGTGGCGAGTGGACGCTCTTCGAGGGCGCTGGCACCATCGCCAACACGACGGCCAGCTCAACGACCATCGACGGCCTCGCGCTTGGCGTGAACAAGCTGGTGTGGACCATCACGAACGGTTCATGCGAATCGGTCGATACCTTGCGCATCACCAACAACAAAGTGGTCTCGAACGCCGGTCCTGACAAGGCCATCTGCACGAGCACGGACGTGCTGGCGGCTGTGAATCCTGCCCAAGGCACCGGAACATGGACGGTCGTGGGCGGCGGGGCCACGGTTGGAACTCCCGGACTCTACAACTCTATGGTCAGCAACATGACCACCGGCGCGAACAGCTTCCGCTGGACGGTCAGCTTCAACGGTTGTACTGCCAACGACCAGGTAACCTATACCAACAACCTTTTCGTCGCCAGCGCAGGTGTTGACCAGCAGGTTTGCACCTCTTCGGCGGTGTTGGCGGGCAATCCGGCCACGGGCACGGCCACGGGCATGTGGTCTGTCACGGGTGGTGTCTCCATCACGACCCCGACCCTCTTCAACACCACGGTCTCCAACCTGGTGAATGGACCGAACACTTTGACTTGGACGATTACCAACCAGGGTTGCGTATCATCGGACGACGTTCTCATCACGAACAACTCGGTAACGGCCAACGCAGGTGGCGACCAGACCATCTGCTCGACTACTACGGCCCTCTCAGCGGTCGATCCTACTCCGGCCGCTGGCGTCTGGACCACGGCCAGCTCGGGGGTGGGCATCGCGACCTCAAGCGCTTTCAATTCCTCGGTATCCAACCTTGGCGCCGTAACGGTCTTCCGTTGGACGGTAACTGCCACAGGCTGCAACGCCTTTGACGAGGTAGCCATTTACAACGACTCTCCTACTGCTGCGAACGCCGGCCCAGACCAGACGGTCTGTTCTGGCACAGCCACGCTGGCGGCCAACGTACCGTCGATTGGAGCGGGAGTTTGGGGCTTCGTTAGCGGCGCAGGCACCCTGGCCAGCCCGACCTTGAACAACACGACCATCACCGGACTTGGAACGGGTGCCAACTCTTTCCGCTGGACAATCACGAACAACGCTTGTACCTCTTCGGACGAGGTTGTCATCACGAACAGCAACGTTACCTCTAACGCTGGCCCAGACCAGACGGTTTGCGCGACCAGCGCGACGCTGGCCGCCCTCGCTCCTTCAATCGGTACGGGAACTTGGACAAAATTGGGCGGCAATGCCATCATTGTCCAAGTTACGAACCGGAACACGGGCGTCACTAACCTCGACGCTGGCTCGAACACTTTCCGTTGGACGGTATCGCAAAGCGGATGCACTGCGTTCGATGATGTTACTATTTTGAACAACTCCGTGGTGGCTGACGCTGGCCTTAACCAGCCCAACGTTTGCACGAGCACGACGATCCTGGCTGGCAACGACCCGGGCGCCTTCTCGGGTGTCTGGACCGTTCAGAACGGGCCAGCGAGCTTGACGAACGCCACACTTTACAACTCTACTGTATCGAACCTGCAAGTAGGGGTCAACACCTTCCGCTGGACGGTTACGAATGCTTCCTGCTCTTCTAATTCAGATGTTTCGGTGGTTCGTCTGCAGGTTTCTTCCAACGCGGGCATCGACCAAGACCTTTGCTCGAGCACGGGCAACTTGGAGGCCATCGGTCTGGGCGCTGGTGCTTCTGGCGTCTGGACAACCATTGTAGGCACGGCCATTGTTACCGCCCCGACTTTGTTCAATTCTGCGGTTACGGCCTTGGTCCAGGGTGAGAACCGCTTCCGCTGGACGGTCAACGAAAATGGTTGCACGGCCACGGATGAGGTGGTCATCAACAACAACACTCCTTCACCTGCGGTTGTTGGCGCGGACAAGACGGTCTGCTCGCCGAACACGACCTTGTCGGCCAGCGCTCCGCTGATTGGCAACGGCGCGTGGAGTCTGGAAAGCGGCGCAGGCACAATCGCGAACACGACCTTGTTCAACTCGGGAGTGACGGGCCTGGCATCTGGCGCCAACCGCTTCCGTTGGACGGTTTCCAACAATGGTTGCACGCTCTCTGACCTTTACACCATCACGAACAACTCTGTAACGGCGAACGCTGGTCCTGACTTCACGGTTTGTTCGGGTAGCGGCAATTTGAACGCTGTTAACCCCGTCGTGGGAATCGGAAACTGGACGACTGTCGCTGGCACGGGCGTTGTCGCGACGACCAGCCAGTTCAATTCGCCCATTTCTGGCTTGTCTTCTGGTTCGAACACCTTGCGTTGGTCCGTTAGCCAAGGGGCGTGCTCCACTTCGGACGACGTAATCGTTACGAACAACTCGGTGGTTGCCAATGCTGGCGCTGCCCAGACAACTTGCTCTAGCACGGTTACTCTGACGGGCAATGACCCGGCCCCTGGCTTTGGCGTATGGACAAGGCTCGGTGGAGCAGGCGCTTTGGCTACTCCTAGCAATTATACGACAGTCGTTACTGGTCTGGCACAAGGCAGCAACACCTTCCGATGGAGCATCACCCTGAGTGGCTGTACTGACAGAAATGACGTAATCATCACGAACAATTCGCTTACGGCCGACGCGGGTCTCGACCAAACCACATGCAATGGCACGGCCACGCTTGGTTCTTCGCTCCCGACAGGTGCGACTGGCGTTTGGAGCTTGACAGGTGGCACCGCTGTGCTTGGTGCGACAACCGCCACGAACATGTCTGTCTCTGGCTTGGGCCAAGGTGTTGCCAGTTTTACTTGGACTGTAACCCGAGGCTCTTGCTCGGACGATGACATTGTAGAAGTAACCAACAACGCTGTTGCTGTCAACGCAGGTTCTAACCAGAACATCTGCGTCAACAATACGACTCTGGCTGGGTCTGCTCCCCAGGTAGGGGAAACAGGCCTCTGGACTTCTGTTGGAAACACGGCAACCGTCACCCTGCCGAGCCTTTACAACTCGACCGTGACGTCCATGGCCGTTGGCGCAAACACCTTCACCTGGACAATCACCCGGGCGGGCTGCTCCGCGAGTGCAAACGTCATCGTTACCAACAACGCGGTGACGGCGACAGCGGGCTCGGATGTTTCAATTTGCGCCGCCACCACTAGTTTGGCGGCTGCTGAGCCTATCCAAGGATCGGGCGCATGGTCCGTGGTGAGCAGTTCTGGAACGCTGGTCAGCGCGACGCTTTACAACACGCAGGTAACGGGGCTCAACGTAGGAACGAACACCTTCCGTTGGACTGTCTCGGATGGTTCTTGCTCGGCAGTGGACGACGTGGTGGTCTCGAACAACCAAGTAACCTCGTATGCGGGGAGCAACCAGAATGTTTGCGGTGCCAGTGTCACGCTCTCTGGCAACAACGTCGTTGGCGGAACGGGTGTCTGGACCCAGGAAAGTGGCGTTGGCTCGATAGCCGACAACACCAACTACGTTACGGCCGTAACCGGTTTGGGAACCGGTGCCAACCGCTTCCGTTGGACCGTGAGCAAGAATGGATGTACCGCTTTTGATGACGTCATCGTCAACAACAACTCGTTCGTGGTTGAAGCTGGCGCTGCCCAGACCATTTGCACCAACTCGACCACGCTTTCGGCGGACGACGTTAGTCCTCTTTCTGGAACGTGGTCCGTTGAAACCGGCTTGGGCACTTTTGCCAGCTTGACTTCGAACACGACCGTTGTCTCTGCCATCGGCCCTGCTGCGAACACCTTCCGTTGGACCGTGACCGCCACTGGCTGCACGGCCTTCGATGATGTCGTCGTAGTCAACAACTCCTTCGTGAACAACGCTGGCGCCGACCAGATTCTTTGCCAAGACTTCACCACTCTTTCAGGCAAGAACCCTGCTACCAGCGGAACTGGCACGGGAACTGGCATCTGGACCATCGAGAGCGGTTCTGGCGTGCTGGCCAACGCGACGGTTTACAACACCCAAGTGAGCGCCTTGGCTTCTGGTCCCAACACCTTGCGCTGGAGGGTCACTGACAACGGATGCAGCGTCTCTGACGATGTCATCATCACCAACAACTCTGTTTCCGCCGAGGCTGGAGTTGACCAGACCGTCTGCTCGACTTCGGCCAGCCTCGCGGGCAACGATCCTGCTCCTGTTTCAGGGGCATGGACTTTGGAGAATGGCCTGGGAACGATTGCCCAGGCGTCTGCTTACAACAGTGCCGTCACTGGCTTGGGCGCGGGTGCCAACAAATTCCGGTGGACGGTTTCTGGCAATGGCTGCGTTGATTTCGATGAAGTTGTCGTGACGAACAATTCCGTCACGGCTAACGCTGGCAATGACCAAAGCATCTGCGGCCCATCGACTACGCTTTCTGCCGCCTTGCCCACCACGGGCGCGGTTGGATCCTGGTCTGTGCAGACTGGTACGGGTGCCTTCGCGAATACTACGCTCAACTCTTCTGTCGTGAGCATGGCTGACCTTGGCGCGAACACGTACCGTTGGACGGTCGTCCGGGGCCTTTGCAGCGCCAACGACGATGTTCAAATCACCAACAACTCGTTCACAACTTTCGCAGGACCGAATGAATCTGTCTGTTCGAACACGCATACCCTTTCTGGCCAGGTTCCCGTAGGGGGAACAGGCGCGTGGACGGTCGTCGTCGGATCCGCCACGGTCAACACGCCGACGCTGTTCAACACCACGGTGTCCAACCTCAGTGTCAACAACACCTTCCGTTGGACGGTAACGCGGAACGGTTGCTCGGCGTCGGGTGATGTCCAAATCCTCAACAACTCACCGACTCCTGCTGACGCTGGCGTCGATCAGGGCGTTTGTGTGAGTTCGGCCACGCTGTCGGGTAGCATCCCGACCACTGGAACCGGCACATGGACCCTGGTCAGCGGCTCGGGCAGTTTCGGGAACATCAACCAGTACAACACCGTTGTCTCCAGCCTTGGAGCGGGTGCCAACACTTTGCGTTGGACCATCGTCAACCTTGGCTGCGTATCGAGCGACAACGTCATCATCACCAACAACTCGGTTACGGCAAACGCGGGCACCGACTTGGCTGTTTGCGTCAGCACCGTTACCTTGACAGCAGTGGCTCCTTCTGCTGGTGCTACTGGCCTTTGGACGAACACCGCTGGCCTGGGTACAGTGGTGACCCCGACGAACTTCACCACGAGCGTGACCAACCTTGGCCCTGGCGCGAACACCTTCGAGTGGACGGTTACGAACACAGCCAGCTCCTGCGCTGCTTCGGACGATGTAATCATCACCAACAACTCCGTCTTGGCTGACGCCGGCCTTGACCAGTCGGTTTGCGCGGGCGACGCAGTTCTCACCGGAAACTTGGCCGGAGTGGCAAGCTCAGGTGTCTGGACCTTGCAAAGCGGGACCGCCAGCATCAGCAGTTCGACTTCGAACAGCACTTCTGTAACGGGCCTTGGCAATGGAGTGAACACCTTCCGTTGGACGCTCAGCAGCAACGGATGCGTAAGCTCCGACAACGTGATCATCACGAACAACTCATTGACCATCAACGCTGGATTGGACATCGCCACCTGCAACGGGATCGCCACTTTGAGCGGCACCAATCCTGGTGCTGGAACCGGCACCTGGACGCGCGAAAGTGGTACAGGCAGCATCACCACTCCGGCACTTTACAACTCGACTGTAAGCTCCCTCGGCAATGGCCCGAACACTTTCCGGTGGACGGTTACTCGCTCAGGGTGCAGTGCCTTCGATGATGTCATCGTCACCAACAACCAGGCTTCCGCGGATGCTGGTGTTGACCAGATCCTTTGCACCCACAACACTTCACTGGCAGGAAACAATCCTGGCGTCGGGACTGGCCTTTGGACGCTTGAGAGCGGTTCGGGAACTATCGCCAACGAGACGAGCTTCTCTTCGGGGGTTAGCGCCTTGGGCGCCGGATCCAACACCTTCCGCTGGACGGTGAACGAGAACGGTTGTTCCGCCTATGACGAAGTGGTCATAGTGAACAACTCTGTCTCCGTCAACGCTGGAGCGGACCAAGTGGTTTGCTTGCCTGTCGCTACTTTGGCAGGAAACAACCCTGGCACGGGCTCTGGAACCTGGACTCTCCAAAGCGGTGTTGGTTCAGTAACCACTCCCAGCATTTTCAACAGCGGGGTCACGGGCCTCGGCTCTGGCGCGAACAGGTTCCGCTGGACCATAACAGAGAATGCCTGCACGGCTTTCGATGATGTTATTGTCTCCAACAACTCTTTCACCACCAACGCTGGCATCGACCAGATTGTCTGTTCGACCAACGCAATCATGGATGCCAATTCGGCTGGGACCGGAACCGGGACTTGGTCAGTTGAGACCGGTTCTGCCGTTTTCACCAGCATCGCCTTGAGCAGCACTGCTGTAACGGGCCTGGGCGTCGGTTCGAACACGCTGCGCTGGACGGTCATTCGCAACGGTTGCACTTCTTTTGACGATGTGTTGGTTCAGAACAACAGCGTGAGTGCCTCTTCTGGCCCGGACCAGAACCTATGCGTGTCCAGCACTGTCTTGGCTGGCAACGTCCCTGGCGCTGGAGCCTTGGGTACCTGGACCAGTTCGGGTTCTTCCGTAATTGCCAACCCAACGCAGTTCAACAGCGCGGTTTCCAACTTGTCCGGTGGCGCCAACACCTTCCGTTGGACGGTGACGAAACTGGGCTGCACCGCATTTGATGAAGTGGTTATCAACAACAACCAGATTTCGGCCAACGCGGGTCCCGACCAGGGCATCTGCGCCAGCAGCGTCACCCTCTCGGGCAACAACGTGGGCACGGGAACTTGGGTCAGGACAAGCGGGTCGGGTGACATTGTTACCGCTTCCTTGTTCAACTCCAACGTCAACAACCTGGGCTCTGGAGTGAACAAGTTCCGCTGGACGGTAACGTCCAACGGGTGCTCCAACTCCGATGACGTCACCATCACGAACAACCAGGTCACCGTGTCTGCTGGCCCCGACCAACAGATTTGCGCCGCAAGCACGATTCTTTCTGGCAGCGAGCCTACCACTGGCACGGGCCTCTGGACGGTCGAGAGTGGTTTCGGCACCTTCGCGGATGCTTCCGTTTTCAACACTAGCGTGACGGGCCTTGGTTCAGGACAAAATACTCTCCGGTGGACGGTCACCGAGAACGCCTGCGTTGGCTTTGATGAGGTCATCATTTCAAACAACTCGCTCTTGGCCAACGCCGGTTCCAATGTCAGCATTTGCTCGAGCACCACGACTCTTTCGGCTGTCGCCCCTGGGCTTGGTGGGGTCGGCACTTGGACCACCACTGGCTCCGCCACCTTCGCTAACCAGAGCCTGGCCACGACAGTTGTCAACAACCTTGGAACGGGGACAAACACCTTGACTTGGACCATCAACCAGAATGGTTGCGTGGCATCGGACAACTTGGTCATTACCAACAACTCGGTCGTTTCGGACGCTGGCATCAACCAGAACCTCTGCGTGGACACCTACACGATGAACGCGAATCTTCCTGTCGGTTCCACGGGGCTCTGGACCTTGGTCAGTGGCGTTGGCACGCTCGCGAACCCGACTTCTGAGCTTAGCGGTGTTTCCGCGCTCGGTTCGGGCAACAACACGTTCCGCTGGACCGTGACCAAGGGCGGCTGCTCCGCCTTCGATGACGTTGTCATCGCCAACAACCGCGTGACTGTTTCCGCGGGTGCCGATCAGACGCTTTGTGTTGATTTCACTTCTCTTTCCGGAAGCAACCCTGGCGCTGGTTCAGGTGTTTGGACGGTTGAGAGCGGTTCGGGTGTTCTTTCGAGCGCCCTCATCTCCAACCCTGCCGTGACGGGCCTTGGAGCTGGCCTTAACACTTTCCGTTGGACCGTTTCTGCCAATGGTTGCAGTTCATTCGATGAGGTCTTGATTGTCAACAACAAAGTGTTCGTCAACGCTGGACCGGATCAGGCCGTATGCCTGAACTCCGCGACTTTGGCTGGCAACAATCCGAGCACGGGTTCAGGGGTGTGGACCGTTGAGAGCGGCACATCTGCTATCGTGTCCCCTTCAGCCTTCAACACCCCGGTAACGGCCCTGGGGGCTGGCGCTAACAAGTTGCGTTGGACGGTCACCGCCAACGGCTGCACTTCTTTCGACGAGGTAACCATCACGAACAACACCGTTGTGGCCGCCGCTGGTTCTGACCAGACGGTTTGCGCTATAACCGCGACGCTTTCAGCCACCGAGCCAACATCGGGCGTGGGAGCTTGGTCGCTCGAAAGTGGGTCCGCTGCCATCACAACTCCTACTGCCTACAATACCACCGTAACGGCCCTTGGTCCCTCACAGAGCACTTTCCGCTGGACAGTCACTGGTGTAGTGTGCACGGCCAGCGATGATGTGGTCATCACCAACAATTCGTTCACGGTCAACTCGGGAGTTGACCAGACCGTGTGTGTCACCACCGCTTCTCTCAGCGGTTCGGATCCGGCTCCGGGGACTGGGGCCTGGACGACTGTCGTGGGCTCAAACGCGATTACTTCTTCTACCACCGCTGCCACGGCTGTCACTAGTCTGAATTCGGGCATCAACACCTATCGCTGGACGGTCACCAAGAATGGCTGCTCTGCCTTCGATGACGTTACCATTGTGAACGATTCTCCGACTACGGCCAACGCTGGTTTGCCGCAAGTGGTCTGCGAGAACACGGCTACCTTGACCTCGAATGTTCCTTCTGTTGGATTTGGCTTGTGGTCAGTGGTTTCCAGTGCTGGCGCAATTGCTACTCCTTCTGCGTTCAGCACGACTGCGTCTGGCTTGAACTCCGGTGTCAACACCTTCCGCTGGACCATCACGAACAATGCTTGTTCTTCGGCCGCCGCGGTGGTGATCACCAACAACTCGTTCATCGCTGACGCGGGCATCGACCAGAACATCTGTGCCGACAACACCTTGCTTGCCGCCCCTGACCCGACTCCTGGGACCGGCGTGTGGACTGTCGCCGTGGGCTTCGGAACTTTCGCGAACGATACCCAAAACAACACGGCTGTTGCAGGTGTCGGCCAAGGCTCTAACACCTACCGCTGGACGGTCACCAAGAACGGCTGCGTCGATTATGACGATTTGGTTGTCACCAACAACTCTCCAACAGTCGCCAATGCTGGGCTTGACCAATCCATCTGCACGAACAGCTACACGCTCTCTGCCAACGCTCCACTGGTGGGAACTGGGGCATGGAGCATCATCACTGGCTTGGGCTCTCTTTCCGGGACCGCGGCCACGACGGTGTCTGCCACCAACCTCAGCTCTGGCAACAACACCTTCCGGTGGACGATTACCAACAACGGATGCAGCTCGACCGACGATGTCGTGGTAACGAACAATGCGTTCACGATAACGGCAGGTTCCGACCAGACCCTTTGCGCCAGCACGGCCATCCTCTCTGCCTCCAATCCCGCTCCAGGTTCTGGCCTCTGGTCCCTGGTCGTCGGCACTGGTACGGTATCTCCTGTCAACGCCTTTAGCGCGACGGTAACAGCTTTGGGAACGGGCTCTAACATTTTCCGCTGGACGGTATCCAAGGATGGATGCACCGCTTCGGATGACGTCCGAATCATCAACGATTCGCCCACCGTGGCTTCAGCGGGCGCAGACCAGACCGTATGTGCGAACACGGTGACCCTTTCGGCCAACACTCCGACCATCGGAGCGGGGCTTTGGTCGAATGTCGGTGGATCGGGCGCGATTTCCATCCCCACCGCTGCCGATTCCCAGGTTGCGGGATTGACTTCTGGTGGAAACACTTTCCGCTGGACCATTACCAACAATGCCTGCTCATCTTCTGATGATGTAATCATCACCAACAATGCCTTCACCGTGAACGCTGGTGTTGACCAGGTTCTGTGCGCCAGTTCGGCGAACATGGCTGCCTCTCTTCCTGGTGGAACTGGCCAGTGGTCATTGCTGGTTGGATCAGGAACAATCGCTAGTCCATTCGTCCCCACCTCCTCCATATCCAATCTTGGGGCAGGTTTGAACACGTTCCGCTGGACTGTCGATTTCAACGGGTGCACCGCCTTTGATGATGTCAACATCACCAACGATTTGCCCACGCCGGCCAACGCTGGCCTAGACCAGAGCATTTGCGTGAACACAGCATCGCTTTCGGGTAACACTCCTGTCATTGGGACGGGCGTCTGGACCCGAGTTACGGGTCTTGGCACCATCGCCAACGTCAACAGTGGCAACACTTCTGTTTCGGGCCTGAGCGTAGGTGCCAACTCCTTCAAATGGACCATCACCAAAAATGCCTGCAGCTCTGAAGACCAAGTGACCATCACCAACAACTCTTTCACTGTCAATGCTGGAAGCAATCAGAATCTTTGCGTGGGCAACACGACTCTCGCTGGGTCTGATCCGTTGACCGGAGTTGGTGAGTGGACGATTGTCGTTGGGTCCGCGACTTTCTCCTCAACAAGCTTGGCTGCTCCTTCTATAACCGGCATCACTTCCGGAACTAACATATTCCGTTGGACTGTCCAGCGCAATGGTTGCAGCAACTCTGACGATGTTACCATCGTCAATGATCAGCCTTCGGTTGCGGATGCTGGTGCTGACGCCCCAATTTGCGGCTCCACGTACACCCTGAATGGCAATGAGCCAACCATTGGCCAAGGCCAATGGACTCGGGTCGTAGGCTTGGGATCCATTTCGGTTAGTTCGCTGTTCAACTCGGGTGTAGCCAATCTCAGCCAAGGCCACAACACCTTCAAGTGGACCATCACCAACAATGCTTGCGTTTTGGAGGATGATGTGACCATCACCAACAATTCTTTCACGGTAAACGCTGGAACTGACCAGACGCTTTGCGTGAACACCATGACCCTCAATGGAACTCAACCTGCCACTGGCACCGGCCTCTGGACCTCAGTGGTTGGTTCCGCCACCTTTGCCCAGCCCACCCTTTACAACACGTTGGTTTCAAACATCAACCCAGGTTTCAACACTTTCCGCTGGACCATCAATGAGAACGGCTGCACTGCGTCTGACGACGTGAACATCACCAACAACCAGCCCACAGTGGCCAACGCAGGCGCTGATCAGAATGTTTGCGGTACCACCGCGAGCTTGTCCGCTAACGTGCCCGCCATTGGCACGGGCGCCTGGACCGTGGTTACAGGCTTGGGTTCGGTCGCATCACCTGCTCTATACAACAGCGCTGTTTCTGCTCTGACCAGCGGCATGAACACTTTCCGTTGGACGGTCACTAACAATGGTTGCAGCAGCTTTGATGAGGTTACTGTCCGCAACAACGCCTTCACGGTGACGGCCGGTGCCGACCAGACTTTGTGCGCCAACGGTGCGACTCTTTCTGGAACACCGCCTTCGACGGGCACCGGTTTGTGGACTTCCGTTGTTGGTTCCGCTACCATCACGACGCCCTCCGCTTTCAATTCGACCATAACAAGCATCAACCCTGGCTCAAATATCTTCCGCTGGACTTTGTCCGAGAATGGTTGCACGGCCTCGGATGAGGTTACCATAATCAACAACCTTCCCACCACTTCCAACGCGGGCACGAACCAGTCTGTTTGCGCTGCGAACACCACCTTGTCAGGAAGCATCCCGGTCATCGGCAGTGGAGTTTGGACTGTGGTGAGCGGCTTGGGTACAGTATTGAATCCGACGAGCTTCAACTCGGCTGTTAGTGGTTTGACCGTAGGTGCGAACACCTTCAAATGGACCATCACGCACAATGGTTGCTCTTCGCAAAGTGATGTGGTCATCACCAACAACTCTTTCAGCATCTCTGCTGGCACCGACCAGACGCTTTGCGCCAATACGGCCGTGCTTGCCGGTGAAGATCCTGGCACTGGTGTGGGAGCATGGACGTCTGTCTTGGGTTCCAACGCCATTACCCAATCTAGCTTGTTCAGCTCGACCGTCACGAACTTGACGCGTGGAAATAACATCTACCGCTGGACTGTCAATCGCGATGGTTGCTCTGCTTTCGATGAGGTCTTGATTGTCAACAACTTGCCTACGACATCCATTGCTGGCGGGAACCAAGCAGTCTGCGCATCTACCGCGACGCTTTCGGCCAACAACCCCTCGGTCGGAACGGGTGTTTGGAGCACTGTTTCCGGCGCGGGCACAGTCAACTCTCCTGCACTTTTCAACTCAACGGTCAGTGGCCTGAGCTCTGGAGCCAATACGTTCCAATGGACCATCACCAACAATGCCTGCACGAGCACAAGCACCGTCACGATAACGAACAATTCGTTCGTGGCCAGCGCTGGTGCTGATCAGACCCTTTGCGCATCGAGCGCGACCCTGGCCGCGACGGCTCCTGCCCCTGGCGGAACAGGAACCTGGACGGTTAGCATCGGTGCTGCCGTCATTGCCAACCACTCCCTTCACAGTTCCACCGTCTCTGGCTTGTCGAGTGGCGTAAACGTTTTGCGTTGGACAGTGAGCCAAAATGGTTGCACTTCATTTGACGATGTCTCCATTTTCAACGACCTCGTGACGGTTGCCTCCGCTGGGCTTGATATTGCTGTCTGCAGCAATTCGGCCACCTTGTCCGGCAATGCGCCGACCATCGGCTCTGGTCTTTGGTCCCGCGTGACAGGCCTCGGCGCGATTACCACGCCTACCTCTCCGAGCTCTCCTGTCACTGGTCTTAGCGCAGGATCGAATACCTTCCGCTGGACCATCACCAACAGCGCTTGCAGTTCATCTGACGATGTCATCGTCACCAACAACGCTTTCACTGTCAACGCTGGCTCTGACCAATCTCTTTGCACCAACACGACGAGCTTGAATGGCTCTGCGGCTGGCGTAGGGGGGGCAGGAAACTGGACTGTCGTGGCTGGCTTGGCAACCTTCTCACAAACTACCATTCCAAATCCTGTCCTTACGGATTTGACGAGTGGAACCAACTCTTTCCGTTGGACGGTAACCCGAAACGGTTGCACGGTTTCTGATGATGTTCTTGTTGTCAATGATGAGCCTACAGTTGCTGATGCTGGTCTCGATCAGAATGTTTGCGGATCTTCTGCCACCCTCAACGGAAACAATCCTTCCATTGGGGCAGGTCTTTGGACTCGCTTGGTTGGTTCTGGTGTCGTAGGTTCTCCCTTGGCCTATAACTCGCCTGTCACTGGCCTAAGCTCCGGAACGAACACGTTCCGCTGGACCATCACGAACAATTCTTGCAGCTATTTTGACGAGGTTTCCATCACCAATAGCGCCTTCACCGTAACCGCTGGTACCGATCAGACGGTATGCAGCACGACCACCACTTTGGCCGGAACTGCGCCTGCCATTGGCGGCAGCGGCCTTTGGACCGTTGTTGTCGGCTCTGCCACGATCGTGGCGCCTTCGGCCTTCAACAGCACGCTGGGCTCCATCAACCCGGGCCTGAACACGCTGCGCTGGACGGTGACGCAGAACGGCTGCGCCGCCAGCGACGAGGTGAACGTCACGAACGACCTCCCGACGACCGCCTCCGCAGGCGCGGACCAAGGTGTTTGCGGCACGACGGCCACGCTGGCGGGCAACATCCCGACGGTCGGCACGGGCGTCTGGACCCGCGTGAGCGGCCTGGGCAGTATCACCTCATCCACGACCTTCAACAGCGGCGTGACGGGCCTGACCTCTGGCACTAACACCTTCAAGTGGACCATCACGCACAACGCCTGTTCTTCTGAAGAGGAGGTAAACATCCTCAACAACTCGTTCACAATCTCATCTGGTACAGACCAAACGCTATGTTCTAGCACCGCCACCTTGAGTGGGGAAAGTCCTGGTTCTGGTGGAATTGGAACTTGGTCTGTGGCCTTGGGCGTTGCAACAATCGCAAACACGACTTCATTCGGCACGACTGTGTCCGGCCTTTCGCAGGGCGACAACATCTTCCGCTGGACGGTCCAGCGCGACGGCTGCGTGGCGTTCGACGACGTGAAGGTGACGAACGACTCCCCGACGGTTGCGAACGCCGGGACGGCGCAGTCGGTGTGCGGCGCGACGGCGACGCTTTCGGCCAACAACCCGTCGGTGGGCACCGGCCTCTGGAGCACGGTCTCCGGGGCGGGCACGGTCAGTGCGCCGACCCTCTTCAACTCGACGGTGAGCGGCCTGAGCAGCGGCACGAACACGTTCCAGTGGACCGTTACGAAGAACTCGTGCAGCAGCAGCTCGACGGTGGCGGTGACGAACAACTCCTTTGCGGCGAACGCCGGCGTTGACCAGTCGCTGTGTTCTACTTCCACGACGCTTTCCGCGACGGCCCCCGCCTCCGGCGGCACGGGCGCGTGGAGCGTGAGCGTCGGCTCAGCCAGCTTCGCGGACGCGACGCTTCGCAACACGGCCGCCACGGGCCTTTCCAGCGGGAACAACGTCCTTCGCTGGACGGTGTCGCAGAACGGCTGCACGTCGTTCGACGACGTCCTGCTGGTGAACAGCCTGCCGACGGTCTCCGACGCCGGCACGAGCTTCTCGGTCTGCTCCAACGCCGCCACGCTGACGGGCAACGCCCCGTCAATCGGCTCTGGCCTCTGGACTCGGGTGACTGGCCTTGGCACGATCGCGAGCGCCAGCTCCGCCACGACCGCCGTGAGCGGCCTGAGCGTCGGCGCGAACACGTTCCAGTGGACCATCGCGAACAGCTCGTGCAGCAGCAGCTCGACGGTGACGGTGACGAACAACTCGTTCGCGGTCAACGCTGGCGCCGACCAGGCGCTCTGCACGAGCTCGGCCGCGCTGAACGGCTCCGCCGTCGGCGTTGGGGGCACGGGCTCGTGGACGACAGTCGCCGGCAACGCGACGTTCTCATCCACGACGGTCGCCAACCCGACGCTGACGGGCCTGACCAGCGGCACGAACTCTTTCCGCTGGACCGTGACGCGCAACGGCTGCGTCGTCTCCGACGACGTCGTCGTCACCAATGACGAGCCCACGGTAGCCACCGCGGGCGCTGACCAGGTTGTCTGCGGCACGGCGGCCACGCTGGGGGGCAACGAGCCGACGATCGGCGCGGGCCTCTGGACCCGCCTTGTCG
>JAIFMG010000241.1 GCA_020048645.1 Bacteroidota bacterium | reverse complement strand
AGGGAAGAAACATTTTCAGGGAGCTCAAAAACACTTTTGACGGCCACAACTTCCTTTCCGTCAAATGCGAGATGACCTAAATAGTTACGAAATATGAAAGCGAAAACGATCCTCAACAAGGGCATCTTGATGCTTGTTTTGCTGCTGGCCCTGTGCCAGGTCGCGCGCGCGCAAGGCACGGCCCTGGTGCTGGATGGCGCGCAGAACGCCAGCCTTCCGGCCGACCTGGTGGACTTCACGGCGCCCTACACGATCGAGATGTGGGCCAATCCGGCCAACTTCAACTACATCGGCGGCTACCAGCGCCTTTTCTCGGGTGTGAGCGGCACCGAGCGGCTCGACGTAGCCGTGGCCACCGACGGGCGCATCACCTACCGCCGCGGCCTCGCGGGCGGCTCCACCACGCACGCCGTGGCGCTGAACCGCTGGCACCACCTGGTCTTCGCCTTCGACGGCAGCCAGCACATCTACTACTACAACGGCATCGCGGGCGTCTTCGACGCGGTGCGCCTGCTGGCCCAGCAGTACACCGACACGGGCACGGTCATCGGCAGCTCGTACTGGTCGGGCGCCTTCCAGACCTACTTCTGGGGCCAGATGGACGAGATCCGCGTCTGGGACCACCTGCGCACCCAGGAGGAGGTGCAGGGCGGAATGTACGCCGAGCTTTCGGGCAGCGAGCCGGGGCTTGTGGCCTACTTCAAGGGCGAGGCCGAGGGCAACCTGCTGCTCGACGCCAGCGGCAACCAGGACGCCCTGCTGCGCGACGCCCCCGACACCGTGCCCAGCTACGCCATGGTCGTGCCCGTGCCCGGCCCCGTTACCGTCGAGGGAACCGTGGCCCACCTGAGCTGGAGCTCGCCCCAGACGGGAACCTCCCTGCGCTATTTCCTGACCATCGACAACAACTCCAACTTCGCCTCGCCCCTGGCCGGATACAACAACCTCGACTGCGGCAACGCGCTGGGCCAGACCGTGTTCATGCCCAGCGTCAACACCACCTACTACTACCGCGTCACGGCCTACGAGTTCGCCGACAACGGGGCCTGGCACCACAGCACGCCCTCCTTCACCACCCAGGGCAACCGCACCCTCATGGTCAACGCCGCCGCCACCGGGGCCAACAACGGCCAGTCGTGGGCCGACGCCTACACCAGCCTCCAGCCCGCCCTCGACGCCGCCATCAACGGCGACCAGATCTGGGTGGCCGCGGGCCAGTACCTGCCCACCAAGAACGAGCTCGGCCAGCTCAACCCCACCGACCCCCGCACACGCAAGTTCCACATCGACAAGGCCTTGCGCATCTATGGCGGATTCGCCGGAACCGAGGCCAGCCCCGACCAGCGCACCGACTTCGGCCCCGGGCAGGCCAACGAGACCACCCTCAGCGGCGACATTCTCGTCGCGGGCGACAACACCGACAACGCCTACCAAGTGGTCTGGGTCGAAGCCAACGCCGGAGAGGTCCTCATCGACGGGTTCACCCTCCGCGACGGCCGCGCCGACGGCAGCATCCCCCAAGGGGCAGGCCTCTACCACAACGGCATCGGCAAGACCAAGACCGGCGAGCTGAGCCTGCGCCGTTGCCATTTCACCCAGAACCACGGCCAATCCTTCGGCAGCACCCTGCTCTCGACCACCAACACCTCCGACTTCGCCCCCGTTTTTGAAGATTGCTCCTTCGAAGGCAACACCGGCTCCGACGACGGCCAGTCGGTCCTGGCGCTGGTGGCCACGGCCAACGGTTCCAACCTGCCCACGCACTCCGGCACGCTTTCCAACTGCACCTTCCGGGGCAACCAAGGCTTGGCCATGGAAACCCAGGCCAACGAGGGCGCGACCTGTTCGGCCCTGGTCCTCAACGGTTTGTTCAGCGGAAACACAGGCTGCGCCGTCAAGAACTCCACCACCGGGGCGGGCACCAACGCCAGCCGCTGGGTCAACGCCACCCTCTCGGGCAACGCCGGCGGCGGCATCTGGGGCGAAAGCACCGGCACCTTCGAGGTCCAGTTCCAGAACTGCGTCATCTGGAACAACCGCTACCTGGGCCAGGCCGGAACCTTGGAGGCCAACGCCCGCGGCAGCCTGCCCAGCTTTTCGCACTGCCTGGTGCAAGGCCTCGGCGGCGGCGCCAACGGCATGCTCGACGGCCTCGCGCAGGCCCATTGCGACAACCACCCGCGCTTCGTCGCGCCCCTCGACCTCGGCGCCACGCCCGCCCCAAGCCTCGCGGGCGACTTCCGCCTCAAGAGCAACTCGCCCTGCCTCGACGCCGGCGACAACGCCCTCAACAGCCTGCCCACCGACCGCGGCGGCCTGCCCCGGCTGCAAAACGGCCTGATCGACCTCGGAGCGCACGAAGGCGCCGCCTTGGCCGCAGGCCCGCCCAGCCTCGACCTGGTGGCCAGCTTCGACCCCTTCGCGACCTCCCGCGGCACGGCTTCCGCGCCCCAGGGCTTCACCCTCGGCGGCAGCGACCTCATGGGCGACATCACCCTCGCGGCCTCGCCCGGCTTCGAGCTTTCGGCCGACGGCATCGCCTACGCCCCCGAGCTGCTCCTGCCCGCCTGCGAGCAGTACGCCAGCACGACATTCTACCTCCGCCTGTTCAGCTACGACGCTGGAACCGTGTCGGGCAACCTCAGCATCTCATCGCCCCAAGCCTCCGACGCCCTCTTCGAGCTCTCGGGCGAGGTCGCCAACGTGCGCCTGACCACGATCTGGGACGGCGAAAGCTGGGTGCCCGTGCCCCCCACGGCCAACGACAACGCCGTCATCCTGGGCCAGTACCCCGGCGAGGCCTTCGACTGCGCCAACCTGCGGGTCCTCGGCGGCGGCGACATGCGCGTCGCCCCAGGCCAGCGCGTCCACGCGACCGGCGGCACGCCCTGAGCGCCCCGCCAAGGCAAGCCGCCCCGCCCCGCCCCGCCCAATCGCGCCCAGCGTTCTGCAAATGCAGGCTTTTACGCTCGAAACCAGCAGCTTGCGAATGGCTGACGCAATGCCGGATACCCAGTGAAATGGCCCAGGCACTTGCTTTTGCCAGATATAGTTTGTAGCTTTGGCTATTGGCAACTTTGCAAAATCTTGCAGAACGAACGTTGAACAATCCGCCAAAACAAGGTTGCTTTGCCATTTCAAATGCTTTGCGGTGGCGACTACAATATGGCCAAATTGTATGTTGAACGGAAAATGTATCCAGAACAACTCGTATTGTTGATAAAATGACGGGAAATGAAAATATTTGAAGCCAATACAATAAGCCGTATTGTGGATTTTTTTAAGGAAAGGAAGAATTTAGCTCTTGATGAAGTCAATTCAGCGATAAGTACAATTTCAGGCATAATCAAATTCTTTGAAAGTGAAATTGAATTATCCAACTTACATCTTAGCTTATCCGAGTTTCAAAATTTGGCAGAAGAACCTGACAGAGCAGAATATGGTGATTTTCAGACAAATTTATCGCTTGCGGATAGCGTTTGCAAATTGCTGACAACCAAACAAATTTCGCCAGAAATTGTAATTGAGCCTACTTGTGGAAAGGGAAATTTTATTCTAAGTTCCATCAAAAACTTTCAAGGTTTACGCCAAGTTTACGGAATTGAAATCCATAAACCCTACGTTTGGCAAACTAAGTTTAATATTTTCGATTACTATTTAAGAAACCCTGAAAAAGATAAACCAACAATCGAAATAATTAACGCAAATATTTTTGACTTCAATTTCGAGAAAACATTAAACATAAAATCTGACAATTTATTGATTTTGGGCAATCCGCCTTGGGTTACCAATTCGATGTTATCAACATTAAACTCCGATAATTTACCTCAAAAAGCAAATTTTAAAAATCACAACGGATTAGATGCAATAACAGGCAAAGGGAATTTTGACATCGCTGAATACATCACATGTTCATTGTTGGATAACTTTTCAACCCAATATGGAAATCTTGCTTTTCTTGTTAAAAATACAGTCATAAAAAATCTTATCCATGAACAAAATAAGGCAAGAAGACAAATCGGACAAATTGAAAAACATGTTATCAATGCAAAAGATGAATTCAATGTTTCGGTAGGTGCAAGTCTTTTGTTTTGCAAACTAAATTCAGAACCTGAAACAATCTGCAATGAATTTGATTTTTACACCCAAACCAAAAAACAATCGTTTGGTTGGATTGGGCAAAAGTTCGTTTCAAACTTAGATGCTTATGAAAAAACGAGCTACATAGACGGAAAAAGTCCTTATGTTTGGCGGCAAGGCGTGAAGCATGACGCATCAAAAGTGATGGAATTTGAACGCCGAAACGGACACTTTTTGAACCACATGAATGAAGAGTTCGAATTGGAAGAAGATTTAGTTTACGGTTTGTTGAAAAGCTCTGATTTAAAAGCACCAATTGTCAATAAAACAAGAAAATACACGATTATTACCCAACGAAAAGTCGGACAAGAAACGCAACTGATCGCCGAGAATTTTCCGAAAACCTATTTGTATCTCACAAGAAATATCGACTTTTTCAAAGATAGAAAGTCAAGTATTTACAAAGGAAAGCCACAGTTCTCAATTTTCGGAATTGGTGATTACTCATTCAAGCCTTACAAAGTGGCCATATCAGGAATGTATAAAACGACAACTTTTAGCTTGGTAATACCGCAAAACAACAAAGCGATAATGCTGGACGATACTTGTTACTTCATTGGGTTTGACAACAAGGAATTTGCGTTAATAACCCTTTTCTTATTGAACAAGCAAGAAACGCAGGACTTTATTCAATCCATTTCTTTTGAAGACAGCCAACGCAAAATCACAAAAGAGCTTCTGATGCGAATTGATTTGTTCACCCTAGCACAGAACATGGATTACGAACAAATTAGAAATATTGACAATGCTATCTCAAAAGAATCTTGGGAAAATTATTTACAAGAAATTGAACATAAAGAAGAACCCCTAGATTTATTTAATTTCTTGGAAAAGGATAATCAATACCCACAAGATCGCATTTAGCGCACGGTGGCATTCACGGCGGTATGCGCAACTGGGAAACAACCAAACTCCGAACGTAAAATGCAGTAAAAAATGGAAGAGTGAAGTACTCCCCATCCGTTGGACAGGAAAGCGGCTTGTGTTATCCAGCAAGCCCGATTTATCCGCCAAATCCGCGTCGTCAGCGTGCTTTCATACTAAACCGCTCCCGAGACACTTGCTAATTTTTTGTACATTTGCAAAAAAAGAACGACTATGAAAACACACCCCCATTGCACCGA